>NZ_JBFUKP010000011.1:0-173118 GCF_056400765.1 Ramlibacter sp. P4_H7
GCGCTTCCGCGGCGCGCGCACCGGCGCCGCGGCGCGAAGCCACCGCGCCCTTCGCCGGCGCCTCGGCCAGCATGGGCGCGGGTGGTGGCGCCGCCGGCCGCGAAGCCGGCCTGAGTCCTGAGGAACGCGCGGCGCGGGCCGCGGCCCTCGCCAAGCTCACGCCCGAAGAACGCGCCGCCCGCGCCGCCGCATTCGAGAAGCTCACGCCGGAAGAGCGCGAGGCGCTGCGTCAGCAGCGGCGCGCGGCGCGAGCGGCAGCCAGCGGAGCCGCCCCATCGCAATGAGTCCGTCCCGTCCCTTCATCCTGCGGCCCGTCGCCACCTCGCTGCTGATGGTGGCCATCGTGCTCGCCGGGCTGGTGGGCCTGCGCTTCCTGCCCCTGTCGGCGCTGCCGCAGGTGGACTATCCGACCATCCAGGTGCAGACGCTGTTTCCCGGCGCCAGCCCGGAGGTGATGGCGCAGACCGTCACGGCGCCGCTGGAGCGGCAGTTCGGGCAGATGCCGGGGCTGTCGCGCATGGGTTCGACCAGCGCCGCCGGCGTCTCCATCGTCACGCTGCAGTTCGGCCTGGGGCTGCCGCTGGACGTCGCCGAACAGCAGGTGCAGGCCGCGATCAACGCCGGCGGCTCGCTGCTGCCGGCCGACCTGCCGGCGCCGCCCGTGTACGCCAAGGTGAACCCGGCCGACGCGCCGGTGCTGACGCTGGCGATCACCTCCAGCTCGCTGCCGCTGACCGAGGTGCGCAACATCGCCGATACGCGCCTGGCGCTCAAGATCAGCCAGGTCTCCGGCGTCGGCCTGGTGACGCTGTCCGGCGGCCAGCGCCCGGCCGTGCGCATCCAGGCGGACAACCGTGCGCTCGCCTCGATGGGGCTCACGCTCGACACCATCCGCACCACCATAGGCTCGGCCAACGCCAACGCGGCCAAGGGCAGCATCGACGGCCCCACGCGGTCGTACACGATCAACTCCAACGACCAGCTGCTCACCGCCGAGGACTACGGCAACCTGATCGTCACGGTGCGCAACGGCGCGCCGGTGCGGCTGCGCGACGTGGCCTCGGTCGTCGAGAGCGCGGAGAACGTGAAGCTGGGGGCGCTGGCCAACCTGCAGCCGGCGATCATCCTGAACGTGCAGCGCCAGCCCGGCGCCAACGTGATCGCCACCGTCGATGCGATCAAGCAGCGCCTGCCGGAACTCACCGCCGGACTGCCGCAGTCGATCCAGGTGGACGTGCTGTCGGACCGCACCACCGGCATCCGCGCGTCGGTGGAGCACGTGGAGATCGAACTGGTGCTGGCCGTGCTGCTGGTGGTGCTGGTGATCTTCGCCTTCCTGCACAGCCCGCGCGCCACCCTGATCGCCAGCCTGGCCGTGCCGATCTCGCTGGTCGGCACCTGCGCCGCGATGTACCTGCTGGGGTACAGCCTGAACAACCTGTCGCTGATGGCGTTGACCATCGCCACCGGCTTCGTGGTGGACGACGCCATCGTCATGATCGAGAACGTCGCGCGCCACATCGAGGACGGCCTGCCGCCGATGGAGGCGGCGCTGAAGGGCGCGGCGGAGATCGGCTTCACCATCATCTCGCTGACAGTGTCGCTGGTCGCGGTGCTGATCCCGCTGCTGTTCATGGGCGACGTGATCGGCCGCCTGTTCCGCGAGTTCGCGGTGACGCTGGCGATCACCATCCTGATCTCCGCCGTGGTGTCGCTGACCCTGGTGCCCATGATGTCCGCGCGCTGGCTGAAGCCGCACACGGAGCCGGAAAGCGGCCTGGGCGGGCGGATCCAGCGCGGCTTCGACCGCGTGGTCCACCACTACGACCGCGGGCTCACCTGGGTGCTGGGCCGGCAGACGCTGACGCTGCTGGTGGCCCTGGGCACGCTGGCGTTCACCGTGCTGCTGTACATCGCGATCCCCAAGGGCCTGTTCCCCACCCAGGACACCGGCCAGCTGCAGGTGCGGGTGGAGGCGGCGCAGTCGATCTCCTATCCGCGCATGGCGCAGCTGCAGCAGGACGTCGCCCGCTTCATGCTGCAGGACTCGGCGGTGGCGTCGATCGCCAGCTTCGTCGGCGTCGACGCCGCCAACAACACCATGCTGCACACCGGCCGCATGCTGGTGAACCTCAAGGGCGGGCACGGCAGCCAGCAGGCGCTGATGGACCGCCTGCGCGACCGCGGCCAGCGGGTGCCGGGGGTGCGCCTGTACCTGCAGCCGGTGCAGGACCTGACCATCGAGTCCGAGACCGGGCCCACGCAGTACCGCGTGGCGCTGGAGGGCTCGGACACGGCCACCGTCAACGACTGGGCACAGCGCGTGGTCGATCGCCTGCGCCAGGAGCGCCGCCTGGCCAACGTCACCACCGACGCGGGCGCCTCGGGCGCGGCCATGTTCGTGGACGTGGACCGGGACAGCGCCGCCCGGCTGGGCATCAGCACGGCGGCCATCAACGAGGCGCTGTACAGCGCCTTCGGCCAGCGCATCGTGTCGACGATCTTCACCGAGACCAACCAGTACCGCGTGGTGCTGGAGGCGCGGCCGGAAGCGAATGCGAACGCGCTGAATTCCATCCAGCTGCGCGGCACCTCGGGCGAAGCGACGCCGCTGACGGCGGTGGCGCGCATCACCGAGCGGCGCGCGCCGCTGCAGGTGGTGCACGTCGCGCAGTACCCGGCGGCCACCATCGGCTTCGACACGGCGCCCGGGGTGGCGCTGGGCTCGGCCGTCGACGTGATCCGCGGCGTGCTCGACGAGATGAAGCTGCCGGCGACGGTCAGCACCACCTTCCTGGGCGCGGCGGGGGCATACGAGACTTCGCTGTCCAACCAGTTGTGGCTGATCCTGGCGGCGGTGGTGTGCGTCTACATCGTGCTGGGCGTGCTGTACGAAAGCTACGTGCACCCGCTCACGATCCTGTCCACGCTGCCCTCGGCCGGCGTCGGCGCGCTGCTGGCGCTGATGGTCACCGGCAACGACCTGGGGGTGATCGGCATCATCGGCATCATCCTGCTGATCGGGATCGTCAAGAAGAACGCGATCATGATGATCGACTTCGCGCTGGACGCCGAGCGCGAGCAGGGCAAGTCGCCGCGCGAGGCGATCCACCAGGCCGCGCTGCTGCGCTTCCGCCCGATCATCATGACCACGCTGGCGGCGCTGTTCGCGGCCGTCCCGCTGATGGTCAGCTGGGGCGACGGCGCCGAGCTGCGCCGGCCGCTGGGCCTGGCCATCTTCGGCGGGCTGATCGTGAGCCAGCTGCTGACGCTGTTCACCACGCCGGTGATCTACCTGGGGTTCGACCGGTTGGGGCGGCGGTGGCGCTCGAAGCAGCCCTCACCCCAACCCTCTCCCGCAGGCGGGAGAGGGAGTGATCGGCCCCCTCTCCCGCTTGCGGGAGAGGGAGGGGTGAGGGAGTGAACCTCTCCGGCCCCTTCGTCCGCCGGCCCGTCGGCACCGTGCTGCTGACGGCTTGGATCGCCCTGGCCGGCATCGCGTCCTTCTTCAAGCTGCCGGTGGCTTCGCTGCCGCAGGTGGACTTCCCCGTGATCTCGGTCTCGGCCAGCCTGCCCGGCGCCAGCCCGCAGACCATGGCGACCAGCGTGGCGACGCCGCTGGAGCGGCGGCTGGCCACGATCGCGGGCGTCAACGAGATCACCTCCAACAGCGGCACCGGCAGCTCGCGGGTGACGCTGCAGTTCGACATCAACCGCAACATCGACGCGGCGGCGCGCGAGGTGCAGGCGGCGATCAACGCCTCGCGCACCGACCTGCCGGCCACGCTGCGCAGCAACCCGACCTACCGAAAGGCCAACCCCTCGGCCGCGCCGGTCATCATCCTGGCGCTGACCTCGCCCTCGCGCTCGCCCGGCCAGATCTACGACGCGGTGTCCAACATCGTGCAGCAGAAGATCGCGCAGGTGCCCGGCGTCGGCGACGTGGAGCTGGGCGGCGGCTCGCAGCCGGCGGTGCGGGTGGAACTGATCCCGTTCGCGCTGAACCGCTACGGCATCGCCATGGAGGACGTGCGGGCGGCGCTGCAGGCCGGCACCGCCAACCGGCCCAAGGGCGACGTGAACGTCGACGGCCAGCGGCTGCAGATCTACACCGGCACCGGCATGGCCAACAATGGCAAGTCGGCGTCCGACTATCGCAGCCTGGTGGTGGCCTGGCGCGAGGGCGCCGCCGTGCGGCTGTCCGACGTGGCCGAGGTCAGCGACGGCGTCGAGAACATCAACACCATGGGCCTGTTCAACGGCAAGCCGGCCGTGATCGTGCTGGTGACGCTGCAGGCCGGCGCCAACGTGATCGAGACGGTGGACGCGGTGCGCAATCTGCTGCCCTCGCTCCAGGAAGCGCTGCCCAAGGACATCGGCCTGGAGGTGGCGTCCGACCGCACGCACTCGATCCGCGCCTCGCTGCACGAGGTGGAGGTGACGCTGGGCATCTCGATCCTGCTGGTGGTGCTGGTGGTGAGCCTGTTCCTGCGCAGCGCGCGCGCGACCTTCATCCCCGCGGTCGCCACCATCGTGTCGCTGCTGGGCACCTTCGGCGTGATGTGGATGCTGGGCTTCTCGCTCAACAACCTGTCGCTGATGGCGCTGACGGTGGCCACCGGCTTCGTGGTGGACGACGCGATCGTGGTGCTGGAGAACACATCGCGCCACATCGAGGCGGGCATGGACCGCTTCCAGGCGGCGCTGCGCGGCGCGCGCGAGGTCGGCTTCACCGTGCTGTCGATCAGCCTGTCGCTGATCGCCGTGTTCATCCCGCTGCTGTTCATGGGCGGCCAGGTGGGCCGGCTGTTCCGCGAGTTCGCGGTGACGCTGTCGGCGGCGGTGATGATCTCGCTGCTGATCTCGCTGACCACCACGCCGATGATGTGCGCCTGGCTGCTGCGGCGCGACGCGCACGAGCGCCGGCCGGGGCGCTTCTCGCGCTGGGCCGAACGCGGCTTCGGCTGGCTGCAGAAGTCCTACGAGGTCAGCCTGGACTGGGCGCTGGCGGCCCGCTGGCTGGTGCTGCTGATGCTGGTGCTGGTGATCGCGCTCAACGCCTTCCTGTTCGTGCGCATCCCCAAGGGCTTCTTCCCGCAGCAGGACACGGGCCAGATCAACGGCGGCATCCGCGCCGACCAGAGCATCTCGTTCCAGGCGATGCAGGACAAGCTGCGGCAGCTGGTGGAAATCATCCGCAACGACCCGGCGGTGGACACGGTGGTGGCGTTCACCGGCGGCTCGCGCGCCGGCGGCGGCTTCATGTTCGTGAACCTCAAGCGCGGCGGCGACGCCGAGCGCGGGCAGGCCGTGATCGCCCGGCTGCGCCCGCAGCTGGCGCGCGTCACGGGCGTGAGCCTGTTCCTGAACCCGGTGCAGGACCTGCGCATGGGCGGGCGGCAGTCCAACAGCACCTACCAGTACACGCTCAAGAGCGACAACGAGGCCGACCTCAAGCTGTGGGCGCAACGCCTGGCCGAGGCGATGAAGGCCCAGCCCGCGCTGGTGGACGTGGACACCGACCAGCAGGAAAACGGCGTGGAGACCTTCGTCGACGTCGACCGGCAGACGGCGACGCGCCTGGGCATCAGCTCGCGCGACGTGGACAACGCGCTGTACAACGCCTTCGGCCAGCGCCAGGTGGCGACGATCTACGAAGAGGTCAACCAGTACCGCGTGATCATGCAGATCGCGCCGCGCTACATCCGCAGCCCCGAGGCCCTGAAGGACGTGTACGTGCCGGCGCGCAGCACCGGCGCGCCGACCGACCTGGCGGCGTCGCTGAGCACCTCGACCACCGCGACGGCGAGCACCACCACCGCGACGACGGCGGCGACCTCGGCCAATCCCTCGCTGCGCGATGCCTCCACCGGGCAGGCGGTCAGTGCGGCGGCGACCCCCATGGTGCCGCTGTCGTCGATCGCGCATTTCTCCGAGCGGCCGACCGCCACCTCGGTGAACCACCAGGACGCGGAGCTCGCCACCACCATCTCGTACAACCTGGCGGAAGGCGCCACGCTGGCCGACAGCCAGGCGGCGGTGCGGGCGGCACAGGACGAGATCCGCATGCCGATCAACGTGCGCGGCAGCTTCCAGGGCACGGCGCGCCAGGCCGAGGAAACCAACAAGAACCAGCCTCTGCTGATCCTGGCCGCCATCGTCGTGATCTACATCGTGCTGGGCGTGCTGTACGAAAGCCTGGTGCACCCGATCACCGTGCTGTCCACGCTGCCGTCGGCGGGCGTGGGCGCCGTGCTGGCCCTGCTGCTGGCGCGCATGGAGTTCTCCATCATGGCGCTGATCGGGCTGTTCCTGCTGATCGGGATCGTCAAGAAGAACGCGATCCTGATCATCGACTTCGCGCTCGACGCCGAGCGCTCGCGCGGCCTGTCGCCCTTCGACGCGGTGCGCGAGGCCTGCCTGCTGCGCTTCCGCCCCATCCTCATGACCACCATGGCCGCCATCCTGGGCGCGCTGCCGCTGGCCATCGGCTTCGGCGAGGGCGCCGAGCTGCGCCGGCCGCTGGGCATCGCCATCATCGGCGGGCTCGTCGCCAGCCAGGTGATCACGCTGCTGACCACCCCGGTGGTGTACCTGCTGATGGACAAGCTGCGCCGGCGCAGCCCGCTGGAACGCCAGCTCTCGCGCCATGGCGAGCCCCTGCCAACCCCCTGAACCGAATGAAACTGCGTCCCGTCCCGCTTCGCCTGCTGTCCCTCCTTGCATCGGCCCTGGTGCTGGCCGGCTGCGCCAACCTCGAGCCGAAGTACGAGGTGCCCGCCGTCGACACGCCCGTGGCCTTCAAGGAGGGGCAGGGCGCGTGGGTTGCCGCGGCGCCCGCCGATGCGCTGGAACGTGGTCCCTGGTGGGAGCTGTTCGACGACCCGGTGCTCAACGGCCTCGCCGCGCAGGTGGATGTGTCCAACCAGAACGTCGCCGCCGCGCTCGCCGCCTACGACCAGGCGCGTGCCGTCACCCGCGAGCAGCGCGCCGCGCTGTTCCCGCAGGTGAACCTGGACGCCGGCGCCAACCGCACCGGCGGGCCGGACCGCCCGACCACGCGCAGCTACCGGGTCAGCATGGGCGCGAGCTGGGAGCCGGACGTGTTCGGCCGGCTGCGGCTGGGCGTGCAGGGCGCGCGCGCCGGCGAGCAGATCGCGGAAGCGGACCTCGCCGCCGCGCGCCTCGCCGCGCAAGGCGAGCTGGCCGCCAACTACTTCGCCGTGCGCCAGGCCGACATCGCCTATGCGCTGCAGGCCGCGACGGTGGCCGGCTACCAGCGCAGCGTGCAGATCACCCGCAACCGCTACGAGGCGGGCATCGTCGCGCGCACCGACGTGCTGCAGGCGGAGAGCCAGCTGTCCAACAGCCAGGCCGACCTGCTGGGCGTGGAGCGCCAGCGGCAGACCTTCGAGCACGCCGTCGCGGTGCTGGTCGGCAAGGCGCCGGCCCACTTCGCGATCCAGCTCGACCCGAACTGGAGCGTGCAGATCCCGGCCGTGCCGCCGGTGGTGCCCAGCACGCTGCTGCAGCGCCGTCCCGACATCGCGGCGGCCGAGCGCCAGGTGGAGCAGGCCAACACCCGCATCGGCGTCGCCCGCGCGGGCTACTACCCCAGCTTCAACCTCACGGGCTCGCTCGGCTCGACCGCGGCCGGCATCGGCGACCTGTTCAACGCGTCCAGCCTGGCATGGGCGCTGGGCGCGTCGGTGGCGCAGATGGTGTTCGACGCCGGCGCCACCACCGCGCGCGTCGACCAGTCGAAGGCGGCGCTGGAGCAGTCGGCGGCGCGCTACCGGCAGACCGTGCTGACCGCCTTCCAGGACGTGGAGGACCAGCTGGTCGCGCTGCGGGTGCTGCAGGCCCAGCAGTCGCTGCGGCAGGAGGCGAGCCGGGCTGCAGACCTGGTGGAACAGCAGGTCCTGAACCGCTACCAGGCCGGCCAGGTCAACTACACCGAGGTGATCACGGCCCAGCAGAACGCCGCGGCCGCGCGCCGGGCGCTGGTGCAGGCCCAGATCGACCGGCAGGTGTCCGCCGTGGCGCTGGTCCAGTCCCTGGGTGGCGGCTGGCGCGGGCTGGAGGCCCGGCCCTGACGGGGGTCATTTGACCGCCGTCAAGTCCGCGTCATTCCGGCGGAGTACCGTAAGCGGATGGGCAATGGCAGGTTTGCCGCCATCCTGGCGGTGCTGATTTCGGTGGGCGTGGCCGCCTGGCCGAGCGTGACGCAGAAGAGCGTGGTGCACGGCGTGACCGTGGCCGTCACGCCGGGCACGCTGGCCCAGGAAGCCAGCATCTGGGACTTCGCGGTCGCCTATGACGCGCAGGGCGGCCGGCTGCTCAAGGGCGACGAGCCGCTGGACCAGTTCGTGCTGGTGGGCGGCGGCCACCGCGTCAAGCCGCTGGCCTGGGAAGGCGACCGCGACGGCACCCGGCACCGCGCCGGCGTGCTGAAGTTCATCGCCGTCCATCCGCGCCCCAAGGAACTGCAGCTGGAACTGACGCGGCCGGGCGAGAACAAGCCGCGCGTCTACCGCTTCGTCTTCGGCGACTGGTCGGCGTAGAAGCCTCGCGGATGCTGGGGTTCGCCTGCGGGCTCACCGCCAGCCTACGGGGCAGGCCAGGTAGGCTGGGGTGACGCAGGAACCCCAGCGATGCGCGATGCGCGATGCGCGATGCGCGATGCGCGATGCGCGAAGGGCTGGGGTTCGGCGCTGCGCGCGCTCACCGCCAGCCTACGAGGCGCGGAGCCCGCCGCGTGAAGCGATCAGCCCTGCTCGGGCTCGGTGCCCTGTCCCAGCAGCGCCATCATCCCGCCTTCCAGCGCCTCCATGTGCCGCGCCAGCTGCGGCGTCGACTCCTTGGAGATCTTCATGTAGCCCTTGAAGGTGCGCAGCAGCGTCGCGCGGTCGTTGTGGTGCAGCAGCATGGTGGCCAGCGCGGCCTGCAGCACGTGCACCTGGGCGGCGAGCATCAGCTGGTTGTCCACCAGCCCCTGGATGCTCTGCCTGTGCACGTCGAGCGTTTCCCTGATTTCCTTGTCGTCCTGGTCCATGCCGGCCTCGTCAATGTGTCCAATCCATTGTGACAGCGAAGGCGCGGCTCAGGCGCGCAGCGCGGGCGGCGGCGTTTTCGGCCGGTAGTCGCACCAGCGCGCCACCGCGCATTCCCAGCACCTGGGCAGGCGCGCGACGCACACGTAGCGCCCGTGCAGGATGAGCCAGTGGTGCGCGTCCTGCAGGTAGGCCTTGGGCACGCGCTCCATCAGGCGCTGTTCCACCTCCAGCGGGGTCTTGCCCGGCGCCAGCCCGGTGCGGTTGCTGACGCGAAAGATGTGCGTGTCCACCGCCATCGCCTCTTCGCCGAAAGCGACGTTGAGCACCACGTTGGCCGTCTTGCGGCCCACGCCGGGCAACGCCTCCAGCGCCTCGCGGTCGCGCGGCACCTGGCCGCCGTGCCGCTCCACCAGGATGCGGCAGGTCTCGATCAGGTGCCTGGCCTTCATGCGGTACAGGCCGATGGTCTTGATGTACTCCTCGAGGCCTTCCTGCCCGAGCGCCAGGATCGCCTGCGGCGTGCTGGCGACGTGGAACAGGCGGCGCGTCGCCTTGTTCACGCCGGCATCGGTGGCCTGCGCCGACAGCAGCACGGCCGCCAGCAGCTCGAACACGGTGCTGTACTCCAGCTCGCTGGCCGGCATGGGGTTGGCCGCCTTCAGCGTGGCGAAGAAGGGTTCGATGTCCGCGTCTTTCATGGACCAAGTGTAGGAGGCCGGGGCGCGGAGTTCGTAGGCTGGGGTGACGAAGGAACCCCAGCGATGCGCGGAGAGCTGGGGTTCGGCGCTGCGCGCGCTCACCGCCAGCCTACGGGATCCACTCGCCAGCCTACGGGACGATCTCGCCAGCCTACGACGAACTCGCCGGCCTACGGCACGAACTCGCGGGCGACGGCGGCGATGACGCTGGCCTTGTCGGAGTCGCGGCGTTGCACCCAGGCAATGCGCCGCTCTTCCGCATCCGGGATCTCGATGACGCGCAGCTTGGCGTCGCTGGCCCAGCGCGCGCCACGCAGCAGCGGCATCACGGCGACGCCCAGGCCCGAGCGCACCAGTTCCACGATGCCTTCCAGGGCGTTGAGCTCCAGCAGTTCGGCCGGTTTCACGCGCAAGCGCCGCAGCGTGCGTTCCACCAGCCGCCCGGTGTGCTGCGTGGGGTCGAAGCGGATGAAGGGCTGCGATTGCAGGAGGACGCGAGGACTGGTGCTCTCCAGCTTGCGCGGCGCCAGCAGCACCATGGGCTCCGCGTAGACGGTGGTCCAGACCAGCTCCGGGCGCGCCCCGGGCTCGCGCACCGCGATGGCCGCGTCGAGTTCACCGGACTGCACGCGTTCGATCAGCTCGATCGACTTGGCGGCGGACACGTGCAGGTCGAGCGCCGCATGCCTGCCCTTGAGTGCCAGCGTCGCCTGGATCAGCGGCCGCACGGCGGAGACCACCGCGCCCAGGTGCACGGTGCCCGCCATCGCATCGGCCGCGGAGGAAGGCGCCAGCATCTGTTCGTACAAGGCGAGCAATCTGCGCACCTGCGGCACCAGCTCGCGGCCGGCGTCGTTGAGCACCACCCCCTTGCCCTGGCGCTCGAACAGGGGACGGCGCAGCTCGCCTTCCAGCGCGCGCATCTGCTGGCCCACCGCCGCCTGCGTCAGCGCCACCCGCGCGGCCGCCGCCGCGAACGATCCCTCGCTCGCCACGGCGGAGAAAGTGCGCAGGACGCGGATGCTGCTCATGCCCGGATCCTAAATCAATGCTTTAGCGTGGCTAAAGGATTATTCGCTTTTGCTTTGGCGAGACCGTTCCTATCATGGTCCCCATGATGCTGAAGCTGTTCGCCTCCCTCCTGCTGGCCGCCTCGACGCTGCTGGCGCCCTCCGCGCAGGCGCAGGGCTATCCCGTGCGCCCGATCCGCCTGGTCGTTCCCTTCCCCGCGGGCGGCGCCACCGACATCTTCGCCCGCGCCGTGTCGCAGAAGCTGGGCGAGCGCCTGGGCCAGCCGGTGATCGTGGACAACAAGCCGGGCGCCGGAGGCGCCATCGGCTCCGACGTGGTCGCCAAGGCCCAGCCGGACGGCTACACGCTGCTGCTGGCCACCAGCAGCACGCACAGCATCGGCCCCAGCTTCGGCGGCAAGCTGCCCTACGACGCGGTCAACGACTTCACGCCGATCGCGCACGTGGGCGACGCGCCCAGCATCATGCTGGTGCCCAACAGCGCGCCCGCCAAGACGATCAAGGAATGGGTGGACTACGCCCGCAAGAACCCCGGCAAGCTGAACTACGCGAGCAGCGGCCCCGGCACCGTGGTGCACCTCACCGCCGAATACTTCAAGGCGCAGGCCGGCCTGTTCCTCGTCCACATCCCGTACAAGGGCACGGCCCTGGCGATCCCCGACCTGGTGAGCGCCAAGGTCGACGTGCTGTTCGACTCGCTGCCGAGCGCGCTGCCGCACGTGAAGGAAGGCCGGCTGCGCGCACTGGGCATGACCAGCCTCAAGCGCTCGCCGCTGCTGCCCAACCTGCCGGCGATCTCCGAGACCATTCCCGGCTTCGAATCGGTGACGTGGTTCGGCGTGTACGGTCCCAAGGGCCTGCCGCCCGAGCTGGTGCAGCGCGTGAACACGGCGCTCAACCAGGCGCTGCAGGAGGCGGACGTCAAGGAGCGCCTCGCGCGCCTGGGCATCGAGCCGGTCGGCGGCACGCCGCAGCAATTCGCGGCGATGCTGGAGAAGGACCGCGCGAAGTGGAGGAAGATCATCACCGAACGCCACATTTCCCCGGAGTGAGCCGCCCATGAAGCAATTCGATTTCCACAATCCCTACCCGAGCACGCGCATCCCGGTGTTCGCGCGCAATGCGGTGTCCACGTCGCATCCGCTGGCGGCGCAGGCCGGCCTGCGCATGCTGTGGAAGGGCGGCAATGCGGTCGACGCGGCCATCGCCGCCGCCGCCGCCATGACGATCTGCGAGCCGGTCAGCAACGGCCTGGGCAGCGACGCCTTCGCGATCCTGTGGGACGGCAAGCAATTGCAGGGCATCAATGGCTCGGGCCCCGCGCCGGCCGGATGGACGCCCGAGTACTTCCGCAAGAAGTACGGAGCCGACGCGAAGACGCCGCCCAAGCGCGGCATCGATTCCGTCAGCGTGCCGGGCGCGGTCGCCACCTGGGTGGCGCTGTCCGAGCGCTACGGCAAGCTGCCCTTCAGCGACCTGCTGGCGCCCGCCATCGAAATCGCCGAGCGCGGCTACCTGCTGCCCATCGTCGTGCAGCAGAAGTGGGAAGCGGCGACGCCCGAACTCGGCCCGCAGCCCGGCTTCGCGCAGAGCTTCCTGCCCTGGGGCCGTGCGCCCAGGGTCGGCGAGCTGTTCCAGTTTCCCGCCGCCGCGCGCGCGCTGCGCCTGATCGCCGAGACCAAGGGCACCGCCTTCTACGGCGGCGAGATCGCCGAGGCCATTGCGCGCTTCAGCAAGGACAACGGCGGTGCGCACACGGTGCAGGACTTCGCCTCTTTCAAGCCGGAGTGGGTGACGCCGATCGCGAAGAACTACCGCGGCTACACCATGCACGAGATCCCGCCCAACGGGCAGGGCATCGCCGCGCTGATCGCACTGGGCATCCTCGACAAGTTCGACCTGCGCTCGCACAAGGTGGACAGCGCCGATTCGCAGCACCTGCAGATCGAGGCCATGAAGCTCGCCTTCGCCGACGTCTACCGCTACGTGGCGGAACGCTCGGCGATGGAGGTCACCACCGAGCAGATGCTCGATGACGCCTATCTCGCCAGCCGCGCGAAGCTCATCGACATGAAGCGCGCGCAGGACTTCAAGGCCGGCAACCCGGTCAAGGGCGGCACGATCTACCTGACCGCGGCCGACGAGAACGGCATGATGATCAGCTTCATCCAGAGCAACTACATGGGCTTCGGCTCGGGCTGCGTGGAGCCCAGCTTCGGCATCAGCCTGCAGAACCGCGGCCACGGCTTCAGCCTGCAGCCCGGCGCCAACCAGGTCGCCCCGGGCAAGCGTCCCTTCCACACCATCATCCCGGCCTTCCTCACCAAGGATGGCCACCCGGTCATGAGCTTCGGCGTCATGGGCGGCAACATGCAGCCGCAGGGCCACATGCAGACGCTGGTTCGCATGATCGACTACGACCAGAGCCCGCAGGCTGCCTGCGATGCGCCGCGCTGGCGCTTCAACGCGGGCCTGGAGATCAACGTCGAACACCAGATGGATCCGGCCGTGGTGCGCGAGCTGAACGCGCGCGGCCACCGCATGGAAGTCATCAACGACAGCTACCAGGACTTCGGCGCCGGCCAGTTCATCTGGCGCATGGGCGACACCGGCAAGGAAGGCTACGTGGTCGCGTCGGACGCGCGCCGCGACGGGCTCGCCGCGGGGTTCTGAGCGCGGTCGGTCCGCGGCTTCGGTTCGCGGTGTTGAAAGAGGAAGGGCGGCGCGATGCCGCCCTTTCCACGTCAGGCCATCGAGCCGGCCTGCATCTGCCTCTTCAGGCGCGAGAGCTGGTCGTGCGCGCGCTGCACCGCCTGCTGGGTCTTGGGATCGACGCTGCTACCGGCCTGTCGGCAAGCCTGCATCGCGCGGTCGGCCGTCTGCTCGAGCTGCATCACCGTCTGCCGCAGCGCGTTCTCGTCCACGGAGCCCGCGTGTTTGGCCTGGCTCGCCTGCTGGTGCAGGTCCATGACGCACTGCTGCAGGTCCTGCGGCGCGCTGCCCGAACGCACGGCCGCCTTGGCCTCGTCCGCGCAGGCCTCGACCCGCTCGATGCTTTGCTTGATCTCCTGCGTATCCATCATCTCTCCTGTGAAACGAACGTCGGGTTGACGTCTCTCCGTCCCATTTCACGGTGGGTCCCGGGAAGACAAGGAGGGAGCGTTCCACGCAGGCACGTGGGCGTCGTCCGACAGGGCCCGGCACAGCAGCAGGCGCGGCCGGGCCAGGGCGGCGGGCTCACTGCACCGTGATGCGCGCCGTGCGGATCACGGTTGACCACCGTGCCATCTCGCTGGTCATGAACGCGCGGAACTCGGCGGGCCCAGAGGCGCCCACCGGCTCGAGTCCGGCGGCGGCGAGCCGCTGCTGCACGGTCTCCAGGGCGAGCACCTTGCCGATGGCGGCCGACAGGCGCTCGACCACGGCCACCGGCGTGCCTGCCGGCGCGACCACGCCGTGCCAGTCGCGCACCGTCACCGCGGGATGGCCGCTTTCCGCCATCGTCGGGACGTCAGGCAATCCGGCAATGCGGTGATCGCCGGTGGTGGCCAGCGCGCGCAACCGGCCGGCCTTCACCAGGGCGAGCACCGAAGGGCTGCTGGCGAACATGAACTGCACGTGGCCGCCCGCCACCGCGGTGACGCCCGCCACCGCGCCATTGAAGGGCACGTGCTGCAGCTGCAGGCCCAAGGTCTGGGCGAACAGCTCGCCGGCCAGGTGCGCCGGCGTGCCGTTGCCGCCGGAAGCGTAGGTCAGGGGCGCGGTGCGGGCGGCGGCCACCAGGTCGCCCAGCGTCGCGAACGGGCCGTCGGCGCGCACCACCAACACGTTGGTGACCGCCGAAATCTGCCGCACCGGCGCGAGGTCGTGTGCGCTGTCATAAGGCACGGAGTGGAGCAGGGCGGGTGCAACGGCGGCGGGCAGCCCGAAGATGCCGATCAATTGCCCATCGGGTTTCGCGCGTGCCACCGCGGCGATCGCCACGGTGCCGATCGCGCCAGGCCGGTTCTCCACGACCACGGGCTGTCCCAGTTCCGCAGCGAGCGGTCCGCTGATCGCCCGCGCCACCACGTCGCCCGGTGTCCCGGCAGCGGCGCCGGTGACGATCAACAGCGGTCCTGATGGCGTGGGCGCGGCGGTCTGCGCCCCTGCGGCGAGGCAGGCCCAGCACCCGATCCACAGGGCAATGCGCTTGATCATTCCGTCCTCCATGCACCCGGTTGCGATTCGTGCAGTACAGCATCGCCGGCCTCGCGACGTAAGATGACCCGTGCTTCTGCGCGATAACCCGGGGCTATCACCATGCAGCTGAACCAGCTACGCAATTTCATCGCCATGGTGGACGCGGGAAGCATCCGCGCGGCGGCGCGGGGGCTGGGCATTTCGCAGCCCGCAGCCACCAAGAGCCTGCGCTCGCTCGAACAGGAACTCGACGCCGTGCTGGTGCAGCGCAATACGCGCGGCGTGACGCTCACCGAGGCCGGCAAGGCGTTCCTCGCGCATGCGCGCAGCGTGCAGAGCGAATTGCAGCGCGCACGGCAGGAGCTGGCGCAACTGGCGGGCCAACGCAGCGAAGCGGTCGCTCTCGGTGTCGCTTCTGTGGTGGGGGCCTGGCTGGTGCCTCCGGTGCTGGAGCGGTACCGCGCGAGCTGGCCGGACGCCGGGGTGCGCGTGGTGGAGGGCACGCAGGAAACGCTGCTGCCCCTGCTGCGGGAGGGCGGGATCGACTTTGCCGTGTGCCTGCGCATGGAGCCGGAGTCCACCGGCGGCTTCAACGTGCGGCCGCTGGCGCGGCTGCGCCTGACGGTCGTGGGGCGCAAGGGGCACCCGCTGCGCCATGCTCGATCGCTGCGGGCGCTGGCCGACGCCCACTGGGTGATGAGCCGGCCGCGCGGCGGCACCGGCGTGCTGGAACACGCGTTCGCCGCCGAGGGTTTGCCGCTGCCCGCTTCAGCCGTCGAGTGCGATTCGCACGGCCTGAAGGTGGCGATGCTGGCTGCCGGTGATTCCCTCGCCCTCGTCAGCAAACCGATGCTGGCGGAGAAGAGTGCCCGCGCCGTGCTGGAGGAGATTCCGCTGGACAAGCCGTTCCCGCTGATGACCTTCGGCCTCTACAGCCGGGCCGATGCGCGGCCAAGCGCCGCGGCGCGCGCGTTCGCGACCCTGCTGGCCGGACACTGCCGGCAGGTGCTGCGAATCGCCGCATGAGCCTTCCGCTCGGCGGGTGCGCGGACCCGTGCACGCATCGTTCGTGCGCGCCAGCACGCGGCGTTCAGCGCAGTCCCGCGATGTAGTGCGCCAGGTTCTCGATGTCGGCATCGGACAGGGTGCGCGCCACGCTGGTCATGTTGCCGGCGTCGTTGGTGCGGGTGCGCTCCTTGAAGGCCTTGAGCTGGGCGACGATGTACTGGTAGCTCTGCCCCGCCACCCGCGGGATCTCGTTCTGCCCCTTGAACGCCTCCTGGTGGCACATGGTGCAGAGCGTCTCGTCCGCCTTGGCCTTGCCCAGGCGCGCCTTCGCCTCGTCGGGCTTGAACGTCGACGGCTTCAGCGCCTGCGCCGCATAGAAGTTGGCGACGTTGACCATGTCTTCGCGCGACAGCGGCTGCGCCTTCGGGGACATCAGCGGATTGCTGCGCCGGCCTTCCTTGAAGTCGCGCAGCTGGATGTAGAGGTAGCGCCAGGACTGTCCCGCGAGGCTGGGCACCTCGGGCGAGGGCGCGTTGCCGTCCGCGGCGTGGCACTCCCCGCAGATCTGCTGCGCCTTGGCGCGGCCGGCCTCGACGTCCTGCGCGGGTGCCGGCCCGGCGGCCAGCACTGCGAGGGTGAAAAGGACTTGCCGCGCGGCCCGCATCTCAGTCGGGCAGGGCGAACACCACCATGGTGTTGCCGCGCTTGAAGTCCAGCTGCGTGTTGCCGCCGCAGCCCATGGCCACGTACTGCTTGCCACGCACGGTGTAGCTCACGGGCATGGCGTTGGCGCCGGCGCCGCAGTTGAACTCCCACAGCTTCTGGCCGGTGCCGGCATGCAGCGCGCGGATGAAGCCGTTGCCTTCGCCGTAGAACACGAGGTCGCCGGCGGTGGCCAGGGCGCCGCCGATCAGGGGCTGCTCGGTGTCGAACTTCCAAGCCATCTTGCCGGTGTCCACGTTGACGGCCGCGAGGCGTCCCCACTGCTTCTCGCCCTCGATCACCTTGAAGGCGCCGCCGAGCCACAGCTTGCCGCCGGGGTACTTGGCCTCCTCCACGTGGTAGGTCATGGGCTGGTGCAGGTTCAGCGCATACGCGAGCCGGTGCTTGGGATGGAAGGCCATCGGCGACCACTCGACGCCGCCGTTGGCGCCCGGCAGCATGCGCGCACCTGTCGCAGTGGGCAGCACCCACATGTTTTCCTGCGGGATCATCGCCTCGGAGAAGCGGATCAGCTTGCCGGTGGCGCGGTCGTGCACGTACACGTGGCCGGTCTTGCCGCCGTGGATCACGGCCGGGACCATCTTGCCGCTGGCGTCCTTCGCGTCGACCAGGATCGGCGGGCTCACCGCGTCGAGGTCCCACACGTCGTGCGCGACGTACTGCGAGTGCCACTTGTACTGCCCGCTGTCCAGGTCCACCGCCACCATCGAATCGGTGTAGAGGTTGTCGCCCGGCCGCTCGGCGCCGTACAGGTCCGGCGAGGGGTTGCCGACCACGAAGAAGATCGTGCGGGTCTTCAGGTCCACCGCCGGGTTCATCCACACGCCGCCGCCCAGCGTCTGGTAGAAGTTGCTGTTGCGCCCGAGCGCTTCCTTCTCGGCGGCGATGTTGCGCTTCATGTTGCGGCCGGTCAGGTCGTTCTCGGCCCACACGCCCTCGTGGCCCTTCTCGGGGATCGTGTAGAAGGTCCACAGCGGCTTGCCGTCCTTGGCGTCGAAGGCCTTCACGAAACCGCGGATGCCGTACTCGCCGCCGTTGGTCCCGATCAGCACCTTGCCGTCCACGACGGTGGGCGCCATGGTCTCGCTGTAGCCCTTCTCGGGATCGGCGATCTGGGTCTCCCACAGCACCTTGCCGTCCTTGGCGTCGAGCGCCACCAGCTTGGCGTCCAGCGTGCCCATGAAAAGCCGGCCGCCCTCGATCGCGACGCCGCGGTTGTTGGGGCCGCAGCAGAAGGTGGTGATCGGACCCATCTTGTGCTTGTAGTGCCAGAACTGCTGCCCCGTGGTCGCGTCCAGCGCGTACACGTGGTTGAACGAGGTCGTCATGTACATGATCCCGTCGACGACGATGGGCGCCGTCTCCATGGATTCCTTGACCTCGGTCTGGAACATGAACACCGGCCGCAGGCGCTTCACGTTGGTGGTGTTGACCTGCGTGCCCGGGTAGTAGCGCTGCTGCTCATAGCCGCCGTTGGTGTGCAGCCAGTTGGCGCCCTGCTTGTCCGCCGCGTTCAGCATGTCCTGCGTGACGTTGGGCGCCTTGACGATCATCGGCGGGCCACCCGCGCGCTGTCCCTGGATTTCCTGTGCAGAGGTACTGGCGGCGAGGGCACACAGGAGCGCCACGGGCCAGACGGATGGACGGAAGACCTGCATACGACTTCTCCTCGTGAGTGGACGCTTCGAGTGAAGTCCGGCGCGCAAGCGTCGGGCTGGCGGTGGATAGGCCGGCGCCAGTATCATCATTTCCTCCCCCGAATTCAAGGAGCTGGCCGCCATGCACTTGCCCCCCGGCCTTGGGCGCATCCTCGCCGTCCTCCTGTTTGCGGCCTGCAGTGCGTCGGCGCTGGCGCAGCGGGGCGCCGACCAGATCAACGTCAACGGCCAGCTGGTGATCGCCGCGCGCGCCGGCCAGGTCGATCGCGTCGGGAAACTCCTGGAGGAGGGCGCGCAGGTCAACTCGCGCGACCGCAACGGCGATTCGCCGCTGAACATGGCGGCGGCCCGCGGCAACCTTGCCATGGTCGAGCTGCTGCTGGGTGCCAGGGCGGACGTGCAGCTGGCCAACCTGGCGGGCGTGACGCCGTTGATGGCGGGCGCGTTCTCCGGCAACGCGGAGATCGTGCGCAAGCTGCTGGCCGCGGGCGCGCGCACCGATCCGGTGGACCGCGTGAAGAAGACCGCCGCCGTGTATGCGGCCGGCCAGGGCTGCATCGGCTGCCTGGAGCAATTGCTGCAGGCGGGCACGCCCGTCAACGGCCGGCTGGACCGCGACCTGACGCTCTTGATGTGGACCGCGGGCTACGGCCAGGAAGCCGCGGCGAAGTGGCTGCTGGAAAAGGGCGCGGACCGCAGCCTGCGCGACGACCGCGGCAAGACCGCTGCCGACATCGCGCGCGAGACCAACCACGCCGCGCTGGCGCAGCTGCTCGCGCCCTGAGCTCTTCAGCGCGCCGTCCGTACCTGGCGGCGAGGGGCGGCGGCCTTGGTACGGGAGACGACCTGACGCGCAGCGCTGGGGTTCGCCTGCGGGCTCACCCCAGCCTACCGAAACACCCGAAGCTGCGGCTGTTCCCGTAGGCTGGCGGTGAGCGTGCGCAGCACCGAACCCCAGCGTCGCGTGCCAAGCGGCGCGGAGCAAGCCCCATCCCCAAAGCCCGCGGTTGAAAACACCCCCGCCCCCGCCTACTGTTGCCTCGCTGGCGCGGCCGTGCAGGACAGACAGCGGGCGGCGCAGCCCATCCGTCACGGCTACGGCCGGCATGGCGGCGCCGGTGTCCGAATGGCCGAAAGGAGCATGCCGTGAAGCACATGACCCATCCTGTCCTGTTGTCCCTGTCCACCGTGGCGCTGATGGCGCTGGCTCCGCCCGCTTGGGCGGTGCATGGCGGCGAAGGCCTGCAATGGGGCGATGCGCCCCCGATGCTGCCCAAGGGCGCGAAGCTCGCCATCCTGCAGGGCGACCCCGGCAAGGCCGGCCCCTTCGTCATGCGCCTGCAGCTTCCCAAGGGCTACAAGGTCGCCCCGCACTCGCATTCGCAGACCGAGAACGTCACGGTCATGTCGGGCAGCTTCATGGTGGGGATGGGCGACAAGGCCGACCCCAAGGCAATGAAGCCCATGCAGGCGGGCGCCTTCGGCTCGATCCCGGCCAAGGCCAACCACTACGCGATGGCCAAGACGCCGGTGATCCTTCAGATCCACGGGGAAGGCCCGTTCGACCTCACCTACGCCGATCCCAAGGACGATCCGTCGAAGGGCCAGGCCAGCAAGTAGGGGCACGCCTGAAGGCGGAACCCCTGCGCCGCACGCACGCTGCGCTGCACGTAGGCTGGCCGGTGAGCCCGCAGGCGAACCCCAGCGATCCCGGCAAACCTCAGCGCGTGCGCAGGCGCAGCTGGTTCGGCAGCGGCAGCGAGCGCCGCAGCACGTCCTCGCCCAGCCACAGCGCGGCGGCGCGCGCGCGCTGCGACACCATCGGCAGCGGCATCTGCACGTAGTCGTCGTTGAACACCTCGAAGCTGTAGTCCCCGGTGTAGCCCAGCGCGTCCAGCTTCAGCACCATCTGCACCAGTTCGTGCGTGTGCACGCCCTCGCCGGGGAACACGCGGAAGGTGCGGGCGGTGGCCATGCGTTCCTCGAAGGTGCGCGTCTCCTGCCACATGAAGTCGGACAGCTGCACCAGGAAGATCTTCGCCGGGTCGAGGTCGTCCATCCGCTCCAGCGGCGTCTTCGCCGCCAGGATGTGGAAGGAATCGAAGCCGATGCCCAGGTTGGGGCAATCCGCGCGGCACACCACGTCCCAGGCGGTGGTGAATTCGTTGACCGTGCGGCCCCAGGACAGGCCCTCGTACGCGATCTTGATGCCGAACGGGATCGCCAGCATCGCCAGCTTGCGCAGGTCGCGCGCGATCGCGTCGAGGTCCGTCGTGGCATGGGTTGAAGTCGACGAACAGGCCAGCAGCACGTCGCAGCCCAGCGCCGCGCACATCTCCAGCATGGTCTTGGCGATGTCCACCTTGTACTGGTGCAGGTGGCCGGACAGGCCCTCGAAGTCGCGCAGCACCTGGAAGCCGGTGCCGCGCAGGCCGCTCGCGCGCACCGCCTTCACCGCGGCCTGCCAGCCCTGCGGATGGCCCACCAGGTCGTTGGCCTTGAGCATGACCTGGCTGAAGCCGGCCTGCTGCATCGCCTCCAGCTTGGCCTCCAGCGGGCCGGCCAGCGTGATGGTGTCCATGCCGAAGACACGGATCGCCTGCTGCAGGCTGCGCGGGTCGTTCATCAGGAACCCTTTTTCGTGCCCCGCGCCGCGGTGGCCGCCGCTTCCGGCGCCCGGGCGGGGCCGGCTTCGCTGTGCACCAGCTCGAAGACGACGCTGCCCAGGAAGGTCTTGGTGATCGCGCCGCGCCGCTCGGTGTGCGCCGCGCCGCTCTCCACGAATTCCATGCCCAAAGCGCGCAGCGCCCGCACCGCGGCCAGCACGTCGGGCACGCCGAGGCCGATGCGCTGCAGCCGTTCGCTGTCGTCCAGCGAATCGGGCTCGGGCTCGATCACCTGCAGCATGAAGCGGGTCTCGGGGCGCAGCGCCGGCGCGCGCAGCAGCTTGCCCGCGGGCATGATGCCGAAGCGCTGGTCGTCCGGGATCACCTCGATGCCGAACAGCTCCTGGTAGAACTCCAGCCAGTCGTAGGTGCGGTCCGCGCCGATGTACTGCACGATGCCGAAGAAGTGGATGCCGGCCACGCCGGGGGGATTCGGGTCGACGCCGGGGATCTTCACGAAGTCCACGTCGTAGATCGAGAACTCGCGGTAGCGATCCACGAAATAGATCCGGCTGCCGCCCACGCCGTGGATGGCGGGGATGTTCAGTTCCATCGCCTCGGGATGCGTGGGCACCTCCCAGGCGCCGCGCTCCAGCACGTACTTGTAGGCGGCGCGCGCATCGCGCACGCGCAGCGCGATCGCGCTGATCGCCGGCGTCGCCTCGCCGTGTGTCGCGCCGTCGGCGTCGCGCGGGTGCGCGTTCACCACGATGTTGATGTCGCCCTGCCGGTACAGCAGCACCTCGCGCGAACGATGCCGCGCGACCGGCCGGAACCCCATCCGCTCCAGCACGTGGCCCAGCGCCTGCGGCTGCGAGGTGGCGTACTCGATGAACTCGACGCCGTCCAGGCCGATCGGGTTGGCCTCGTCGCTGAAGGCATCCTGCAAGGGCTCGCGCGCTTCGGGTTGCAGCAACAGGTCGCTCATGTCTAGTACTCCAGTCGCGCCACCGAGCGCAGCGTGTCCGCCGTGGTCGTCGGAAAGCCGAAGAACTCCAGGTAGGCCGGGATCATCTCGAACAGCATGTCGGTGCCCACCTGCACGCGGCAGCCGCGCGCCTGCGCCGCGCCCAGGAAGGCGGTCATCTCGGTCTTCATCACCACCTCGCCGACGAAGCTGCGCGGATCGAGCCGGTCCATGTCCACGGGCAGCGGATCGCCCGCGTTCATGCCCAGCGGCGTGGCGTTGACGACCAGGTCGCAGCCGGCCGGGTCGCGGCTGCCGGTGCTCACCGTCACGGCCGGGTAGTGCGTGCGCAGGCGACCGGCCAGGGCCTCGGCGGCTTCGGCCTGCACGTCGAACAGGTCGATCCGGCCGATGCCCGCGCCCGCCAGCGAGGCCGCGATGGCCGAGCCGACGCCGCCGCTGCCCACCACCAGCGCCTTGGCGCCCCGCAGCTGCAGCCCCTTGCGCTGCAGGCCGCGCACGAAGCCCTCGCCGTCGAACATGTCGCCCAGCAGGCGGCCGTCCGGCAGGCGCTTGACGGCATTGCAGGAGCCGGCGACCTTGACGACGGGCGTCACCTCGTCGCAGAGGTCCACCACGCTCACCTTGTGCGGCATGGTGATCAGGGCGCCGCGCATGTTCTCCAGCGCGAACACGCTAGGCAGCACGGTGGCGAAGTTCTCCGGCTTGCAGCCCATTGGCACGACGATCGCGTTGACGCCGATGGACTCGAAGTACGGGTTGTAGATCATCGGCGCCTTGAACGAATGCGTCGGCCATCCGAGGTGGGCGATGAGCTCCGTGTGTCCGTTGATCAGCATGGTCTTGGGCAGGCGTGCGTTCATCGCAGATTCGCGTTATCGGGGTCGTGCGTGCGCACCAGGCCTTCCAGGGCGATCACGTAGCCCTGGACGCCGAAGCCGACGACGATGCCGGCGGCGGCCGGCGAGATGAAGGAATGGTGGCGGAAGGCCTCGCGCGCATGCACGTTCGAGATGTGGCACTCGATCACCGGCAGGCCGTCCACGCCCTTGATGGCATCGTGCAGCGCCACCGAGGTGTGGGTGAAGGCGCCGGGGTTGAACACGCAGCCCAGCGCCTCCCCCTGCTTGAACAGGCGGCCGTACTCGTGGATCTTGTCGAGCAGGGCGCCTTCCCAGTTGCTCTGGAAGCACTCGACCTCGTAGCCCAGGCGCTCGCCGGCGGCGCGGCACAGGGCCTCCACGTCGGCCAGCGACGTGGTGCCGTACTGCGCCGGCTCGCGCGTGCCCAGCAGGTTGAGGTTGGGCCCGTTCAGGACGAGGATCTTCCGCACCGCCGCTCCCTTACTTCCGCAGCTTGGCCAGCTCGGCCATCATGGACTTGACCGTGGCCTCGCCGACGTTGGCCGCGTGCTTGTCGATCACCGGCTTCATCTTCTCGCGCAGCTTGGTCACTTCGGCCGCCGGCAGTTCGGTCACCTGCATGCCGCCCTTCTTCAGGTCTTCCAGGCCGCTTTGCAGCGCGGCGCGCGACTGGGTGCGCTCGTACTGGATCGACTCCTGGGCCGCTTCCTGCAGCACCTTGTGCTCGGCGGGCGCCAGCGAGTCCCAGACCTTCTTGCTGATCACGATGGACTGCGGGTTGTACTGGTGGTTGGTGAGCGTCATGTACTTCTGAACTTCGTTCAGCTTGGCGCCCTTGATGGTGGCCACCGGGTTCTCCTGGCCGTCGACGGCGCCCTGTTCCAGCGCGGCGTACAGCTCGGGGAAGGGCAGCGGCGTCGGGTTGGCGCCCAGCGCCTTCACCCAGTCGACGTTGATCGGGTTGGGGATCACGCGCAGCTTCAGGCCGGCGATGTCCTCCACCTTGCTGATCGGGCGCTTGCTGTTGGTGAGCTGGCGGAAGCCCAGCTCGTAGTAGCCCAGGCCGACCAGGCCCTTTTCTTCCAGCTTCTTGTGCAGGCTCTGGCCGAAGGGGCCGTCCACCACCGCGTCGGCTTCCTTCGCATTGCCGAACAGGAAGGGGAAGTCGTAGATCGCGAAATCCTTCACCAGGCTGGCGAAGATGCCGGAGTTCATCGCCGCCATCTCCAGCGAACCGCCCTGCATCGCCGAGATGTTGGCCTGGTCGCTGCCCAGCGCGCCGCCGGCGAAGACCTGCACCTTCAGCTTGCCGCCGGACTTCTTCTCCACCAGCTCGGCGAACTTCTCCATGCCGCCCACGATCGGCGTGCCCTTGGCGTTCTGGTTGGCGAACTTGATCGTGCGCGTCTGCGCCTGCGCCAGCCCGAAGGCGGACAGGGCGACGGCGGCCACCAGCGTCTTGAGGAACAGTCGTTTCATTGGTTGTCTCCAGTGGTTGTAGCGAAATCAGTTGTAGAACCAGTGCGCCGGCACCGTCACCAGCTGCGGGAAGAACACCATGAGGAACATCACGATGAACTGCGCCACCATGAACGGCCACACGCCCTTGGTCACCTCGTCCATGCTCACCTTGCCGACGCCGGCCACGGTGCTCAGCACGGTGCCCACCGGCGGGGTGATCAGGCCGATGGCGTTGTTGATCATGAACAGCACGCCGAAGTAGACCGGGTCGATGCCGGCGGCCTTGACGATGGGCATCAGCACCGGCGTCAGGATCAGGATCGTGGGCGTCATGTCCATCGCGGTGCCCACCACCATGGTCAGCACCATGATCGCCAGCATCAGCAGGGTGGGGCGGTCCAGCAGCGGCTGCAGCAGCGACACGACCTCGGCCGGCAGGTTGGCCACCGTGATCATCCAGGCCGAGACCATCGCCGCGGCCACCAGGAACATGATGACGGCGGTGGTCTTGGCGGCCGCCTCGAACAGGGCATAGAGCTGCGAGAGCTTCAGCTCCTTGTAGATCACCGTGGAGACGAACAGCGCGTAGACGGCGGCGACCACGGCGGCTTCGGTCGGCGTGAACACGCCGAACTTCAGGCCCACCACCACGATGAAGGGCAGTACCAGCGCGAAGGTCGCGTCCTTGAAGGCGGCCACCACCTCCGCGCGGCTGGCGCGCGGCGCGGCCTGGATCTTCTCCTTGCGCACCAGCCACCACCAGGTGATCCAGAGTGCGCCGCCCAGCATCAGGCCGGGGACGATGCCGGCCATGAACAGCTTGGAGATCGACACGTTGGCGGCGACGCCGAACACCACGAAGCCGATCGAGGGCGGGATGATGGGCGCGATGATGGAGGCGGCGGACAGCAGGCCGGCGGAGCGGGCCTTGTCGTAGCCGGCGCGGTTCATCATCGGCAGCAGCAGCGCGGCGAGCGCGGCCGCATCGGCCACCGCCGAGCCGGACAGCGCGGCCATGATGATCGCCGCCATGATGCCCACGTAGCCCAGGCCGCCGCGCACGTGGCCCACCAGGGTCATGGCGAACTGCACGATCCGGCGCGACAGGCCGCCGGCGTTCATGATCTCGCCGGCCAGCATGAAGAAGGGCACGGCCAGCAGCGGGAAGCTGTTGGCGCCCTCGATGGTGTTCTGCGCCAGGATCTGCGGATCGAAGGTGCCCATGTGCCACATCAGCGCGGCGCCGCAGGCGAGCAGGGAGAAGGCGATCGGCACGCCCAGGGCCATGGCGCCCAGCAGCGCCCCGAGGAAGATGGTGATGGTCATGGCCGCTTACTTGGTGGTGGCGGGGTGGGGATCGCCGTGCGGCATGTCATCGGATTCGGTGACGCCGATCAGCTCGGATTCGGTGAGCTGGCCGGACACCAGCTTCCAGAAGTCGCTCAGGATGAAGACCATGGCGAACACGGAGAAGAACACCCCGGCCGCGTAGAAGTAGCCCATCGAGGCCTCCATCACGGCGCTGGTGGTGCCCCAGTTGATGACGGTCTGCTGCCAGGAGCCCTGGAACATCAGCCAGCACAGGTACAGCATCAGCAGGTGGCTGGCGCCGAGGCAGAACTTCTTGCCGCCCACCGGCAGGCGCGAGATCAGGCTGTCGGTGCCCAGGTGGTGGTGCGTGCGCAGGGCCACCAGGGCGCCCAGGAAGGTCATCCACACGAACAGCCAGCGCGACAGTTCCTCGGACACGGTGATGCCGCTGTTGAAGGCGTAGCGCAGCACCACGTTGCCGAACACCATCACGACCATGGCCGCGAGAAAGATCACCATCACGAAGGACAGCACGCGGCACAAGCGGTCGAGCAGGGTCTGGATCATCGGTTTGTCTCCTGGACGGGGGACCACCGATTCGCCTTGCGGGCCGGTGGTGGGATTTGCCGACCCGGATTTTGTACGGACTGGTTAGTTTTATCTTGAGGGAAAACCCTGATCCAGATCAAAATCTTCCCGCCACGGCCGTGCTGCGCCGCGGCCCGTGCCCGGCCTTACTTCTTCATGAAGCGCACGATCATCTCGACCACGTTGTCGCGGCGGTGCGTGGTGTAGGCCTTGGACTTCATGTCGATCTTGAAGATCAGCCCGAAGGTATGGCGGTTCGACACGTTGAAGAAACTCAGGGCCGAGATCGAGGCGTGGATGTCCACCGGGTCCAGGCCGGTGCGGAACACGCCCGCCTTCACGCCACGTTCGTAGAGATGGCGGATCGCCGCGATCGCGGGGACGTTCAGTTCCTGGATGCGCTGCGACTGCGCCAGGTACTGGCCGCGGGCGATGTTCTCGTTCATCACGAGGCGGATGTAGTTCTCGTGGTCCAGGTGGTGGTCGAAGGTGAAGGCCACCAGCCGGCGCAGCGCCTGCTCGGGTTCCAGGTCCTGCAGGTGCAGTTCCGACTCGATGTCGCGCACGCGCTTGTACGCTTCCTCCAGCACGGCCAGGTACAGGCCTTCCTTGCTGCCGAAGTAGTAATAGATCATCCGCTTGCTGGTCTGCGTGAGGGCCGCGATCTCGTCGATGCGCGCGCCCGCCAGCCCCTTCTCGCCGAACTCGACGGAGGCCACTTCGAGGATGTTGGCCTTGGTGCGTTCGGGGTCGTTGGTGCGGCTCGTCTCCCGCGCCGGCGCCTTGCGCGCGCCTGCCGCCGCCTGCCGGCCGGAATGTACTAGTTCGTTCATTCTCGGCAGTATAGGGCGGCGGGGGCGGGATGGCTAGCGCGGACGGATCGTTCGTGAGCCGTGGGTCTCGTACGCTGGAGACCTCGTACGCTGGAGACCTCGTAGGCTGGCGGTGAGCCCGAAGGCGAACCCCAGCGCTTTGCGCAGGCGCCGCGCTTTCGCGCATCGCTGGGGTTCCTGCGTCACCCCAGCCTACGAATGCGTCACCTCCCTACTGCACCGCCGCGACCGGCCCGATCGTCCTGCGGAACAAGCTGAACAGCCGCTCCCAGTGCCGCTCCGCCGAGGGCTGGTGGTAGATGCCTTCGCGCCGCGGAAAGACGAAGCCGTGCTGCGCGCCCGGATACCACTCCACGCGGTGGGGCGTTTCGCCGGCGCGCAGCGCCGCCTCCAGCTGGTCGACGTCCTCCTTCGGCGCCCAGATGTCGGTTTCCGCGCAGGCCACGTAGGTCTCGCAGCGGATGCGCGGCGTCATCCGGTGCGGCGAGTCGTCCAGCTCGGTGACCATGCGCGCGCCATGGATCGAGGCGATGGCGCGGATGCGCTCCGGCAGGGCGGCCGCGGCGGCGAACACGAAGGGCCCGCTCATGCAGTAGCCGACCGCGCCCACGCGCCTGGCATCGGCCTCGGGCTGCGCCTCCACGAACTTGAGCATGGCCTGGGTGTCCCGCACCGTCATGCCGTTGCTGAGGCTGTTCATCAGCTCGAACATGGGTTTCATGCCCTCGGGCGTGCGCACCTTCAGCTCGAACTCGCGGGTGCGCCGGTAGTACAGGTTGGGCAGCACCACGTAGTAGCCCACGCTGGCCAGGCGCCGCGCCATGTCGTGCAGTTCTTCCCGCTTGCCGGGGGCGTCCATGTAGAACAGCACCACCGGATGCGGTCCGCCTTCCTCCGGATGCACGACGAAGCTGTTCATCGCGCCGTCGGAAGTGGGAATGTCGAGATGCTTTTCGATCATGGCGGCTCCTCTGCGAAACCAAGAATGCCATCGAATCCGCGGAGAGCGTCCGGGGGTAGTCCCGCCCCACCACTGCGCCTGGTAGGTGCCTGCCTACCTGCCTCCGCCCGGCGGGACGACATGTGTTTGGCCGCATCGGTCCAACATGGGAGGAGCCCATGAAAGGGGAACACCATGCACACGATCATCTGCACCTTCGACGACAAGGCCCGCGCCAAAGAGGCTGTCGACGCGCTGGTGCGCGCCGGCTTCGCGCGCAACGACCTGCACATCGAGCACAAGGACGCCGTCGCGGAACGCGTCGGCGCCAACGACCACTGGGACAGCATGGAGCGCGAGGTCGCCGTCGATCCCCACGTGGTGACGTCCTTCGGCCACTTCTTCGCCCGCCTGTTCGGCCGCGACCATCTCGGTGGGCACGGCGACCGCTATGCGCGTCACGTGGAGCACGGCAGCCATGTCGTGGTGGCGGACACGCGCGACGCCGCCGAGGCGGAACGCGCCCGCGCCGTGCTGAATTCCATGCAGGCTGGCGACCTCGACGTGGTGCACCGCCGCGAGCAGCGCCCGCTGCGTGACATCCTGGGCCGGCGCGAGGAAGGCAAGGCCGGCATGTTCGAGCGCAGCCGCGACGTGTACGCGGGAGCCTCGGCGACCGCATCGCCGATCGAGCGCGAGCGCGAACGGGCCGTGGCGTCCGGCACGCTGAACCCGACCACCGGCCCCGACCTGCGCGATCCCGACCCGGACCGCGCGCCGGGGCTGCGCTACGCGGACAACGACAAGCCGCTCTAGGCCAGCGCTCCAGCTTCGGCTAGCGGCCGGTGAAGCGTGCCGGCCGCCGCTCCTGGAAGTGCGCCACGCCTTCCCGGAAGTCCTCGCTCTGGATGCTGGTGAACATCTCCGCGTTCGCCAGCGCCACCGCTTCGCCCAGCGTCTGGTAGGGCGCTTCCCACACCTGCCGCTTCATCACGCGCACCGAGCGCGGCGACACCTCCGTTGCGAGCGTGCGCGCCAGCGCCAGCGCTTGCGGCAACAGCTGGTCGGCGGCGACCACGCGATTCACGAGTCCCATGCGAAGCGCTTCGGCCGCATCGACCTTGCGTGACGTCAGCAGCAGGTCAGTCGCATTCGCATGGCCGACGATGCGCGGCAGCATCCAGGCGATGCCGTGTTCGGCGATCAGCCCGCGCTTGGCGAAGGCGGTGGCGAACACCGCCTGCTCGGAGGCGATGCGAAAGTCGCTGTACAGCGCCATCACCAGGCCCAGGCCCGCGGCCGCGCCGTTGATGGCGCAGACGATCGGCTTGGGCGCCGCGGGGAAGTACGAATAGCGCGTCTGGTAGTCGGCGCGACGGTTCATGTCGTACGGACGCATCCACTCCGCCGCCTGGATGTCCTCGGGCGGCAGCACCTCCAGTTCGTCCATGTCCATGCCGGCGCAGAAGGCGCGGCCCGCGCCGGTCAGCACGATGGCGCGGATCTCCGGGTTGCGACCGGCCTGCTCGATGGCATCGCGCAGCTCGGCCTCCAGCACCTTGGTCAGCGCGTTCATGCGCTCTGGGCGGTTCAGGGTGATGACGGCGGTGGCGCCGTCCAGGGTGGTCTGGATCTGCTGGTAGGTCATGGCGTTTCGAAATGGCTGGGTGGCAGTTGCAGGGAGCGCGGCTCGAGGAATTCCTCGATGCCGAAGCGGCCGTTCTCGCGGCCGATGCCGGAGCGCCTGAAGCCGCCGAAGGGCGCTTGCGGATTGAAGGGTGCGCCGTTGATGTCCACCTGGCCGGCGCGCAGGCGCTGCGCGACGGGAAGGGCGGCGGCCGGCGTAGCGGCCCACACCGTGGCGGCCAGGCCGTAATCGGTGCCGTTGGCGATGGCCACGGCCTCGTCGACGCTGTCGTAGGCGATCAGCGCCAGCACCGGGCCAAACACTTCCTCGCGCGCGATCGCCATCTGCGGCGTCACCTGGTCCAGCACCGTGGGCGGGAAGAAGAAGCCGTGCGGCGGCAACGGGCCATCGGGCGTCACCCGCCGCGCCCCTTCGGCGATGGCGGCCTCCACCATCGCGCCCACCTTCTCGCGCTGCGCCGCCGAGACCAGCGGCCCGAGCCGCGTCGCGGGATCGGCCGGATCGCCCATGCGCCAGGCCGGCGCCAGTTCCGCCGCGAGGTGCGCGGCCTGCTGCGCCTGGTCGCGCGGCACCAGCAGGCGCGTGCTGGCGGAGCAGGTCTGGCCGGAATTCAGGAAGCAGCCGCTCAGCGTGGCCTTGACGGCGGTGGCGAGGTCCGCGCCCGGCAGCACCACGGCGGCCGACTTGCCCCCGAGCTCCAGCGCCACCCGCTTGATGTCCTGCCCCGCGACCGCCGCGATGCGCTGTCCCGCGCGGGTGGAGCCGGTGAAGGACACCATGTCCACCTCGGGGTGCTTGACCAGCGCCTCGCCCACCTCCGGCCCGTTGCCGTGCACGAGGTTGAACACGCCCAGCGGCAGGCCGGCCTGCGCCACGGCTTCGGCCAGCAGGAAGGCGCTGGAGGGCGCCAGCTCCGAGGGCTTGAGCACCACGGTGCAGCCCGCCAGCAGCGCCGGCGCCACCTTGCCGGTGATCTGGTGCAGCGGGTAGTTCCACGGCGTGATGCAGGCGACCACGCCGGTGGGCAGTTGCTGCACCAGCGAGTGGCCGATGCGGCTTTCCCATTCCAGCTCGTGCGCGAGTTCGGCGTAGTGGTCCCAGGCGGCGATCGGCGCGGCGGCCTGGAGGCGCGCGGACAGCTTGGCCGGCATGCCGACCTCGCGCGTGATCACCTGCGCGATCGCGTCGCTGCGCTCGCGCAAGGCGGCGCCCACGCGGCGGACGGCCGCGATGCGTTCGCACAGCGACGTGGCCGACCAGGCGGCGAAGGCGGCCCGCGCCGCGTTCACGGCCAGGTCGACGTCGTTGCGCGACGCGCTGCGGTAGCTGGCGAACACCTGCTCGCTGTAGCTGTCGGTGACGGGCAGGTCCTGGACGCCGGAGGCTTCGCGCCAGGTGCCGGCGATGAACAACTGGGTGTGTCGGTTCATGGGTTCTCCTTGCGTTGGCGGCGGGCCAGGAATTCCTGCATCACGCGGGTGGGCTCGCCGGTGGCGTAGCACTCCAGCTGGTAGCGGATGCCGGCGCTGCAGGCCTCCTCGAAGCCGGCCTGCGTGCGCTCGCGAAAGCGCTGCTTGGTGGCGCGCACCGCGGCGCGCGGCAATGCGGCGAGCTCGCGCGCGCGTTGCAGGGCGCGCGGCAGCACATCATGCGGTGCGACGAGGTCGTTGACCAGGCCCAGCGCATGCGCCCGCTCACCGGTGAGCAGCTCGCCGGTCAGCGACAGCTGCTGGTTGAGCGAATGTCCGACCTGCAGCGACATCAGGTACGAGCCGACGATGCTGGCAAGGCCTGCGCGCACCTCCGGCTGGCCGATCTTCACGCCGGCATGCGCCACCCGCAGGTCGCACATCAGGCCCATCTGGAAGCCCGCGCCCGCGGCGGTGCCGTTGAAGGCGGCCACGATCGGCTTGGTCACGTCGCGCACCGCCTGGTACATCGCGTGCTGGCGGTTCAGCCAACCGGCGAGGCGGTCGGTGGTGATCGCGGCCGACTCCTCCAGGTCCTGCCCCGCGCAGAAGGCGCGCTCGCCGCTGCCGGTCAGCACGATGGCGTCGGCGTGGTCGCCGGCATCGAGCTGCTTCAGCGCGCGGGTGAGGCCCTGGCGCACGGCGTCGTTCACCGCGTTCATCGCCGCGGGGCGGTTCAGGCGCACGATGGCGATGCGGCCATCGAGCTCGGTCGTGACGGCGTCCTGGTCAGCCATGGGACGGCTCCTTCTGTTCGATGACGGCATCCACCGCCCAGCCGCCCTGGCCGGCCGCGCCGGCGATCAGTGGGTTGAGATCGATGGAGGCGATGCGGTCGTCATGTGCCGCGGCATAGCGGCCCAGCGCCACGGCCGCGCGCGCGACCACCTGCAGGTCCACAGCCGGCTCGCCGCGCACGCCGGCGAGGATCGGCGCGATGCGCAGCTTCGCCAGCTGGTCCAGCACGTCCTGCTCGTTGAAGGGATGCAGCAGCACCACGAAGTCCTTCAGCGCTTCCACGTACTTGCCGCCGTCGCTCACCATCACCGCGGTGCCGAACAGCGGGTCCTGCTTCACGCCGAGGGCGAACTCGCGCTGGCCGCGCACGCGCTGCGCCACCAGTACGCCGTCCAGGGGCTGGCCGAGGGCGCGCACGCGGGCCACGCACTGCTCGTAGGCGTGCAGCACGTCGTCTTCGCTGCGCTGGTTGAGGAAGACCAGGCCGTGCTCGGACTTGTGCGGGATCGCTGCGGAGCAGGCTTTCACCACCACGTCCGGGCCGAGCTCGCGCCAGGCCTGCACGGCTTCGCGCGCGGAGTGGCACAGGCGGTGGGGCGCGACGGGGACGCCGGCTTGTTGCAGGAGGGCGAGGCTGGCGGCTTCGCTGAGGGTGGTGGTGTGCTGGGGTTCGGCGCTGCGCGCGCTCACCGCCAGCCTACGGGGGGGAAGCTGGGGTTCGGCGCTGCGCGCGCTCACCGCCAGCCTACGGGGGGCGGGCGTGGGCTCAGCGCCCACGGCCAGCGTACGGGGGGAACGATGGGAGGCGGCTTCGACCAACGCGGCGTGGCGGCTCACCTGGTGCAGGGCGGCGAGCGCGTCGGTCTCGTGGCCGAACACCGGCACGCCGGCGGCGCGGAAGGCGTCGCGCACGGACGCTTGCGGTGCGGACACCACCACCGGCTTGCCGGTGCGGCGCAGGAAGGCCGCGGTGTCGGCCGCCATGCCGGGCACGTCGTAGCCTTCACCCGCGACCGGCACGCCAATCAGGAACATGTCGCCCTGCGGGTCGGCGGCCAGCGCTTCCAGCGTGCGGCCGAACATGGTGCCGTCGGCCAGCAGCGAGGCGGTCAGGTCCACCGGGTTCTGCGCGGTGGCGAAGCCCGGCATGATCGCCGTGAGGGCCTGCACCGTGGCGCGGTCCAGTTCCGCCAGCGGCAGCCCCATGCGTTCCGCGGTGTCGGCGCAGACCACGCCCACCGCGCCGCTGTGGCTCATCACCACCAGCCGCTGCGCGGGCCGCACGCCGCAAGCGAGGTACAGCTCCACCGCGTTGACCAGCCCGTGCACGTCGTCGGCGCGCCAGATGCCGTGCGCGGCGAAGAAGGCGTCCACCAGCGCGTCGTCGTTGACCATCGCGCCGGTGTGCGACGCCGCCGCCTTGGCGCCATGCGCGCTGCGGCCGGACTTCAGCGCCACCACCGCGGCGCCGCGGGCCTGCGCAATGCGCGCGGCCTCGGCCAGCACGTCCGGGTCGGTCAGCGATTCGATGTAGAGCAGCAGCACGCGGATGTCGGGATCGGCCGCCGCCGTGAGCGCCAGTTCGTTGACCGACGCATCGGCATCGTTGCCCGAGGCCACCACGTAGCGCACGCCGATGCCGCGCTCTCGCAGCAGGGCGTAGGGCATCACGCTGGCGGCGCCGCTCTGGCTGATGACGGCCACCGGGCCATCTTGCGGCGGCACTTCCATGAACATGGTGCTGAAGTTCAGGACCGCGCCGGTCTGGAAGTTGGCGATGCCCTGCGCATTGGGCCCGACCAGGCGGATGCCCAGCGCGCGCGCCTCGGCCACCATGGCGGCCTCGCGCTTCTTGCCTTCGGGGCCGGTCTCGCCGAAGCCGGAGCTCATGAGCACGGCGCTGTGCACGCCGCGCGCCGCGCACTGGCGCAGCACGCCCTGCACGTGGTCGCCGCCGACCGCGACGACGGCGACGTCGGGCGCTTCCGGCAGGTCGGCCAGCGAGGCATAGGCCTTGTAGCCCTGGATGGTGTCGCGCTTGGGGTTGATCGGGTACACCGCACCCTGGTAGCCGAAGCTGCGCAGGTAGTGCAGCGGCCGGCCGCCCACGCGGTTGCGGTCTTCGGTGGCGCCGACCACCGCAATGCTGCGCGGCCGGAACATCGCGGCCAGCCGCGGATCGATGACGGTCATGGCGGGCCTCAATCGAGCGTGGCGCCGGACGCCTTCACCACCGGCCCCCACTTGGCCATGTCGTGCTTGATCAGCGCGGCGAATTCGGTGGGCGAGGTCGGCTTGGCCTCCGCGCCGTCGGCCTGCATCTTCTTCTTCATCTCCTCGGTGGACATCACCGCCACCATCTCGCGGTTCAGGCGCTCGATGACGGGGGCGGGCGTGCCGGCCGGCGCGAGCACGCCGAACCAGATGGTCACGTCGTAATCCTTCAGGCCCGATTCCTGCGCGGTGGGCACGTCCGGCAGCAGCGGCGATCGCTTGGGCCCGGTGACGGCCAGCGCGCGCACCTTGCCGGCGGCGATGTTGCCGGTCTGCTGCGCGACGGTGTCGAACATCATCGTCAGGCGGCCACCCAGCAGGTCCACCAGCGCCGGGGCGCTGCCCTTGTACGGAACGTGCGTGATCTGCACCGCGGCGTTGCTGCGCAGCAGCTCGCCCGAAAGGTGGTTGGAACTGCCGTTGCCCGCCGAGCCGTAGGAGATGGTGTTGGGCTTGGCCTTGGCCAGCTTGATCAACTCGCCCAGGTTCTTCGCCGGCACCTCGGGGTTGACCACCAGCACGTTCATGGTGGTGGCCATCAGGCTCACCGGTGCGAAGTCCTTGACCGGGTCGTAGCGCAGCTTGCTGTACAGGCTGGGGTTGATCGCCATCGTGCCGGTGGTGCCGAAGAACAGCGTCTGCCCGTCCGGCGCCGCCTTGGCCACGGCCTCGGCCGCGATGCTGCCGCCGGCGCCGCCCTTGTTGTCCACCACCACCTGCTGGCCCAGGCGCTCGCCCAGCTTGAGCGCCAGCACGCGCGCCATCGCGTCGGTCGGCCCGCCGGCGGGGAAGGGCACCACCAGGGTGACCGGACCCTTGGGGTACGCGGGCCCCTGGGCCTGGGCGAGGGGGACGAGGGTGAAGGCGGCCGTGACGGCCACCAGCAGCGGGGCGATGCGCATGTCTTGTCTCCTGTGGGAATGGCGGCAGCTTAGGCCGCGCATGCCTTGCCGGAAAGCGCAGTTGGATCAATCCAGCCTTGCATTAAAGTGAAGGCATGAACTTGAAGCAGCTGCAGTCCTTCGTGCACGTGGCCGAGCAGGGATCGCTGGCGCGCGCCGGCGCCGCCACCGACCTGGCCGAGTCGCTCATCAGCCGCCACGTCGCCGCGCTGGAAGGCGAGTGGGGCGACCGCCTGTTCGAGCGCACCGGCCGCGGCATGGCGCTGTCGGAGTTCGGCCGGCGCATGCTGCCCGAGGTGCGCGCCGCGCTCGACCAGGTGGGACGGCTGGAGACCATCGCGCGCGACTCCGCGGGCGTGCCCACCGGCACCGTGCACGTGGGCGTTCTGCCCTCGCTGGCGCCGCAGCTGCTGCCGCTGCTGTTCGCCGACCTGCGCACCGGCGCGCCAGGCGTCACGCTGCACGCGGCCGAGGGCTTCAGCGGCAACCTGGACGAGCAGCTGGCCAGCGGCCGGCTGGACATCGCGGTGATCAACCGCTACGGCCCCGCGTCCGCGCGGCACGAGGAGGTGCTGGGCACGGCCGAGACCTGGCTGATCGGCAAGGCCGGCAGCCCCCTGTTGCAGGAGGGCAGCGTGCCCTTCAAGGCGCTGGCCAGCGTTCCGCTGGTGCTGCCTTCCACACCCAATGGCCTGCGCGTCACGCTGGACCAGCTGTCGCGCCGCCACGGCATCCAGCTGGACATCGTGATGGAGGTGGACAGCTCGGGCAGCATGAAGGACGTGGCGCTGAGCGGCCATGCGTACACGCTGCTGCCCCTGATGGCGGTGAAGGAAGAGCTGGCCCGCCGCACGCTGGGCGCCGCGCGGGTGGTCAAGCCCGGCATCCGCCGCACGATCGCGCTGGCGCTGACCACGCAGCGGCCGCTGTCGCGCGCCGCGCGGCACGTGGCTTCGCGCATCCGCGAGCTGGCGCCGGGACTGGTCGGTTAGGAGCCTGTGCTCGTAGGCTGGCGGTGAGCCGCGAAGCGCGAACCCCAGCAGACCTCGCGCATCCAGGCGCTGGCGCCTAGACTGGGGATAGGGCTCTGCGCGGCAGGGTAGTCCGCTGCCTACGGCCGGCCTGCCACCCGGACGATTGGACCCGGGCCGGCACGGCCATCCAATGGACGGAGTGCTGAACCACAGGAGGTGCCTCATGCATACCGCGATCTGTACTTTCGACGACCCCGCCCAGGCCGAGCAGGCCGTCAACCGCCTGCTGCAGTCGGGCTTCGACCGCCACTCCGTGCACATGGAGCACCGCCATCCCGACGGCAGCCCCATGGACGACAACCACGAGCACCACGACCGGGACGTGAAGGGCAAGTTCTCGTTCTTCGAGCGCCTGTTCGGCGCCGGCAAGCACGTGCCGCACGTGGACGCCTACACGAGCGCCGTGGAGCGCGGCCTGTACGTGGTGATCGTGGAAGGCCGCGACGAAGCCGAAGCGGAACGCGCGCAGGACGTGCTGCACGGCATGGAGGCCAGCGACCTCAACCTGCTGCACCGCGCCGGCGAACCGCCATTGCGGGACATCGTCGCGGAGCGGCAGGCGACGGCCGACAGCGAAGGCGGCCTGGGCCTGGCGCGCGACAACGTGGCGTCCGGCGACACCCTGCGCCGCGAGGGCGATGCTCCCGAAAGGCGCGAGCCGGAGCGCGCCATGGCCTCGCAGGGCTGGGGCGAGCAGCGCACGCTGGAAGTGGTGCCCCCCGGCGAGCAGCGCCCGATCGCCTCGCCAGAGCTGCCGCTGACGGACAGCGACAAGCCGCGCTGAAGCCCGTCCGCCTGCGCACCGAGCCCGCCGCGTGCGGGCTTTTTGCTGGCCGGCCCATGGGGTGCGCATTCCGTAGGCTGGTGGTGACGCAGGAACCCCAGCGACGCCCCAAGCGCTGGGGTTCGCCTTCGGGCTCACCGCCAGCCTACGTGTCCCCTCCCCGTAGGCTGGTGGTGACGCAGGAACCCCAGCGTTCGACCCGGACGCCGAGGCGGGCGGGGAGGGTGCCCAGCGAATTCAGCACAATGTCGTCTCCCGGAACCCGCGGCCCACCGCCGCGAGGGGTCCATGCCCGCTCCGGAACCCCGACACCAAGAGAAGCCAAGATGCCCCTCCATTTCGCAGACCGCCTGAACAACGTCGAAACCTCCGCCATCCGCGAGCTGTTCAAGCTCCTGGGCAAGCCCGGGATCATCAGCTTTGCGGGGGGCTTTCCGGACAGCGCAATGTTCGACGTGGAGGGCCTGCGCGAGGCCTCGCAGCGCGCGCTGCAGGAGGAGCCGGGCGGCGCGCTGCAGTATGGCGCCACCGAGGGCTACGAGCCGCTGCGCACGCAGTTGGCCGCCTTCGAGCGCGCCAAGGGCGTGACCGACCTGGAGCCGCACCAGCTGATCGTCACCACCGGCAGCCAGCAGGCGCTGGACCTGCTGGGCAAGACCATGATCGACCCGGGCGACAAGGTGATCGTCGAGGGCCCGACCTTCCTGGCCACCATCCAGTGCTTCCGCCTCTATGGCGCCGACGTGCAGAGCGCGCCCATCGACGCGCACGGCGTGCAGGTGGACGTGCTGGAAAAGATGATCGTGGAGCACAAGCCCAAGTTCGTGTACCTGATCCCCACCTTCGGCAACCCGAGCGGCGCGCTGCTGTCGCTGGAGCGGCGCAGGAAGGTGCTGGAGCTGGCCGTGAAGCACCAGGTGCTGGTGGTGGAGGACGACCCCTACGGCGACCTGTACTTCGGCGAGCCGCCGCCCCCCAGCATCCTGGCCCTGAGCAAGGACGTGCCCGGCAGCCGCGAATGGATCGCCCACTGCGGCAGCATGAGCAAGGTGCTGAGCCCCGGCCTGCGCGTGGGCTGGCTGGTCGCGCAACCCGAGCTGCTGGCCAAGGCGACGATGTGCAAGCAGTTCAGCGACGCGCACACCAGCACCTTCGCGCAGGCGACCGCGGCGCAATACCTGAAAAGCGGCCGCATGCCGGCAACGCTGAAGAACGTGCGCCAGAAGTACGGTGAGCGCGCGCGGACGATGGCCGATGCGTTGAAGCGCGAGCTGGGCGATGCGATCGAGTTCACCGAGCCACAGGGCGGGCTGTTCTTCTGGGCGCGGCTGACGGGGGCCGGCGGGAAGGTGAAGGACGCGGGCGAGTTCGCGAAGAGGGCGATCGAGCAGGGGGTGGCGTTCGTGCCGGGGGCGCCGTTTTTTGCGAGGGATCCGGATTTGAGTACGTTGCGGCTTTCGTTTGCTACCGCGGATGTGAGCAAGATTGAAGCAGGCGCCGGAAGGCTGAGGAAAGCTCTTTGACACCAATTTTATGCACCGAGCATGCGCAGCACTGAAGGTATGCCAATGGAACTGATATCAATTTCGAAAGATGAAGCGGAAGACCTTCTGAAACTTTCGGAGAATCACTTTCGCGACTTCAAGGCAAAGGCAATTGCGCCCGCCAAGTTGACCCAATCCGTGTCCGCATTTGCTAACTCCGCAGGCGGAGAGATCTACATCGGCGTCGCGGAGCGCCCGGAGCGATCAGAGCGGATCAGAGAGTGGGACGGGTTCGACGATCAGGAAGCTGCGAACGCCATAATTCAGACCCTTGAAGCGATGTCGCCACTCGGAAATCATTACAGAGCTGAGTTTCTGAAGTGCGATGATTTTGCCGGGCTTCTGCTGAGATTGACAGTGCAGAAAACACGGGAAATCCTAACTGCAAGCAACGGGGTTGCTTACGTTAGGAAGTCTGCGCAGAAAATCCCCCTGCAAGACGACGAAGCGCTCCAGAAGCTGCGAATGGACAAGGGGATTACATCGTTTGAAGATGAAACTCTCCCGCTTCCGATCAGCGAAATCTCTAACTCGGTCACGGTCATTGAATTCATGCTGAGTGAGATTCCTTCGATGGATCCAGAGAAGTGGCTCCGATCACAGTTGCTTGTCACCGACGAGAAGCCCACAGTCGCCGGAACATTGCTTTATGCCGATCAGCCGCAAGCAGCATTGCCGAAGCGGTCAGCGGTGAAGATCCTTCAGTACAGGACGCGAGAGGAAGGTGTTGACAGGGACACGCTGGCGTTCACTCCTATTACAGTTGAGGGCCCGCTCTACGATCTAATTAAGGAGGCCGTCGCAGAGACAAAACGAATCGTGGAGTCGGTCAAAAAACTTGGGGAGAACGGCCTGGAGGCAATCTCTTATCCGGATGTGACTTTGCACGAGGTGATAACGAACGCAGTGCTTCACCGCGATTACAGCATTCCAGTCGATGCCCAGATCAGAATCTATGATGACCGCGTGGAAGTTGAGAGTCCTGGCAAGCTGCCGGGGCATGTGACAGTGGATAATATTCTTGACTCTCAGTTTGCGAGGAATCCCAAGATCGTTAGATTGATCAATAAATTTCCGGATCCTCCGAATCAGGATGTGGGCGAGGGGTTAAACACTGCTTTCGACGCCATGCGGAAGATTCGTCTGAAGGAGCCGCAGATCAAGGAGCTGGAAAACTCTGTGTTGGTGGAAATTTGGCACGAGCGCCTTTCGTCTCCTGCCCAGATTGTGATGGATTATCTGGAGACACATTCGACGATAACTAACTCGCTGGGACGCGAGATCACGGGTATACGTCGAGACGTGCAAATGAAGGACGTGTTCGTGGCTTTACGAAAGTCTGGCCAACTCGAACAAGTTCCGGAAACAAGGGGCCGGGCGTCCACCTGGCGCAAAGTATCAAAGTAGAGGCACGGCTTCGCGTAGGGACGCACCACCGCCGGCTCCACTTGCCATATTGCGAACATCTCTGTCGATTTTCCAGGAATAAGCCGTGGCTGAAACGCGAGCTCGCCGACGCGATCGAGTTCACCGGTCGGGGAAGGTCGTCAAGCGGGCTAGCGAGCAGGGGTGTGCCGATCGTGCCGGGGCTCCGATTCTTGGGAGGGAGCCGGATGCTGCAATCTTAAGGCCTAGTTTTCGCGCCAGCGAGTAGAACTCGTTGAATAAATGACGTCGTTTCACCTATCACAGACAGCAGTTTTGTCACCTCAGCCTGGTGTGGTGTCGCAGGTTGGCGGTCCGCTAGCGTCTAAGCGGGACTTCGGCATTCAACGTTATGATCACGGCAGGAGGGGATATGAAAGAAGTCGCGCTTCGTGTCGGCACCAGCCTTCTCGCTGCTGTAATCGGGTATGTGGTGCTTACTTTGCTTGCCGAAGGGCTTAGTAACCTATGGAAGCTGGCAATTGCGATTGCACTCGGGGTCCTTGCATTTGCTGCCTCCGTTTGGGCAGCAACTAAGTCAGACACGCCTTTAGGCCGAGAAGCGGAAACTTCTGTCGCTAGCAATCTGAGGGGTAAGAACGCACGAATTCAAGGCGTTACTGCGAACGCCGAAGACGCGCAGAAACTCGAAGTGGCTTCCAACATCCAGGCGTCAGAAGACATTGAGATCAAGGACGTGAATGCGACTTCGTTTAAGAAGAAGCAATGACGCGACCGCAGAAACCGTGGCTGGATTGGCGTGCGGAAAAAGTGCTGCTAGCAGATTCAATTCGCCGTCAAGGAGGCGTGGTGAGGATTCAGGCTTCTGACTCAGGGCCCCTGCTAGAGTTTGCGAGCGTGCTTCGCAGTCATTTGGATCATGGTGAGTGGCAGCGTCCTTGGGTCACGATTCAATTTGACCCGGAGAACTCCAACACGCGCTATTTCGACGAGATGGTTCGTCAGATGGAAAGATCATTGTCCATTCCTGGTGAGCTGGCTCAGCCAACGTCTTTAGGTGCCGGCTCCAAGCTCGCGTCGGACCTGCAAGCGTCGGCCATATCAATCACAAACTCATTCAATTTCGGACATTCCGAGTACGAACAGAACCTCCTGCAGGAGCGTCGGGCCGATAGGATCGCGGAGATAGTCGGCCAGCGTTCACACGAGCAAGCTGTCTGCATCATGTTTCTTCAGTCAGAAGGCTTCCGACGGCAAGACTTGGAGAAATTCAGAGCCTTGCTTTGGTCCGACAGGCTTGAGCGTCTCGCGCGCGACGGTGTCCTGATTGTTGATCTCACCCGCCGCCCCGGGGGGCATGGAACGTGGCCTCCGGACGTGGATCTTCATTTGCACCTTCCAGATCAGTACGATTCGCACTCCCGTCAGAATGCCATCGAGGATCTTGCCGAACTCCTCTACAAGGGAGGTCGAGAAAAAACCGAAGCGGAGGCGCTGGCCTATAGTCGCGCGATGTTGGATAGCCACAATACTCCCTCCACTCTGTATGCCCAGCTCGCTGCAATTCTTGCGACTCGGAGGTCCCCGCTGTGATTGATGCGGCGCCTCCCCGGCTGCGAGCCTTCTTGGAAGCCGCCCCGCGAGGAAGCCTGCGTGTGCTCAAAGCTTTCGCGGCTGCTGAATCGATGAGTGATTGGCTGGCTCGTGATCTGCTGGATCTGGTCTGTCTGGGTCAGAAACAGCTTGATCAACTTGTGCCCTCCGTGCATGTCGCAGGATTTGTCGTCGAAAGAAATAGCGAGTGGCACATAGCAGAGCCGGAGAGGCGCTACTTAGTTTCTGAGTTAGTTAAGGACGAGAATCTATTCACAACGTGTCATGCTAGATTGGCCGAACTCGCCATGCAGCAGGTTCCGCTGGAAGGAAGTGAGCTTCCAGCGTACCTTACGCAACCGGTCGGACGGGCATATCACGTGACCGCAATTGCCCCGAGCCAAGGATTGCCTCTGTACCAAGAAGCGTATTCTGGCCGACTGGGGGATAGATGGTTGGCAGCACGGCTTGCCTTAGAGCAGCAGGAGCATCGCCTGATCCCGCGCAACGCCATTGAGCCTGCCTTTCTTCGAGGAATGGTGCTGTACCGTGAGGGACGGATTGAGAAAGCTATGCGGGTTCTGCAGCCCGTGGCGTATGCGGAAGAAGTCCGGCGCGAAGTCGCAGTCGCAGCGCACCTTTACGCTCGAAGTTTGAGACGTAGTGATCCGGTGGAGGCTGAACGACTTTTGAGGCGCAGCCTCGCACTGCAAGAGGCACTTGATGACCCGCTTGGAGAGGCCCATGTTCTCCATTCGCTGGCACAGCTATTAGGTCCCGCTCGCCATTCCGAGGCCATCGAATTATTGAAGAAGAGCCTGAGCCTCGGTGAATCGCTCCAAGACAAACACCACCAGGCGGAAGTGTTACACACGATGGGCGCGATTTCGTCGGAGCAGAACACCGGTCAAGGCATCGAGCTGCTGCGAAGCAGCCTAGCATTGCTTGAAGACGCCAATGACCGACACGGGCAAGCGCAGGTTCTTCACACTCTCGGCCAAAACCTTTGGGACACAAACGCGAGAGAAGCGGAGCAACTTCTACAGAGAAGCATTGGTATCTTAACTGCACTTAATGATAAGTTTGGTCGAGCGCAAGTGCTTCACACTTTAGGTCAAAAATTGGCCTCTACAGATCGAGAAACCGCTGAGGTTGCGCTAAGACAGAGTCTCGAAATTGGCGAACAGATTGGAAATCTTCGGCACCAAGCTATGGTGCTCATGACGTTGGGTGCGTTTATTTGGCCGGGAAATCAGGCGGAGGGACGTCGCCTGCTGCTTAGAAGTCTCGAGCTCGAGCGCGTTGGACGTAATCACGTAGGGGAGAGGTTGGTCTTGCGCGAACTCGCGCGCCGTGGCATTGAACCTGACGCTTTTGCCTCTTAGGTTAAGGCGCGGCTAATGGGTTGTTAGACACGCACAAGCAGCGGGTTGCGGCGCGAGACATGCTAGTGAGCATCCGCCTCGCGACGCCTGATGGTGAATGTTCGCTAACCGTCGACGCGTGGTTGCTCACGGATGCCAAGTCGAAACCACCCCCGGCGTCTCCCCCGTCACACTCCCCGCCAGTTCATACGACAGCGCGTTCGCCGCCGCGATCACCGTCTTCGCGTGCGCCTCCAGCTTCTTTTGCGACAGCCTGGACGTCGGGCCCGAGATGCACATCGATCCCAAGAGCCGCCAGCTCAGGCCGAACACCGGCGCCGCCACGCTCGACACCTCCGGCTCGCGCTCGCCCATGCTGATGTCGTAGCCGCGCTGGCGGATCTGCTCGTAGACCTTTCCCTTCTCGCCCATGAAGGCCAGGATCACCTTGCCGGGCGCGCCCTTGTCCAGCGGCAGCCGCTCGCCGATGCGCACGTGGTGGCGCACCGCCTGCGGGCCTTCCACGCGCGAGATGCAGGCGCGGATGTCGCCCTCGCGCGCGTAGAACGACGCGCTCTCGCCGGTGGCGATGCTCAGTTGCCGCAGCGCCGGCTCCACCGCGTTGTTGACGTCGAAGCCTGCCTGGTAGCGCGCGCCCAGCCAGCCCGTGGCCGGGCCCAGGCGCCACGCGCCGTCGTCGCGCTGCACCATGTAGCCCGAGAGCGCCAGCGTGCGCGCGAGGCGCAGCACGGTGGTCTTGTGCATGCCGGTGCGCCGGCTCAGCTCGGCCAGCGGCAGGCTCGCCTCGCCGACGGCAAAGGCTTCCATCAGCGAGAGGGCGCGCGTCACTGCGGTCACACCGCCGCTTGACGCGGCTTCTTCTTCGGCGGGTGGGGCAGGGGGCTTTCTGGCGGTGTTGCGCATCGCGAAGCGGGTTGCACTGTACGAAACGGCATTGTACGCAGTGCAACGCCTGCCTAAAGTGCGGTCCACGGTCGGCAGGGTCCCTCGCCGCCATCCCCCTTCAGGAGACACCATGCACTTCACTCGCCGCGCCGCGCTGGGCCTTGCCCTGGTCAGCGCGTTCGCCTCCACCGCCGTGCTGGCCCAGGCCTGGCCGGCCAAGCCCATCAAGCTGATCGTGCCCTTCCCGGCCGGTGGCGGCACCGACATCATCGGCCGCGAGCTGGCGCAGAAGGTCGCCGGCAACGCGGGCTGGACCATCGTGGTCGACAACAAGCCGGGCTCGGGCGGCAACCTCGGGGTCGATGCCGCGGCCAAGTCGCCGGCCGACGGCTACACGCTGGTGCTGGGGCAGACCAGCAACCTGGCGATCAACCCGACGCTGTACTCCAAGCTTCCCTACGACCCGGTCAAGGACCTGTCGCCGATCGGCCTGGTGGCCAGCGCGCCGCTGGTGATCGTGGTCTCCGCCGACTCGCCGTACAAGACGCTGGCCGACGTGGTGGCCGCCGCCAAGGCCAAGCCGCAGGCGCTGAACTACGCCACCTCCGGCAACGGCACGGTGGCGCACCTGGCGACCGAGCTGTTCCAGCGCACGGCCCACGTGCAGCTGACGCACGTGCCGTACAAGGGCGCATCGCAAGGCGTCACCGACCTGATCGGCGGCCAGGTGCAGCTGTACGTGTCCTCGGTGCCCACGCTCATCGGCCACATCAAGAACGGCAAGATGCGCGCGCTGGCGGTCACCTCCGCCAAGCGCACCGACGACCTGCCGCAGGTGCCCACCGTCGCCGAGTCCGGCTACAAGAGCTTCGAGGCGGTGACCTGGTTCGGCGTGCTCGGCCCGGCCAACCTGCCCAAGGACGTGGTGACCCGCTTCAACGCCGAAATGAACAAGGCGCTGCAGTCGCCCGACCTGCTGAAGAAGCTCAGTGGCCAGGGCGCGGACGTGGCCAGCAGCACGCCGGAGCAGTTCGGCAAGCTGATTCGCGACGACATCGGCCGCTGGGGCAAGATCGTCAAGGAATCGGGCGCGAAGGCGGATTGAACATGACCACCTCCACCCACTCCGACATCGTGCGCGACTTCGAGCGCGTCTCCGCCGACATCGTGCGCAAGGCCGCGCAATTCCAGCCGGCGATCATTGCCGACGTGGCCGGCCGCCGTGGCGCGCTGCACGGCCGCATCACCGCGCTGCGTCCGCGCATGAAGCTCGCCGGCCCCGCGCTGACCGTGGACGTGCGTCCCGGCGACAACCTGATGATCCACGCCGCGATGGCGCTCGCCAAACCGGGCGACGTGCTGGTCATCGACGGCAAGGGCGACCAGACCGCCGCGCTCATGGGCACCATCATGATGAACGCCTGCCGCCAGCTGGGCATCGCCGGTGTCGTCATCGACGGCGCCGTGCGCGACAGCCTGGAGATCGACGAGATGGACTTCCCGGTCTTCTCGGTGGGCACCAATCCCAACGGCCCGACCAAGCAGGTCAGCGGCCGCATCGGCCACCCGGTGACGGTGGGCGGCGTGACGGTGCACTCCGGCGACTTCGTGATCGGCGACGCCGACGGCGTGGTGGTGGTGGAGCGCGAGAAGATCGAGTCGCTGCTGCCATTGGCCGCGAAGAAGGTGGCCGACGAAGAGTCGCGCATCGCGCAGATCAAGCAGGGCAATACCAGCGCCTCGTGGCTGGACGCCGCGCTGCGCACGGCCGGCGTGCTCAAGCAAGGCGAGGCGCTGTGAGCAAGCCGGTCCTGATCGTCACCGGGGCCGACCTGGCGCCGCAAGCGCTGGAGCTGCTGCAGGACTTCGAGGTCGTGTACGCCGGCAAGACGCCCGAGGTGGCGGACCTGGTGGCGCTGGCACGCCGGCACGACCCGGTCGCGATGATCGTTCGCTACGGCAAGGTGCCGGCCGAGGTGATGGACGCCGCGCCTTCGCTGAAGGTGATTTCGAAGCATGGGAGCGGGACGGACACCATCGACAAGTCTGCGGCTGCGGCGCGCGGTATCGAGGTGGTGGCGGCAGTGGGGGCGAATGCGGCGGCGGTGGCGGAGCAGGCCATGGCCTTGCTGCTGGCGTGTGCGAAGTCGGTGGTGAAGCTCAACGAGCGCATGCACCACGGGCATTGGGACAAGGCGACGCACAAGAGCGTGGAGCTGGCCGGCCGCACCGTGGGGGTGATCGGGCTCGGCGCGATCGGCCGCCGTTTCGCCCGCATGGCGAATGCGATGGACATGCGCGTCATCGGCTACGACCCATTCGCGCAGAACCTGCCGGAGTACGTGGAGCGGGTGGAACTGGCGGAGCTGTTCGCGCAGGCGGATGCCATCTCGCTGCACTGCTCGCTGACGGAAGAGAACCGCAACCTGCTGAACGCGAAGACGCTGGCGCAGTGCAAGCGCGGCGTGATCGTGGTCAACACCGGCCGCGGTGGGCTGATCGACGAAGCGGCCTTGCTGGACGCGCTGGCCAGCGGGCATGTGGCGATGGCGGGGCTGGATGCCTTCGCGCAGGAGCCGACGCCGCAGGACCATCCCTTCTTCGGGCACCCCCAGCTGGTGCTCAGCCCGCACATCGGCGGCGTGACGAGCGATGCCTACGTGAACATGGGCGTGGCGGCGGCGCGCAATGTGCTGGCGGTGTTGGGGAAGGTGGCGGCGTGAGTTGACGCCGCTGGTTTGGCGCTTCGCGCGGTCACCCGGCGCGGACGGCGCTGCTGGGGTTCGGCGCTTTGCGCGCTCACCGCCAGCCTACGGGGAGCCGCGCGGTATTCGTAGGCTGGCCCGGCCACCGGCCGGGGAAGGTGAGCTGCGCGAACCCCAGCTCCCCGAACCGACGCCGCTGCTGGGGTTCGGCGCTTCGCGCGCTCACCGCCAGCCTACGGGGGTGCCCGCCGCGCACCCCAGGCCAGTGGAGTGCCCGCCGCGCAACCAGGCCAGTGGAGTGCCGCCGCTCCCCCACGCCCCCCAACTCCTGGCCGAAGCCGTACCATGCGCCCACGAGGGGGGCAGCCTGTGCGCATGGGAACGATGGTCGGCGTGGCAATCTCGCTGGGGGTGCTCGGCGGCGTTGTGCTGTATGGCTATTGGACGGATTTCGAGTATCCCTTGCTCCGGTCGCGCATCTCCGCGGAGGCCCCGAGCACCCAGTCGGACGGCAAGCCGCTGTTCCGCTGCGAAGGCAAGAACCGGTGCAATCAGATGACGTCGTGCGAGGAAGCCATGTTCTACCTGCAGCACTGCCCGCGTTCGTCCCTGGACGATGACAAGGACGGCATCCCCTGCGAAGTGCAGTGGTGCCAGAAGTGAACATGGAAACCAACCCGCATTCCGTCGCCCTCTACTGGGATTTCGAGAACCTGCACGCCGGCCTGGTCGAAGAGGTCGACCCCGGAGCGTACGCGCGGCCGGACAACCGCTTCAAGGTGCAGGAGCCGCTGGTGAACATCCCCGCGGTGATCGCCGTGGCGGCGGCGCTGGGGCCGATCGCCATCAACCGTGCCTACTGCAACTGGCAGTTCTTCGGGCGCTACCGCGACGCGCTGATGCAGAACGCGATGGACCTGGTGCAGCTGTTCCCGCCCGGCAATGCCGCCAAGAACGGCGCCGACATCCGCCTGTGCCTGGACGCGATGGAAGACCTGGCGCGCTTTCCGCACATAACGACGGTGGTGGTGGTCGGCGGCGACAGCGACTTCACCGCACTTGCGCAAAAGGCGAAAGCCGCCGGCCGCCGCATCGTCGGCATCGGCACCCGCAACGCCACCAGCCGCCACTGGGCGAGCGCGTGCGACGCGTTCCACTACTACGAGACGTTGGGGCAGGCGGGGGCTTGACTCTCATCGCGCGGAGCCCCGTAGGCTGGGTTGAGTCCCGTAGGCTGGGGTGAGTCCCGTAGGCTGGGGTGAGTCCCGTAGGCTGGTGGTGAGCCGCGCGAACCCCAGCTTTCAGTTCCGGCAAGGCTTTGCCAACCGGATCTCCACCCGACGCATCCCCCGCTCCTGTGGCGCTACCCAGCCCAGCTATGCTTGCCGCTTCGCATGCCGGGCATCGTCGGCGGAGGGACACGATTGCGCTTCACCGGAAAGCTTCACGACTGGAACGAGGAGCGGGGATTCGGCTTCATCCGGCCCCTGGAAGGCGGCGCGGACCTTTTCGTGCATGCGTCGGCGCTGCCGTCGCCCCGCCCCCAGCCGGAGGAGGTGCTGACCTTCGAGGTCGCACTGAATCGCGAAGGTAAGAAGAAAGCAGTGGAAGTGCGCCGGCAGGCGACCGAAGCGTCCGGCCTGGCAGCGGATCGGCAGCGCAGCGTGCGGCCGGCGGCACGACCCTATGAGCCGAACGGACCTACAGGCGGCGTGCGGGGGACCGGCATCATCGGTACCATCGCCGGACTCGCCATCCTGTGCGCGGTGTCCTGGTACGGGTATCGAGAAAAGTTCTCCTTTTCCGCGCCGGCTCCGCAGGAAGTCGAAGCGGCACAGGGCCGGGGCGCGCAGAAGGTGCTCGACACCGGACGATTCCGCTGCGACGGCCGCACGATGTGTTCCCAGATGAGCTCCTGCGAAGAGGCGACGTATTTCCTGAAGAACTGTCCCGGCGTGAAGATGGACGGCAACAACGACGGTATTCCTTGCGAACGGCAGTGGTGCCGCTGACCCAATTGCTCCTCGACCTCTCCCTTTCCTATCTGGCGTCCCTGCAGGGACTGTCCGCCTACGGGTTCGTGTTCCTCCTCCTGGTGCTGTGCGGGATCGGCGCGCCCATCGCGCAGGACCTGCTGGTGCTGGCGGCGGCCGCCATGGGCTTGCAGACCCTGCCGCTGGTCGTGGTCGCGTGGCTGGGCATCGTGGCCGGTGACGCGGTGACCTTCTACTGGGGCCACCATTACGGCGCCAAGTGGATCCGCGATCCGCGGGCGGCGCGCTTCATGCCGCCGGAGCGGCTGCACAAGCTGGAAGAGGTCGCGGGACGCTTCGCCGTGCCGCTTTGCTTCCTCACGCGCTTCCTGCCCGGGCTGCGCAGCACGCTGTTCTTCGTGGGCGGAACCCTGCGCATGTCCTACCGGTCGTTCTTCGTGGGCAACGGCGTCGCCGCGCTGCTGCATGTCGCGGTGCTGACCTATGGCGTGCACGCGCTGGGCTGGCGCTGGCAGCAGGTGCAGGCGCCGCTGGACAACGCCGACAACCTGCTCACCGCGGGCCTGGTGCTGTTGCTCGTGATGCTCTGGCTGCGCGCGCGGCGCCGCGTCTAGTCCCGCGCGGGGTCAGCGGCTCGCCAGCAGCCGCGCCAGGGCGGCATGGAAAGCCGGCGGGTCCTCGTACGGCAGCCAGTGGCCGGCACCGGGGACCAGCAGGAATTCACGCACCCGGCCTTCAGAGAGTTTCGTACCGAGTGCCGGCAGCACGTCCCGGTACAGGGCGTCCTGCTCGCCGTAGATCGCATCGACGCGGCACTGGAGCGTGGGCAGCGTGCGCGCCAGGATGTCCGTCATGGCCAGCTTGCGGCGCTGCATGCGGTCGCGCGGCACGTTGGCGGCCTGCAGCGCGACCGCGAGCTCGTCGACCTCGCCGTGCAGCATCAGTGCCGCCAGGTTGTTGCGGTGCGCGGCCCATCGTCCCTCGACCGTGGGCTGGTCGCGCCACGAGGTGAGCGGCAGGCGCCGATCGCGCAGTCCCAACCCGGGCGCACCGACGAGCACGAGCCGACGCACGCGCTCGGGATGCGATGCCGCCATGAGCGCACCGCACAGGCCGCCGAAGGAGAAGCCCACCACGTCCACCGGCTGCTCACCGACCAGCGCGGGCAGGGCCTGCGCCAGCGCCGGCGCCACCGCGTCGGCGTCCTGCCCTTGCGGCGGCCGGGCCGAATCGCCGAAGCCGGGCAGGTCCGGCACCACCACGCGCCGGCCCGTGGCGGCGAGCGTCTCGACGTTGCGGATCCAGTGCGTCCAGCTTCCGCTGCCGCCGTGCAGCAGCACCAGCGGCTCGCCGCTGTCCATCCCCCAGGCATGCCACACGATCTCGCCGTCGCCGCAGGGCGTGGCGTGGCGCCTTGCGAGTGCGAGCACGCGCAGGGCTTCGGGGGGCAGGTCGGTTTGCAGGGGAGGGAAGGGGCCGGATGCGAACATCTCGAGATTGTCTCTCTGGATGCGGGTCATGGTCCCGTCCCCGGGGGATTGCGGGCGTGGCGTGACACCGATATCTTGCTCGGTGCCGTCCGGGGCCGTCGCCCCCGCAGGAGAACCACCATGGCCCAGAAGAAAGCCGCCGCCCCGCAAGGCGCCACTCCCTCGACGGCGTCGCGCATGCATCGCTTCTGCAACGTCACCTATCCCAAGGGCTACATGCAGCCCGCGCCGGCCGCGGACGATCGCACGCGCCTGTTGCGCGAGACCAGGTACAAGTGGCTCAACGGATCACAGTTGCGCTACTGGTTCTTCGACAAGCCGAAGAAGTGGGCCGGCACCGAGGCCGACCGCAAGGTGGTGCGGCAGGCCTTCCAGATGTGGAAGGCGCTGGGCATCGGCCTGGACTTCGCCGAGGTGGCCAACGCCAAGGAGGCCGACGTGCGCATCGCCTTCCTGGACGGCGACGGCTCGTGGTCGTACATCGGCACCGACGTGCTGACCAAGCGGGACGATCCGCGCACCATGAACTTCGGCTGGAGCCTCACGGAAGACGCCGCCGAAGGCCTGGACACGGCGCTGCACGAGATCGGCCACACCCTCGGCTTCCCGCACGAGCACCAGAACCCCTTCGCCGGCATCGTGTGGGACGAGGCGGCGGTCTACAAGTCGCTGGCCGCGCCGCCGAACCGCTGGAGCAAGGCGACCACCAAGTCCAACATCCTCGACAAGCTGCTGGCCGACAAGGTGCAGGGCTCGTCCTGGGACCCGAACTCGGTGATGCACTATCCCTTCGATGCGGGCCTGATCAAGCAGCCGCAGAAGTACGCCAAGGGCCTGTTCCCCAAGGGCGGGCTGTCCGCGCGCGACCGCAAGTGGGCCAAGTCCTTCTACCCCGAGCTGAAGCCGGACGCCGTGAAGACGCTCACGCCGTTCAAGGCGAATTCGCTCTACCTGGCCTCGGGCCAGCAGGCCGACTTCCGCTTCAAGGCCATCGAAACGCGCGACTACGAGTTCCGCACCTTCGGCGAGGCCGACGCGCTGATGGCGCTGTACCAGCAGGCCAATCCCAAGGGCAAGCCGCTGGCGCTGGAAGACGACGGCGGCACGGAGGACAACGCGCACCTGAAGGTGCACCTGGACGCCGGCAAGGAATACCTGCTGCGGCTGCGCCTGCGCTATGCGAAGAAGCCGGGGCAGGCGGCGGTGATGGTCTGGTGAGCGGCGCACGCGCCGCGGCACGTCACAGGATGTCGTTCAGCAGGTAGGCCGCGTTGTCCTTGATCTTGATGAAGATGCTGCGCTTGCGCCACTTCTCCAGCTCGATCTCCTCGGCGCGCGCCACGTACTTCTCGAAGATCGCGTCGAACTTGGCGGCGATGCCCTTGTCCAGCACGCCCAGCGTGATCTCGTCGTTGGTGTCGAAGGAGCGGTCGTCGAAGTTGGTGGAGCCCACCGCGCTCCAGCAGCCGTCGATGGTCATGATCTTCTGGTGCAGCAGGGTGTGCGGGTACTCGTACAGGCGCACGCCCAGCTTCAGCAGCGACTCGAAATGGCGGTGGCCGGCATGCTGCACCATCGGCGAGTCGGAGCCGCTGGTGGCGGGCATCAGCACGCGCACATCGACGCCGCGCTTGACCGCCGAGCCCAGTGCGTGGATCGCCTCGATCTTGGGGATGAAGTAGGGGTTCTGGATCCAGATGCGCTCGCGCGCCAGGCAGATCGCCGTGTGGTGCAGGATCTTCACGGCGGGCGCGGAGTTCTCCGGCTTCAGGTACGCGGCGAAGATCGGGATGTCGCCCACCTTGTCCAGCACCGGGAAGAAGTCGTCGCCAACGAACAGCTCGCCGGTCTCGCCCGCCCAGTTCTCGCTGAAGGCGCCCTGGACGCTGTGGACGATGGGCCCGTGCAGCCAGACGCTGACATCGCTGTTGTGCTCGTGGTCCTCGGCGTTCCCCAGCCAGTCGTCGGTGATGCAGTGGCCGCCGACGAAAGCCTCCTGCCCGTCGAGCACGCAGATCTTGCGGTGGTCGCGGTCGTTGAGCACGCCGATGGTGTAGATCGAGCGCTTGTGGAAGAACTTCACCTTGCAGCCGGCCTCGCGCATGCGCTGCACCATGTCGGGCTCCAGGGTCTTGCAGCCCTCGGCGTCCAGCATGATCCGCACCGGCACGCCGGCCTGGGCGCGGTCCTTGAAGGCGGCGGCCATGCGGTCGGACAGCTTGCCCGGCTTCCACAGGAAGGTCTCGAAGTGCACCGACTTCTGCGCCGCGCGGATGCGCTGCTCCAGCACGTCGTAGAAGTGGCCGTTCTCCAGCACGTCGACCGTGTTGCCGTCCACCGAGGTGCCGAGCGACAGGCCCGACAGCGAGGGCATGAGCTTGTCGATGCCGCAGTCGCTCTTGACCTGCAGCACCGGGCTGCGGTGGCGGCGGATCGACCAGATCACCACGATGAGCGCGGCGACGATCGCGAGCGAAAGCCAGAGCCAGAAGGACGGTTCCATGGGGCCGCATCGTGGCTGATCGGGTGCACGGCTGAGGTAGGACAAGGGCGCAAGCCCATACCGGCGGCGCCTGATTTCCGGGCGTACGGGATCACGCTGACGCGGGCGGCGGTGGCGGGCCGTAGACTGGCGCGGCCCTCTCTTCCATCCCATCCATGACGCAGTCCTCTCCGCGCTACGCCGCCCTTTCGCTTTCCACCTTCGCCCGCTCGGCGCTTGCAGCCGCCGGCATGCCCGACGACAAGGCGCGGGCCGTCTCCGACATCCTGGTCGAGGGCGACCTGATGGGGCACACCACGCATGGGCTGCAGCTGCTGCCCTCGTACCTGCGCGAGATCGAGGCCCGCTCCATGAACGTGGAGGGGCAGCCGGAGGTGATCCACGAAGCGCCGGCGGCGCTCACCTGGAACGGCCGGCGGCTGCCCGGTCCGTGGCTGGTGCTGGAGGCCATGAAGGCCGCGACGCAGAAGGCCAGGGTGTGCGGCACCGGCACCGTGGTGATCCGGCAAAGCCACCACATCGCCTGCCTCGCCGCCTTCCACCAGCGCGCCACCGACCAGGGGCTGATGATGATCCTGGCCTCCTCGGACGCGAACTCCGCGAGCGTCGCACCCTTTGGCGGGCTGGACCCGGTGTTCACGCCCAACCCGATCTCCATCGGCATTCCCACCAGCGGCACGCCGATCGTCACGGACATCTCCACCTCGGCCACCACCAACGGCCTGACCAACCGGCTGCACCAGGAAGGCGGCAAGCTGCCCGCGCCCTGGGTGATCGACGGGCACGGCCGTCCCAGCGACGATCCCGCCGTGCTGTTCCAGGAACCCAAGGGCACCATCCTGCCCCTGGGCGGCATGGATTCGGGGCACAAGGGTTACGGCCTGTCGCTGACGGTCGAAGCGCTCACCGGCGGCCTCGCCGGCTTCGGCCGCGCCGACCTCAAGCAGGGCTGGGGCGCGACGGTGTTCGTGCAGATCATCGATCCCGCGGGATTTGCCGGCGCGCAGCCTTTCCTGCGGCAGATGGACGAGGTCGCGCGGCAATGCCACGCGTCCCGCCCCGCGCAACCGGGGCGGCCGGTGCGCCTGCCGGGCGAGAAGGGAAACGCGCTGATGCACCGGCAGCGCGAGGAGGGCGTCACGCTGCACCCGGGCATCGTGGAGGCGCTGAAGCCCTGGGCAGAGAAGCTGAAGATCGCGCTGCCGCCGGCGCTTTAACTGGCGGGGCCTGCTGGCCAACCGCGCCACCACCATCCGCCGTCGATGCCGAAATCGCTGGGGTTCGGCTTCGCGCTCACCCCAGCCTACGGGGCTTCGCGCTCACCCCAGCCTACGGGACAGCCGCAGCAGTGGCGCGCGTCGCCGTAGGCTGGCGGTGAGCCCGCAGGCGAACCCCAGCGACCGCGCGGAGAAGCGAAGCTCACGCAGCCGCCGGTCCCGTAGGCTGGCGGTGAGCCCGCAGGCGACCCCCAGCGATCGCGCAGTGCCGAAGCGCTAAGCCGCCACCGCCGGCCTGCGCATCCGCACCAGCTTCAGCACCGGCGGCAGGAACCACACCACGCAGGTCACCACGGCCAGTCCCAGGGCGATCGGCCGCGCGAAGAACGCGCCGAACTCGCCGTTGGACTTGATCATGGAGGTGATGAAGTTCTCCTCCAGCATGCCGCCCAGCACCACGCCCAGGATGGCGGGCGCGATCGGGAAGCGGTTGGCCTCCAGCACGTAGGCCACGATGCCGGCCACGAGCATCACCCCCACCTCGAACATCGAGTTGTTGATGGCGAAGGTGCCGACGATGCAGAACAGCAGGATCAGCGGCATCAGCACGTTGCGCGGCACCTTCAGGATGCGCTTGGACACCTTGATGCACAGGATGCCCAGCGGAATCATGATGATGTTGGCGATGATGAACAGCAGGAACACCGCGTAGATGTTCTGCGGGTTGGTGGTGAACAGCGTCGGCCCCGGGTTCATGTTCTTCATGTAGAGCACGCCGATCACGATGGCCGTGATCGAGTCGCCGGGGATGCCGAACACCAGCGCCGGGATCCAGGCGCCCGCCAGGGCGCTGTTGTTGGCCGAGCCGGACTCGACGATGCCCTCGACGTGGCCGGTGCCGAACTTCTCCGGCTCCTTCGAGAATTTCTTGCTCATCGCGTATGACATCCAGGCCGCGATGTCCGCGCCGGCGCCGGGCAGGGCGCCCACGGCCGTGCCCAGCGCGCTGCCGCGCAGGATCTGCACCGGGTACTTCTTGGCCAGCTCCCACTGGCCCCGCATCACGTTGCCGACCTTCTCCACCACCAGCTCCGCCGGCGGGCTGGTGTCGACCACGAAGCGGATCACCTCCGAGATGGCGAACATGCCGATCATCATGGCGATCATGCCGATGCCGCCCGTCATCTCCGCGTTGCCGAAGGTGAAGCGCGGAAAGCCCGCGGGGTTGCCCAGGCCGACGCAGGCGACCAGCAGCCCCAGCATCAGCGTGATCGAACCCTTGAGCGGCTGGTCGCTGGTGATGGAGACCGCGCAGGTCAGGCCCAGCAGCACCAGCCAGAAGTACTCGAAGGAGCTGAAGTGCAGCGCGAATTCCGCCAGCGTGGGCGCGGCGACGATCAGCACCGCGGTGCCGAACAGCCCGCCGACGGCGGAGAACACCAGGCCCGCGCCCAGCGCCAGTTCGGCCTGGCCCTTGCGCGTCATGGCGTAGGCCTCGTCGGTGTAGGCGGCGGACGCCGGCGTGCCGGGGATGCGCAGCAGGCAGCCCGGGATGTCGCCGGAGAAGATCGCCATGGCCGTGGCCGTGACGATGGTGGCGATCGCCGGGATCGGCGCCATGAAGAAGGTCACCGGCACCAGCAGTGCGGTGGCCATGGTGGCGGTCAGCCCGGGCACGGCGCCGACGAACAGGCCGAACAGCGACGCCAGGATCATCGCGATGATGGTGCCCGGCTCGAACACCATGGCAAATGCCTGCAGCAGGGCGGCGCTCACCAGGCCACCCCCGTCAGCACGCCCCAGGGCAGCGGCACGCGCAGCAGCTTGTAGAAGGCGAAGTGCACCACCAGCGCCGCGATCACCGCGATCATCACCGCGCGCAGCGGCGGCACGCGCAGCACCAGAAAAAGCGCGAGCAGGACCAGCGTCGCCGTGATCAGGAAGCCCAGGCGGTCGGCGGCGACGATGTAGAACACGATCGAGCCCAGCAGCACCACCAGCGCCAGCCCGTGGCGCGGCGAACCCAGCCAGTCGTCGAAGGCCACCCAGGGCTGCTCGGCACGGTGGCGCAGGCCCTTGGCGATCAGCAGCGCGCCGCCGATGCACAGGCCCACGGCGATCAATCCCGGGAACAGCGCAGGCCCGACCGGCTGGCCGGGGATCTTGGGATAGCCCTGGATGGCGGCCAGCACGACCGCCCCCAGCAGCATCAGCAGCAGCCCGAAGACCGCGTCGTTGAGCTTCATTACTTGGCGATGCCCACGGCCTTCATCGTGGCGCCCAGCTCGGCGTCCGACTTCGCCATGAACGCGCCGAACTCCTGCGGACCGGCGTAGATGACGCCGAAGCCGCGGCTGTTCATGAAGTCGTGGTAGTCCTTGCTGTTGGCCACCTTCTGCACGGTGGCGGCCAGCTTGTCGCGCACGTCGTTGGGGATGCCCTTGGGCGCGACGATGCCGCGCCAGGCCGCCATCGTCCAGTTGCTGCCGATCGCCGCCTTGAGCGTGGGCACGTTGGGGTACAGCGCGGCCGGCTTGTCGTTCATGATCGCCAGGCTCTTCACCTTGCCGGCGTCGATCAGCGAGCGCGCTTCCGGCAGCGACACGGGCGCGATCTCGATGCCGCCGGCCACCATGTCCTGCAGGCCCGGCGCGGCGCCGTTGCTGGGCACCCAGGGCACGGAGGCCGGATCGATCTTCTGGTCCTTCAGCAGGCCCGCCAATGCCAGGTGCCAGATGCCGCCCTGGCCGGTGCCGGAGGCCTTGAACTTGCCGGGGTTGGCCTTGATCGCGGCCAGCAGGTCCTGCACCGTCTTGTAGGGCGCGTCGGCGCGCACCTGGATGCCGGCGGGGTCGGCGTTGACCAGGCCGATCGGCGTGTACGAGGCGCCGGTGAGCTCGGTGAGGCCCTGCCAGTGCATCATGCCGATCTCCACCGTGGCCAGGCCGATGGTGTAGCCGTCGGGTTGCGCGGAGGCGATCGCGGCGTGGCCGACGACACCGCTGCCGCCGGTGCGGTTGACCACCGTGACCGGCTGGCCCAGTTCCTTTTCCATCAGGCTGCCCAGGATGCGCGCGGTGGCATCGGTGCCGCCGCCGGCGCCCCAGGGCACGATCAGCGTGATGGGACGCGCGGGATAGTTCTGCGCGGCGACGGGCAGGGCGGAACAGGCAAGCGCGGCGAGCGCGCCGGCCATCAGCAGGCGGCGGGAAGGGCGGGTCATCCGGTGGTCTCCTTGCGTCGCGTGTTCGGGTTGGGGTGCGACTGCGGCCAATCTACGCCCGGCCCGCGCAGCCGCGTGCTAGGGACAACCGCAATGGATGCCGAGGCCCGGGCGACCCAAGCCCGCGCTTGATGCAACGCAAGGGGGCGGGCGCGGGTGGGCCTAGCATGGGCGGAACTCGACCTCGGCTGCACCATGCGACACCTCCTTTCGACCCTGTTCGCCCTCGCGGTCCTGGCGCCTGCGCATGCGCAGACGGCGGCGCCCAGCCGGGGCCAGCTCCTCTACGGCACCCACTGCGTCGAATGCCACACCACCCAGATGCATTGGCGCGAACAGCGGCTGGCGCGCGACTGGCCCAGCCTGAAGGCGCAGGTGCGCCGCTTCCAGGAACTGGCCGGCCTGGCCTGGAACGACGAGGACATCGATGCCGTGGCGCGCTACCTCAACGACACGATCTACCGCTATCCCGAGACGCAGGCGCGGCGCTGAGGCTGACTAGAATCCGCCGATGCGCAAGAGCGGAGGCGGCCTCGTCTATTCCACCGAAGCGGGCCGGATGTGCCCGACCTGCCGCCGTCCGGTGGCCCAGTGCACGTGCCGGCAGGCGGCGCGCGCCGTGCCTGCCGGCGACGGCATCGCCCGCGTGCAGCGGGAGAGCAAGGGCCGCGGCGGCAAAACCGTCACCATCGTGCGCGGCGCGCCGGTCGACGCGGCGGCGCTGGTCCAGCTGGGCCAGCAGCTCAAGGCGGCCTGCGGCTCCGGCGGCACGGTGAAGGACGGGACGATCGAGATCCAGGGCGACCATGTCGACAAGGTGCTGGCGCTGCTGCTGCAACAGGGCCTGAAGGCCAAGCGCGCGGGCGGGTAACAAGCCCTTACGGGGCCTGCCGAAAAGCCGTTACGCTGGCAGCCCGACTGTCGCGCCAAGCGACCGAGTCCTACACGGCTCAACCACACCCCCACTTAGATTCTTTCGGATGACCCCGGCCCTCGCCCGGGCCCAGGCCTGGGCCGTCGAAACCTCGCGCCGCGCCTATGCGCTGGCGCGGCGCCACCCCGTGCGCACCGTGCTGCTGGTGCCGGCGCTGCTGGTGCTGTACCTGCTGCTGCTGATCCCCCTGACGCCCAGCATCTCGGACCTGCGCAAGGTGAAGTCGGAGGTGCCCTCGGTGGTGATGTCCGCCGACGGCGTGGTGCTGGCGGAGTTCAAGCGGATCAACCGCCAGTGGGTGCCGCTGGCCAAGATCTCGAAGCCGGTGGTCGATGCGCTGATCGCCACCGAGGACCGGCGCTTCTACGAGCACCACGGCATCGACTTCCGCCGCACCGGCGCGGCGGTGCTGAACACGCTGCGCGGGCGGCGCGAGGGCGGCTCCACCATCACGCAGCAGCTGGCGCGCAACCTGTACCCGGAACAGATCGGCCGCTCGGTGTCGCTCAATCGCAAGGCCAAGGAAGCGATCACGGCCCTGAAGATCGAGTTCGTCTACTCCAAGCAGGAGATCCTGGAGACCTACCTCAACACGGTGCCCTTCCTCTACAACGCGTTCGGCATCGAGATGGCCGCGCGGACCTACTTCGACAAGTCCGCCGACAAGCTCGACGTGCTGGAGAGCGCGACGCTGATCGGCATGCTCAAGGGCACTTCGTACTACAACCCGGTGCTCAATCCCGAGCGCGCGCGCGACCGCCGCAACACGGTGCTGGACCAGATGGTCAAGTACGGCAAGCTCGATGCGAAGCGCGCCGAACTGCTGGCGGCGCGGCCGCTGCGGGTGGACTTCGAGCGGCAGGGCGAGCAGGTGGGCATCGCCCCGCACGCCGCGCAGCAGGTCAAGAAATGGCTCATCACCTGGGCCGACCGCGAGGACTACGACCTGTACGCCGACGGGCTGGTGGTGCGCACCACCATCGACACGCGGCTGCAGAAGGCCGCCAACGCCGCGGTCACGCGCCAGCTGCACCAGCTGCAGGAGCTGGCCGACCGCGGCCGGCGCAAGGGCGAGGAGCGACCGCAGCTACAGGCGGGCTTCCTCGCGCTGGACCCGCGCAGCGCGCAGGTGAAGGCCTGGGTGGGCAGCGGCGACTTCACCAAGGAACAGTTCGACCACGTGAACCAGGCGCGGCGCCAGCCGGGCTCGACCTTCAAGCCTTTCGTGTACGGCGCCGCCTTCGGGCTGGGGCTGACGCCCGAGGACACCTTCGTCGACGAGGTGGTGACGATCCGCGACCGCGGCGGCGCCGTCTGGAGCCCGCGCGACACCACGCCGCCGACCAACCAGCCGATGACGCTGCGGGACGGGCTGGTCCAGTCCCGCAACAGCATCACGGCGCAGGTGATGCAGCGCGTCGGGCCGGAGCGGGTGGCCGAGCTGGCCTTCAACCTGGGCGTGCGCGAAAGCAAGCTGGAGCTGGTGCCCTCGCTGGCCCTGGGCACCAGCCCGGTGACGCTGCGCGAGATGGTCACCGCCTACGGCACGCTGGCCAACAACGGCCTGTACCTCGGCGACCCGCAGCTCATCACCCGGCTGGAAGACCGCAACGGCCACACGCTGGCGCTGTTCACCCGGCCCAAGCCGATGGAAGTGCTGCCCAAGCCGCGCGCGCTGCAACTGCTCAACGTGATGCGCGGCGTGGTGGACGAGGGCACCGGCGCGGCGATCCGCACCCGCTACGGCATCCAGGCGGACGTGGCGGGCAAGACCGGCACCACCCAGGACAACTCGGACGGCTGGTTCATCCTGATGCACCCGCAGCTGGTGGCGGGCGCCTGGGTCGGCTTCAACGACAACACCGTGACGATGGGGGAAAGCTGGGGGCAGGGCGCCCGCAGCGCGCTGCCCATCGTCGGCGAGTTCTTCGGGCAGGCCCTGCGGCTGCGCGCGGCCGATCCGCGGGTCGAGTTCGACATTCCGCGGCCGCGGCCGAAGCCGCGCGAGCCGGCGCCGCCGCGCGACCCCGTGCAGGACCTGGTCCACGATTTCTTCGGGCGCCTGGTCCGGATGATCCAGTGACGCGCGCTGATTACAATTTCCGGTCATGGCGGCTCCCCGCGAACCCGGTCATCCCGAGCTGGTGCGCCTGCACGCCGAATGGCAGGCGCGCCTGACGCGCCTGCGCGTGCACGAGCAGCTGCTGTCCGACGCGCTGCTGCTGCTGGCCCGGGGCGAGGGCCCGCGGCCCGACGCGATCATCGACGAGGTGGTGCAGATGCGCGCGGAATGCTCCGCCGCCTTCAACCGCCTGATGGATGCGGCGAAGGCATGAGCTCCAGCGCCTGGTACACGCGCAGCGCGGCCCAGGCGTCGTTGGCGGCATAGAGCAGCTGCGCCGGCGTCAGTTCGCGCTGCGCCCAGTTGGAGGTCGCGGCCCGCTTGGACTTGAGGTAGCGCTTCTCGAACAGCACCGCCACCGCCGCCTTGATCCCCATCTGCCGGCGGTAGCCCCGCTCGCGGAACACCGTGTCCAGGTCCAGCACCTCGCGCGGCTGCACGCCCAGCTTGTGGGTGATGCGGCGGGTGTCGTCGCGCAGCCCGAACCCCGCCTTCACGCTCGCCTCGCGCGCCAGCAGATCGCCCGCGATCGCGCGGCACGCCGGGTCGTGCAGCTGGAACACGTAGGCGTGCTCGAGCGTGGCCAGCTGGATGATGTGCGGCCCCTCGGACGCCTGGCCGACCTCGAAGGTCGGCCGCGACTCGGTGTCGAAGCCCCAGACCGGCGCTGCCTGCAGGGCGCCGGCGGCCTGCTCCGCCTGCGCTTCGGTGCGGACCAGGACGATGCGGTCGAGGCCGAGCCGCTCGAAAGGTTCGAGCAGCGCGATCTCTTCAGGGGAGGGCAGCGGCGGCGACATGGACGGCCCGCAGTCTACCTGTCGCGCCGGGCGCGACGGCGGCGCGTCGCCCGCGCGACTGGGCCGGCCCCTTCCTAGGGCACAGGAGCATTCACGCTGCCGCGCGCCGCCTCCAGAATGGTTGCATGCCAACCGGCATCGCATTCCTCCAGGAGATCCCCATGCATCGCACGCGCGTTCGCGCCCTGGCGGCAATCGCCGCCTTCACGCTGGCCGCCGCCACGCCCCTGAGCTTCGCGCAGGCCCCGGCCGCCTGGCCGACCAAGCCGATCCGCATCATCGTGACCTTCCCCCCGGGCGGCGCGCCCGACACGCTGGCACGGGTGCTGGCGGAAAAATGGGCGCCCCTGGGCCAGCCCATCACCGTGGAGAACAAGCCCGGCGCCGGCGGCAACATCGGCGCCGACATGGTGGCCAAGGCGGCGGGCGACGGCCACACGCTGGTGATCGGGACCGTCGGCACGCACGCCATCAATCCTTCGCTGTACGAGAAGATCCCGTACAACAACATCAAGGACTTCACCCCCATCAGCTTCCTGGCCTCCACGCCCAACCTGCTGGTGGTGAACAAGAACGTGCCGGCCAACAACGTGAAGGAGCTGGTCGAGCTGGCGAAGAAGCAGCCGCTGTTCTTCGGCTCCTCCGGCAGCGGCACCTCGATCCACCTGTCCGGCGAGCTGTTCAACACCCTGGCCGGGGTGAAGATGCAGCACATCCCGTACAAGGGCCGGGCCGAGGCGATTCCGGACCTGCTGGGCGGGCGCATCCAGATGATCTTCGACAACATGCCCTCGGCGCTGCCGCTGGTGCAGGAGGGCAAGCTGAAGGCGATCGCCGTGACCAGTGCGCAGCGTTCGCCGGCGGCGCCCACGATCCCGACCATCGCGGAATCGGGCCTGCCCGGCTTCGAGGCGACCTCGTGGTTCGCGCTGCTCGGCTCGCCCGGCATTCCGCGCGACGTGCAGATGCGCATCAACGCCGAGACGCTCAAGGTGATGGCCATGCCCGACGTGAAGGACAAGCTCGCCAAGCTGGGCCTCGACCCGAACCCCGGCACGCCCGAGGCCCTCGCCACGCTGATCCAGGCCGAGACGACCAAGTGGGCCAAGGTGGTGAAGGAATCCGGCGCCAAGATCGAATAGGCAACCAGGACACCGAACCATGCTCACGCTCCACGGCTCCCCCATCAGCAACTACCACAACAAGGCCAAGCTGGCCCTGTTGGAGAAAGGCATTCCCTTCGAGGAGAAGATCGTCAACTTCCGGGACAAGGACGCCGCGTTCTACGAACTGTCGCCGATGGGCAAGATCCCCTTCCTCACGACGGAGCAGGGCTGCCTGTGCGAAAGCCAGGTGATCCTCGACTACCTGGAAACGGTGTACCCCGAGCCGCCGCTGCTGCCCAAGGATCCCTTCGAGGCCGCCAAGGTGCGCGAGCTGGTCACCTTCCTGGACTGGCACCTCGAGATGGCGGCGCGCCAGCTCTATGGCGCCGCCTTCTTCGGCGCGCCACCCCTGAGCGAAAGCAACGCCGCGCGCATCCGCCGCGAGATCGAACAGAAGATCGCCGGCGTCAAGCGCCTGCTGAAGATGGCGCCCTATGCCGCCGGTGACACCTTCACCATGGCCGACTGCGCCGCCTTCGTGGACCTGCCGGTGGTGGGCCTGGCCACCAAGGCGATCTACGATGAAGACCTGCTGCTGGCCAACGGCGTCGACTACAAGGCCTACGTGAAGTTCATCGGCGAGCGCCCGACGGCGCAGCAGGTGGTGGCCGACCGCAAGGCCGTCGCGGCCAGGAAGTGATGGCCGACGCCCGCAAGGTTGCGCTCGTCACCGGCTCCGGCACCGGAGTCGGCGCGGCGGTCGCGTTGCAGCTGGCGCACCGCGGCTGGAACGTGGTGATCAACTATTCGCGCAGCGCCACCGAGGCCGAGGCGTCCGAAGCCGCCTGCCGCGCGGCCGGAGCCGACACGCTGTTGCTGCGCGGTGATGTGGCGGTGGACGCGGACTGCCGCGGGCTCGCCGCGGCGGCGGTGCAGCGCTGGGGCCGCATCGATGCGTTGGTGAACAACGCCGGCATGTCGGTGTTCGGCGAAGCGGCGGCGTGGGACGCGCTCGATATGGATGCCTTCCAGCGCATCTACGCGGTCAACACCGTCGGCGCCTTCCAGATGGTGCGCGCCTGCCTGCCGCAGCTGAAGGCCGGCGCGGGCTGCATCGTCAACGTGTCGTCGATCGCCGGCGCGCTGGGCATCGGCTCCTCGGTGCCCTACATCGCGTCCAAGGGCGCGCTCAACGCCATGACCCTGCACCTGGCGCGCACGCTGGCGCCTGACGTGCGCGTCAACGCGGTGTGCCCCGGGCTCATCACCAGCCGCTGGTTCGCCCAGGGCATCGGCCAGGAGGGCGCGGACCGCACGCGCGCCGGCTTCGAGCGCGCGGCGCCGCTGGGCCGTGCCTCCTCGCCGGAGGACGTCGCCGGCGCGGTCGTCTGGCTGATCGAGGGCGCACCGACCATGACGGGCGAGCTGCTGCTGCTCGATGGCGGCATGCACCTCGGGCCGCGCACGCCGCCGCGCTAAGCTCGCGGCATGACACCCGAATTGCTGCTGCGACACAACGACGAGGCCACGCTGTGGCCCGAAGCCTGCGGGCTGGACGTGGGCGTGGCGTACGAGCGCGCGCTCAGCGTGCGGCAGCTGCGCATCCGCCGCGGCGAACAACCGCGCGGCTTCAAGGTCGGCTTCACCAACCGCACGATCTGGCAGCGCTACGGCGTGTACGCGCCGATCTGGGGCACCGTGTGGAACACCACGCTGACCTTCTGCGAAGGCGAGGGCGAGCTGGCGCTGGCCGGCACCTGCCAGCCGCGCATCGAGCCGGAATGCGTGTTCGGCATCAAGGCGACGCCACCGGCACGTGCGACGCTGGACGACCTGCTGGCCTGCATCGAATGGATCGCGCCCGGCTTCGAGATCGTGCAGTCGCATAGGAAGGACTGGAAGTTCGTGGCCGCCGACACCGTCGCGGACAGCGGGCTGCACGGGCTGCTGCTGGTGGGCCTCAAGATCGGCGTGAATGGCCTGCCGCGCGAGGCCGCGGCCTTCGACGCGCTGCTCGCGGCCGACCGCATCACCCTGCAGCGCGGCAGCGAACGCATCGACGAAGGCGTGGGCGCCAACGTGCTCGATGGCCCGCTGCATGCGCTGGCCCATTTCCTGTCGGAACTGCGCAACATTCCGGGCGCACCCGACCTGCAGCCCGGCGACGTCGTCACCACCGGCACCTGGACCGACGCTTGGCCGGTGCAGCGCGGCGAGACCTGGCGCGCCGAGTTCGGCGCGCCGCTGGCGCCGCTGACCGTGCGCTTCGTCTGAAAGACTCCATGAACGCTCCCGCTCCGCAGGATTGCCTCGCGGCCACGACGCACGTGGACAGCGACCATCCCCAAGTGCGCGCCTTCGCCGCGCGCCATGCCCGCGGCGCGAGCGCGCGCGAGCAGGCGGTGGCGCTGTACTACGCGGTGCGCGACGGCTTCCGCTACGACCCTTACCGCGTCGACCTCGGCACCGAGGGCATGCGCGGCAGCTCCGTGCTGTCCGCCGGCCATGGCTGGTGCGTCACCAAGGCGGCGCTGCTCGCGGCCGCCTGCCGCGCCGCCGGCATCCCGGCCCGCCTGGGCTTCGCCGACGTGCGCAACCACCTGTCCACCCAGCGCATGCGCGAGACCATGACCACCGACGTGTTCATCTGGCATGGCTACACGGAACTCTGGCTGGACGGCGCATGGCGCAAGGCGACGCCGGCCTTCAACATCGAGCTGTGCGAGCGCTTCGGGCTGCTGCCGCTGGAGTTCGACGGCGTAGGCGACTCCATCTACCACCCGTTCGATCGCGCGGGCCAGCGGCACATGGAGTACCTGCGCGAGCGTGGCAGCTTCGCCGACGTGCCGCTGGCGCAGATCCTGGAGGACTTCCGCCGGGTGTATCCCGGCTGGCTGCACGGGCCCGCAACGCGCAGCGAACTGCAGCAAGGCGACTTCCTGGCCGACGTCGCGCGCGAGCCCGGCACCCGCTGAGCCTGTGGCGCCAGGACGGCGGCGGCCGACCGCCGCGTTCGCCGCGCGACTACACGCCGGGCGCCGCGGCAGGGCTACGGTAGGGCATCCCACATGGAGCCTTGCATGCCCAAGCAATCCCTGATCCTGCGCGTCCTCGCGCTGGCGCTGCCGCTGAGTTTCGCGGCCGCCCCGGCGGTGCACGCCGCCACGTCGCACAAGGCGACGCACGCTTCGTCGACGACGCCCGCGAAGAAGGCCGCGTCCTCCGTCATCGTCCCGCCCGGCTTTCCCGCCGACGCGACGCAGCACATCCAGCAGTTGAACGCCGACACCGCCACGCCGGACCTGAAGCCGGGGGCCAAGGGGCCGGCGGTGATCCGCGCCCAAGTCCTGCTGGACCGCAACTGGTTCTCGGTCGGCGAGATCGACGGCAGCTTCGGCAGCAACATGAAGAAGGCGCTGGCCGCGTTCCAGGCCGCCCGCGGCCTGCAGGCGACCGGCAACGTCGATGCGCCGACGTGGACTGCGCTGGGTGCGCAGCAGGCACCGGCCTTCGCGGTCTACACCGTCACCGACAAGGACGTGGCCGGACCCTACACGGCCATTCCGCAGGACCCAGTCGCGCAGTCGCAGCTGCCCGCCATGGGCTACCAGGACATCAACGAGGCGCTGGGCGAGCGCTTCCACATGAGCCCGAAGCTGCTCGCGGCCCTGAACCAGGGGCGCAACTTGCAGGCGGGCCAGGGCATCGTGGTGACGGACGTGGGCCGGGCGCTCGCCATGCCTGCGAAGGCCGCATCGCTGCGGATCAACAAGAGCGAACAGATGCTCTACATCCTCGGCGCCGACAACCGGGTGATGGGCGCCATGCCGGTGACCATCGGCGGGCAGGAGTTCCCGCTTCCGGATGGCACGCTGCAGATCACGGCGCAGGCCAGGAACCCGGATTTCAGCTATGACCCGTCGCTGCTGCGCCATCCCAAGGCTGATAAGAAGGTGCGGTTGCCGCCCGGCCCGAACAGCCCGGTGGGCGTGATGTGGCTGTCGCTCAGCAAGGAGCACCTGGGCATCCACGGCACGGCCGAACCGTCGCAGATGGCCCGGGCGGAAAGCAGCGGCTGCGTGCGGCTGACCAACTGGGACGTCGTGCGACTGTCGACCGTCGTCAACAAGGGGATCAACGTGGAGGTGCAATCGTGAAGCGCTGGCACCTCTCCCTGCTCGCCGCGGCGGCGGCGCTCGGCCTGCAGGCCTGCGACCAGCAGCCGCCCCACACCACCGTCACGCCACCCACGGCCTCGCTGCCGGACAGCGCGCCGCTGAACGCGGCGAGTGGCAGCACCGCCGCCGCGCCCGCGGAGGTGCCGCCGGCGCCCGCGGTGGATGCGCAGGCCGCGGCATCGGCGACGGCGACCGATCCCCAGGCCGCGGCTTCGGCCGGCGGCACGCCGGCGATCACCGCCGGCACGCAGCCCACGACCTCGGGCGACAACCCGGTGCCGCCGACGGCTTCGGCCGATCCCGCGGCGGCCGCGGATACGTCCACCAGCACCGCTTCCACGGCGCCGGCATCGACCTCGCCGACGCCGGAGACCAGCAGCATGGGCGGTCCTGCCGCGCCGACCGTCGCGCCCCCCGCCGCAGCCGGCGTGCCCGATGGAACCGCAGCCCCGACCGAGCTCGCACGCTTCTTCGATGAAGCGAGCGGCGGCACGAAGACATCGGCGGCCGGCAAGAACGGCACCGCAGCGGGATCGACCTCCGGCACCGCTGGCACGAAGACGGGTGCGACCCCCGGCGACATGAAGCCCAAGGCCAAGGCCGGCGACAAGGTGTCGGCCGACCTGCCGGCGGTGCGCAACCCGGGCGATCCGCAAGGCGCGCAGCTGCTCGCGCAGCGCGCGCTCGAAGTGCCGGTGGTCGGCATCAAGCCGGCGACGCTGACCGACCAGTACGACCAGGGACGCGGCAATCGCCGGCACGAAGCGATCGACATCCTCGCGCCCACCGGCACGCCGGTCGTGGCGGTGGACGACGGCCGCATCGCCAAGCTGTTCACCAGCAAGGCCGGCGGCCTCACGATCTACCAGTTCGACGCGACTTCGCAGCTGGCCTATTACTACGCCCACCTGCAGCGCTATGCGGACACCGTGCGCGAAGGCATGGACGTCAAGCGCGGCACCCTGATCGGCTATGTCGGCGCGACCGGCAATGCCGACGACAAGGCACCGCACCTGCACTTCGCGGTGTTCCGCCTGAACACCCCGCCCAAGTGGTGGCAGGGCGAGCCGGTGAACCCGTACCCCGCACTGGCCCGCGCACAACCCGCGGTTCAGGTCACGGAGCGCTGAACCAGGGGGTAGGCGCGGGCGATCGCCACGTACAGCAGCGCGCCGATCGCGAGCAGGGTGCTGGCGATCCACAGCGACACGGTGAAGCCCTCCGCGGCGCTCGCGCTGTGCGCCACCAGCCAGGCGGCCAGCGGCGGCCCGGCGATCTGGCCGAGGCCGTACATTGCCGTGAGCAGGCCCATGAAGCTGGTGGCCTGCTGCGAGCGCACCCGCCGCGCCTCCTGCATCGCGAAGAAGGTGATGGCGGTGAACGGCAGGCCCAGCAGCAGGCTGCCGAGGGCGAAGCCGGCCAGCGTGGGACTCACCAGGCTGGAGGCGACGCCGATCGCCTGGATCGCGTAGCAGGCCGCCAGCCGCAGTCGCAGGTCGCCGCCGGGCCGCAGCCGCGAGGCGCCGAGTGCTCCCAGCATCACGCCGACGCCGAACAGCGGCCAGAACAGGTCCAGCCAGGGCGACCCCGGCAGCGCCTGCCGTGCGATCACCGGCAGGAAGGTGGCCGTGATGATGTAGCCGATGCCGGCGATGCCATAGGCCAGCGTGAGCAGCGCCATCTGCCCGCTGCCGGCCCGCGCGGCGGGAGGCGCGTCCTTGCCCGGACCGGTGCTGGCCGGCATCGCCGCGATCCCGCGCCGGGCGTCGAACACGCGCCAGACGCTGGCCGTGAGCGCCGCCGCCAGCACCCCGAAGGTGAGCCAGCCCGCAGCCGCCGGCGCCTGCAGCGCAACCAGTCCGCTGGCGGCCAGCCCGCTGGCGACGATGCCGCCGCCCGGGCCGACGTAGATCAACGCGCCCATCGCCGGCAGCTGGCGGCGTGCCAGCTGCTCCAGGCACCATCCGGACGTGTAGAGGAACACCACCGCGCTGGCCACCCCCGCGGCAAAGCGCAGCAGGGGCCAGGCCGCCGGCAGGTGCACCGCCATCCCCAGCGTGAGCAGCACCGTGGCCACCAGGCCGGCGCGCACGAGTTTCGGCCCGTTGACCGTCGCGGCCCAGCCCACTCGCCGCCAGATCCAGGGCTGGAAGGTGCAGGCCAGGGCGCCCAGCAGGTAGCCGAAGTAGTTCGCGCTGGCCAGCAGGCTGGCGCCGGCGAGCGTCACCGAGCGCTCGGACAGCATCAGGGGCAGCAGGGGGGTGAAGGCGAAGCGGCCGATGCCCATCGCGACCGCCAGCGACACGAGGCCGGCGAGGGCGATGGCCACCGGCCGGGGGGCGGGGAAGGCGGTCATGCGGCGCGGAGTTTCGCATGCGGCGTTGGCTGACGCGGCCGTGCGCGGGGCTTGGCTAGGATGCTGATCCATGAAGATCCTGCTCGCCCTGCGCCCCTGCAGTCCGGGACTGTCCCGCCGCCTGGCGGCCGACGATGGACTGGCACGCGCGCTCGGCGCCAAGCCCAACCCCGCGGTCGGTTTCCTGTTCCCGCGTTTCTTCGATGCCTCGGGCCCGGTGCTGCCCCGGCTGCTCGCGCTGGCCGAGGGCGAGGCCGTGAGCTTCCTGCGCGACCTGCAGTGCAGCCCGCCGGAACTGGCGGGCTGCACGCACTTCGAGGCGGTGTGCCGCTCCTCCATCGGCCAGACGCGCGCGGACTCCAAGGCCACGATGGCGGCGTACCACCAGGACAGCCTGCACCCGACCGCGAGCCGCTGGGCGGTGCGGCTGCCGCAGCGCATCTACCTGAGCAAGCCGGTGGCGGACGGCGCCATCAGCCACGTGGACGAATGGACCGGCGAGTACGTGCTGGGGCCGCAGGCCGCGCAGGCGCTGCGCGCCAGCGGCCTCACCGGCTTCGAGCTGCGGCCGGTGCTGCACCACAAGAACGGCGAGGCGAGCGAGCTGGGCGAACACCTGGTGGCGCGCGCACTGCTGCCGGCGGCGCTGGAGGACGGCACCACCTTCGAAACCTTCGACGACGGCCCGCGCAAGCCGTCGACGCCGCGCCGCTATGGCCTGCTGGCCTATCCGGCGGGGGCGCTGGCCGAAACCCCGGATCTGGCGCGCACCGCGGAGCCCTGGGGCGCCTGGCGCACGCCGGCCTGGATAGCCCGCCAGCGGGCGCGCGCGTGGTTCGAGGCGCAGCAGGTGCGCGGCTGGAAATTCCAGCCGGTGCTGGAGGCCGGCGGCCGCCTGCACGCGGAGCACACGCGCCGCTGGGACGAGCTGCTCGGCACGCTGCGCGCGGCCGGCGCCAGCGTGCTGGCCTGAGCGCGCGTCAGCGCGCGACCAGCACCGGGATCGCCGATTCGGCGACCACCTTGCTCGCCACGCTGCCCAGCATCAGGCGGGCGACGCCGGTGCGGCCATGCGAGCCGACGACGATCAGGTCGGCCCCGACGTCCTTGGCGCTCTGCACGATGCCCACCGAGGCACCGACGTCTTCGGCGAGCCGCGCCCGGAAGGCAACCGCGGGCGCCTTCTCGCACAGCGCCGCCACCTTGTTGTGGGCCGCTGCCGCGTGTTCCAGCGCCGCCGACATGTAGGCCTGGAAACCGAGCGGATTGGACTCGCCCACGCCCAGGTAGGGGTAGGGATCGACGACGTACAGCGCCGTCAGCGTCGCGCCGTGCACCCGGGCGAGGTCGATGGCCAGCTGCGCGGCGTGGTCGGAGGCGGCGGAGCCGTCGGTGGCGAGGAGGATGTGCTTGAACATGGCGGGACTCCCGGGAAGTTGCATGGACGCCATGGTGCAGCGTGCAGTCGGCGCTTCGGTTGACGTGCATCAATTGCGGGGACGCCCCTGAGGGCAACATGGTCTTGTACGAGCCATGGAGAGGGCCACATGAGGATCCAATTCACCGACCTGTCGCCAGCGGAAGCCGAGCTGCCGATCACGTCGTTCACGCGCTGCCACCTGGGCATCGTGTCGCAACTGCAGGCGACCGCGCGGCTGCCCGAGCTGGTCGATGCCGCGAACCGCGCCCGCAAGACCGCTGCCCAGACCCTGGACCTGTTCCGCCAGACCGTGCTGCCGCACCACGCCGAAGAAGAGGCCGAACTGTTCCCGGCCGTGCTGCGCGCCTGCAATGAGCCGGAGCGCGAACGCGTGCAACCCATCGTCGACCGGCTCACTGCGGAACACCGCGCCGTGGAGGCGCTGTGGCGCCAGATCGAGCCCGCCGTGCGGGCCGCCGCCCGGGGCATCGCACCCGAAGTGGACGCCGAGGCCATGGAGGAGATGGTGCGCAAGGTGCTGCGGCACGCACGCTACGAGGAGACGGTGTTCCTGCCACTGGCCGAACGCATCCTCTCGCGCAACGGCGACCACATGGAAGCCCTGGGCCTGGCGCTGCACCTGCGGAATGCGCCGCTGGTGGTCGGCTACATCTGAGGCACGCCGCATCCCACCGCGATAATCCGCGGCATGGCCTTTCCCCTCGACGGCTCCTCCATCACCCACGGCATCCAGCTGGCCGTGGCGCCCGTGTTCCTGCTCACCGCGGTGTCCGGGATGATCGGCGCGGTGGCCGGCCGGCTGGCGCGCATCATCGACCGCGCCCGCGTCGTGGAGGACCGGTCCCGCGAAACGACCGACCCGGCCTGGCTTGCGCGCGCCGCGCGCGAGCTGCAGCAGCTGCGCGTGCGCGGCATGCTGGCCAATGGCTGCATCGCGCTGCTTGCCAGCTGCGCGCTGCTGATCGGGGTCACGATCATCGTGCTGTTCCTGGGCGAGACCAGCGGCATCCAGATCAGCCGGTGGGCCGTCGCCTGCTTCCTGCTGGGGGTCGCCTGCTTCCTCGCGGCGCTGCTTTGCTTCCTGGCGGAGACTTTCCTTGCCACCCGTCTGCTGGACTTCCGGGTTCACCCGCATGGGGGAGGTCCGCCCGCTTGAAGCGGCCCGCGGCGCGGATTAGCATGCCCCTGCCGCCTGCGCGGTCTGGAGGTGCCATATGCCGCAGCTGATTGCGAGCGTCAAGGGAGTCGAGGTCAAGCTCGTGTACCTGCACAAGGACCGCACGACGCTGGGCCGCAAGCCGGGCAACGACATCGTGCTGGACACGATGGTGGTGAGCGGGGATCACTGCGCGTTCGACCTGGTGGGCGTGGCCGACGTCTTCCTGACGGACCTGGCAAGCACCAACGGCACCTACGTCAACGACCGCATGGTCAAGGAACGCACGCGCCTGCACGACGGCGACGTGATCGCGATCGGCCCCTACCGCATCCGCTACCTGCAGGCCAGCGAGGCGCCCAGCACCTTCGGCGGGACGCTTTCGTTCGCGCCCGATGCCGTGCCGCTGCATGGCGTGTTCACCGTCGAGACGGGCACGTCCGCGGGGTTGGAGGTGCCGGTGGTGAAGGCCGTCACCACCTTCGGCAAGCCGGGCGTGTCGGTGGTCTCCGTGGCGCAGCGCCGCGGCGCCTACTTCGTGACGCACCTGGGGGGCGCCAATCCCGCGGAGCTCAATGGCCTGGCCATCGGCAGCGACCCGGTCATGTTGTCCGACCAGGACGTCCTGGACCTGGCCGGCACGCGCATGCGGTTCCAGCTGCGCGAATGAAGTGCACAATCCCCGCATGGGCCTGATCGGCAAGTTCTTCAACAACGGCAAGGAAGGCGCGCCCGGTTCCGCGAGCACGCAGTTCCGCGAGAGCGAGCCGGACACCGACTCGGGGCCTTCCCGCAACGCGCGCAAGCGCGAGCTGGTGCAGATCGTGCTGCGCGACACGATGCGCAAGCACGGCGTGCCCTCGGACTGGGTCGAGTGCCGGATGCTTTCCAGCGTCAGCCGCACGGGCCGCCATGGGCTGCATGTCAATTTCGTGGTCAAGCAGGCGCACGACCGCCTGCTGGCCTACGTGTTCGCGTTCCAGGACAGCTTCGAACGCGAGCTCTCCCGCTTCGAGCCGCGGGCGCGCGACTGGCTCCTGACCATCGGCTGGGAATTCCAGGGCTTCAATGCCAAGGAAATGCCGGACCCCAACACCTGGGCCGCCAGCGGCCCGGTGTCGCTGCACGCGCCGCTCGTGCAGGCGGACTGGTTGCCCGAGGCGAGCGGCTTCGGTGCGGATGCCGTCGACGAAGCCCTCGATGACGCGGAGCCACCCAAGACGGACGACGACGTGCAGCGCGACCTGCGGGCGCTGTTCGCCATCCGCGATGCCGCCATCGCCGACACCGACCCGGGCCGTCCACGGCGGCCCGATCCCGACGAGTTCCAGTCCACCCAGGCTCTGGGCGACGACCCGAAGAAGTAGCGGCCGCTTGGCGGGCCATTTCCCCGAGTCCGCAAGGGTTGTATCGGGTCGCAACACAAGCGGCCCAGACGCAACCGCCGGGTGCATTCTCCCTGTTTGCTTTTCGCCTGGACATACACGCGAGCCGTGCCTTCCCCTGGAGCATCGCTCGCGTGTACTACACAAAGGACGTTCCATGAAAAAGATGAATGGGAGCGCAAGCGCGTTGCGCTGGTTCGCCCGAGTCGGCAGCGTGGCAGCGGCGCTTGTCCTGGCTGCTTGCGGTGGCGGCGGCGGGGGCGGCGACGTCGTCGTCGGCGGCAGCGGAGGGAGTACCGGCGGCGGAGGGAGCACCGGCGGCTCGGTCGCCACCGGCACGCTGCAGATGTCCATCACGGATGCGCCAGCCTGCTACCAGAGCGTCGTCGTCAACGTCGCCAAGGTGCGGGTGCACATGAGCGACGACAGCAACACCGGCGACAACGACGGCGGATGGCAGGACATCGTCCCGCCGAACGCGCCGGTCAGGATCGACCTGCTGAACCTCACCAACGGCCAGATCAACCCCCTGGGCACCTCCGTCGTGCCGGCCGGCAAGTTCCACCAGGTCCGGCTGGTGCTCGCCGCCACGGGCAACACCGTCACGCCGGTCGGCGGCACCCCGCAGCCGCTGAAGACGCCCAGCGGCCAGCAGAGCGGCCTGAAGATCAAGGCGGACTTCGACGTCCTGCCCAACGCGCTGAACGACATCCTGTTGGACATCGATGCCTGCAAGTCGATCGTGCACACAGGCTCCGGGACCTACATCCTGAAGCCGGTGGTGCGCGTGTCCGCCAAGCCGAGCGGCACCATCCAGGGCTTCGTGACCAGCACCGTGGTCCTGGGAACGACGACCGCGACGCTGAACAGCATCAACGTGTCGGCCCAGCAGAACGGCACCGTGGTGCGGTCCACCATCCCCGACGCGAACGGCCGGTTCATCCTGTCCTTCCTGCCGTCCGGCACCTACACCGTCGTGGTGACAGGCGATGGCGTGCAATCCGGCGGCGTGCTGGACACGACCAAAGGGGCCGCCACCCGCGTGATCGACAGCGTCCCCGTGCTCACGTCCACGGTGAACCTCAACACCTCGACCAGCACCTTGGTGCTGAGCACGTCGCCGATGAGCACGGTGACCGGCACGGTCACGGCGAGCACTCCCACCGGCACGACCACGGTCAGCGATGACGCGCTGGCCTCGGCGATGCAGACTGTGAAGTCGCGCCTGGTGCAGGTCAACGCCACGCGCCTGGACGACGACACCGGCAAGTACGCCCTGCACCTGCCGGTCGGGGCGCCGGAGTTCCAGCTGTTCACCCTGCTGCCGGTGCCTCTGCCGTTGCCGGCGTCCATCACCGACCCGGCCGCGGCTGGCATCTACACGATCCGGGTTTCCGGCGAGACCCTCGCGACCAAGGAGGCGCCGGCGAACATCACCGGCGGCCCGGCGGTCGTGAACTTCTCGTACTGACCGGGCTTTCCTCCGGCAAGGGGCCTGCCAGCCGGATGGCCCTTTTCCCTTGCGGCCCCCAAGCTCTTGCCCGCCCCGGCGGACCGTGTTGTCTCGGGGCTGAATGGGGTGTGTCAGTTCGCAACAAAAGCGGCCCAAGAGCAACCGCCGAGCTGCATTCCCGCTCTTTGCGTTACGCCTGGACACCCCGAGCCGTGACTTCCCAAGGAGCATCGCCCGCGTGTTCTACACAAAAGGAAGTTTGATGAAGAAGATGAATGGGAGCGCGTTGCGCTGGTTCGCCCGCGTAGGAAGCCTGGCGTCGGCAGTCGTGCTGGCGGCCTGTGGAGGTGGCGGTGGCGGCGGCGGCGGGACGCAGACTGGCACGCTGAAGCTGTCGATGACCGATGCGCCGGCATGTTATGAGCACGTCATCGTCAACGTCGAAAAGGTGCGCGTGCATATGAGCAGCGACACCAGCACGAGCGACTCGGATGGCGAATGGCGCGACATCGTCCCGCCCGGTGCGCCGGTCCAGGTCGACCTGGTGAATCTCACCAACGGCCAGCTCCAGGATCTCGGAACGTCCGTGCTGCCCGCCGGCAGCTACCACCAGCTGCGCCTGGTCCTGGCCAACTCCGGCAACTTCGTGAAGCCGATCGGGCAGCCCCAGCAGCCGCTGAAGACGCCCAGCGGCCAGCAGAGCGGCCTGAAGATCAAGGCGGACTTCACCGTGCTGGCGGATCAGGTCAACGGCTTCCTGATGGACTTCGACGCCTGCAAGTCTGTCGTCGTGGCCGGTAACTCGGGACAGTACATCCTGAAGCCGGTGGTGCGCCTGACGGCCCTGCCCACGGGCACGATCCAGGGCTTCGTGACCACCACCATGGCACTGGGCACCGGAACCACGACCCTGCCCATCATCAACGTGTCCGCGCAGCAGAACGGCGCTGTGGTCCGATCCACCATTCCGGATGCCTCCGGCAAGTTCAGCCTGGCCTACCTGCTGCCCGGTACCTACACGGTGGTGATCACCGGCGATGGCGCCGCGGGCGGCACCGTCGGCGCGGCGACCCGCGTGGTGGACAGCATCCCGGTGGGGACGTCGACGGTGAGCATCAACACCAACACCACGACCAGCACCATCGTCCTCAGCTCGTCGGCGATGAGCACGGTGACCGGCACGGTCTCGCCGAGCAGCTCCATCGGCACCACGACGATTGCCGATGAGGCGCTGGCCTCCGCCATGCAGACGGTGAACTCGCGCCTGGTCGAGGTCAACGGCACCCGGGTCGGCGACAACATGCAGTACGCCCTGCGTGTGCCGGTGGCGGCGCCTCAGTACCAGCTGTTCTCCGCGGGCGGCCTGCCGGCGCCCACCGCCGATGCCGGCGCTGCGGGCAAGTACACCATCCGCCTGTCGGGTGCGGGTCTGCCCACCAAGGAGACGCCGGCCGACGTCACCGGCGGCCCGGCGGTCGTGAACTTCTCGTACTGACCCGGGTTTCCTCCGGCAAGGGCCTGCCAGCCGGCAGGCCCTTTTTTCTTGCGGCCTGCAAGCTCTTGCAATCCGGCCGCGCCAGCCTCACCTCCGATGCATGAACACCACCGCCTCCACGAACCTGATCATGCTGGCGCGCATGCTCGAGCGCCTGGACCGCAGCAAGGTCGCCGTCGACCCGCAGCAATACCGGGCCGTGGTGGATCACTTGGCGGACACCCTGCGCACGGCGCCGCACGACGCCGGCCTGGAAGCCGTGCTGGAAGGCTCGCCCGCGACCGCGGAGCTCTACGAAAACCTGCAGTACGAGCACGCCGGCCTCTGCCGCTCGCCCCTGGAAGCGGGCCTGAACGCCGAACTGGACGCGCGCGCCGTGATCGACAAGGCGCGCCGCAGCGCCGCTCAGCCGAAGAGCTGAAGGTTCTCGTAGCCGCGCCCGCCGGGGAGCGACTGCACCAGCGCGAAGCCGGGCCGCGCCTGCCAGCGCACGGGCGCCGGCGCTGGCTGCGCACCGAAGGCCTTGCGGGCCAGCGTCACGTGCGGCCGGTAGCGACGCACGTCTACGGGCAGGCCGATGCCCTCCAGCCGCTCTCCCAGCCTGGCATGCAGCCGCGCCAGGGCGGGAGGCACCTCGCCCGCCTCCAGCACCGCGATGCCGCCCGGCCACACCTGCGGCCGGTCCAGCAGCAACTCGCAACCGTCCCACGCCAGGTCCAGGCCCTTTTGCAGCGCCGGCACCAGCCCGGCATCGACCGACCCGAGGAAATGCAGCGTGAGGTGCAGCCGCTCCGGTGGCGTCGGCCGCGCGGTCGCCGGCCACGCCCAGGATTGCGCGCGCGCGAGCAATGCGGCCCGCGTCGCATCGGACGGCCACAGCGCGAGGAACAGGCGGACGGTGGGAGGGGTGGAAGGAGCGGCCATGCCAGGCAAAAAAGAAGAGCCCCGAAGGGCTCGAACGCTCGAAATCGTTTCCGGATCCGCAGCGGGACCCCAGGCCGGCCGCTACGGTGCCATCCAATGTACCGGGCGGGTCCGCGCAGGCAAGCAGGGGAAACCCAAGGGTATGGCGCCGTGCCCGCTGCAGCCCAATGTGGGCTGGAGGCGGTCCGGCCAAAGCGGCCGCGCGGCTGAGCCTCAGAGCTTCGGGATCCGCAGCGTCTTGCTGATCATCAGGCTGCCGGACAGCACGAACAGCAACGCCAGCGGGTGCAGGTTCCAGGGACCGAGGTCGAGCACGCCGCCCCACAGGCGATCGCCCAGCGCCCCCTGCCACGCGGCCCAGGCGAGCACGCCGGTCAGCACCACGCTGGTGGGGATGGGCGTGCCTTCGAAGTACTTCACCTTGCCCGACTCATCGCCGGCCAACTGCTCCGCCGTCACGTTGTAGCGCGCCAGCCGGCTCACGCCACAGCAGACGAAGTAGATCAGCGCCGCGGCGTCCCAGCCGCCCTGCATGCCCGCCGCGAAGGCGAGGGCGGCCGGCGCCATGCCGAAGGAGATCACGTCGGACAGCGAGTCGAGTTCGCGGCCGAGCGCCGAATGCTGGTGCCGGGCGCGGGCGATGCGGCCGTCGAGGACGTCGAAGATGAAGGCCGCCGGCGCGAGCGACGCCGCCGCCAGGAAGTGGGCGCGGTCGCCGCTGGCCATGTACATCATCGCGAGCAGGATCGCGCCGACGCCGCAGGCGGCATTGCCCAGGGTGAAGAAGTCGGCCAGGTGGAATTCCCGGACCATGGAGAAGTGGCGGCGCGCCGCGGTGCGTTCCATCGGATCGTCCTTCATGCTCATGGGGCACATTAAGCTCCAGCTTGGGCCGCAACCGTCGTCCCCTCGCCGAGCGGGGTGTAGTCGCATGCCGACGCCGGGCGGTCCGCGAGGGCGCGCCCCGCGTTGCGGGTCCTGCCGGGTTGCACTGTCCCGCCGTTCGTATCCAATCCTTCCCCATGTCCGCCGCCTCCCGCGCCGCCATCGAATCGCCCTACGCCTGGCTGCGGCTGGCCATGTCGCTGCTGCTCATGACCATCGGCGGCTCGGGCATGTACGCCATCACCGTGGTGCTGCCGCGCATGCAGCAGGACTTCGCGGCCAGCCGGGGCGATGCCTCGCTCGCCTACACGCTGACCATGATCGGCTTCGGGATCGGCGGCGTGCTCATGGGACGGCTGGCGGACCGCCTCGGCGTGATGGTGGTCGTGATGGTCGGCGCGGTCGGGCTCGGCCTGGGCTACATCGCGGCCAGCTTCGCGCCCGGCCTGCTCGTGTTCTGCCTGGTGCAAGGCCTCATGATCGGCATGCTGGGCACCTCCGCGACCTTCGCTCCGCTGGTGGCGGACACCTCGCGCTGGTTCGACCGTCGCCGCGGCATCGCGCTGGCGATCTGCATGAGCGGCAACTACACCGCGGGCGCGGTCTGGCCGCCGGTGATGCAGTACTTCATCGATCTCGCCGGCTGGCGGCAGACCTACCTCGGCCTGGGGGTGTTCTGCATCCTCACCATGGTGCCGATGGCGCTGCTGCTGCGGCGGCGGCCGCCCTCGCAGGTCCTGTCGGCCGCCGCCGACCCGTCGTCCGGCGCCGCACCCACGTTCTCGCGCCGCCCGCTGGGCCTGCCGCCCAACGTGCTGCTGGCGCTGCTGTCGCTGGCGGGCGTGTCCTGCTGCGTCGCCATGTCCATGCCGCAGGTGCACATCGTCGCCTACTGCGGCGACCTCGGCTTCGGCGCTGCGCGCGGTGCCGAGATGCTGTCGCTGATGCTGGGGATGGGCGTGCTGAGCCGGCTGGTCTCCGGCTGGATCTCCGACCGCATCGGCGGCCTGCGCACGCTGCTGCTCGGCTCGCTGCTTCAGGGCGTCGCGCTGCTGCTGTTCCTGCCCGCCGACGGGCTGGCGTCGCTCTACGTGGTCTCCGGGATGTTCGGCCTGTTCCAGGGCGGCATCGTGCCCTCCTATGCGCTGATCGTTCGGGAGTACTTCCCGCCGGAGGAGGCCGGCGCCCGCGTGGGCACCGTGCTGATGGCGACGCTGATGGGGATGGCGCTGGGCGGCTGGATGTCCGGTGCCGTGTTCGACCTGACCGGCTCGTACCGCGCCGCCTTCCTCAATGGCATCGCCTGGAACTTCCTCAATCTCTCGATCGTCGGCTTCCTGCTCTGGCGCGCCACCGCGCTGGGCCTGATCCGCGGCTGGCCCGCCGCGGGAGGGCGCGCCGCCGCGTGATCTATAGTCGCTGCGCCATGCGAGCGCCCGCCGTTCCGCGCCGTCCCCGGCCGCACCGCGCATGATGTCGCGGCTGGTCCAGATCGCCTGCCTGTGGTTGCTGACCTTCAGTGCCTGGGCGCAGGGCGCGCTGGCGCTCGGCGCCGAGGACAACTACAAGCTCGCGCCCTACGTCACCTACCTCGAGGACGCGGAAGGCAAGCTGGGCCTCGACGCGATCCTGCAGCCGGCGCAGCAGGCACGCTTTCGCCCCATGCGCGGCAGCGGCCCGGCGGCGAATTTCGGCCTCACGCGTTCGGCGATCTGGCTGCGGGTGGAACTGCAGTCGCCTGCCGGCCAGGACCCGAACTGGCTGCTGGAACTCGCCTACCCGCCGCTGGACCACCTGGAGCTGTACTCGCCGGCGAAGCAGGGCGGCTGGCAGCGGCAGGTGGGCGGCGACCTGCAACCGTTCTCCAGCCGGCCGGTCGCGCACCGCAACCACGTGCTGCCGGTGTGGCTGCCCGCGGGCCAGGCGACCGCGCTGTACCTGCGCCTCGAAACCGAAGGAACGATGGCGGCGCCGCTGCGCCTGTGGCGCGCCGAGGCGCTGTGGCAGAACGACCAGGCCAGCTATGCGCTGCTGAGCCTCTACTTCGGCCTGCTGGTGGGGCTGCTGCTCTACAACCTGCTGCTGTTCGTCTCCGTGCGCGACGGGGCCTACCTGATCTACGTGCTGTTCGTGGCGGGGATGGGCATCGCCCAGGCGGCGCTGACCGGCCTGGGCTACCAGTTCCTGTGGACCGATCGCGTGTGGTGGAACAGCGTGTCCCCGCCGGTGGGGCTGTGCGCGGCCGCCGTCTTCGGCCTGTTCTTCGCACGCCGCTTCCTGGAAAGCCGCGAGGGCATGCCGGTGATGGACCGGATCCTGCGCGTGCTCACCGCGCTGTGGGGTGCGACGCTGGTGACGGCCTTCGTGTTGCCCTACGTGGTGTCCACCTGGCTGGTGACGCTGCTGGCGCCGGTGACCGTGGGCGCCCTGATGGTCTCCGGCGTGCTGGCGCTGCGGCGCGGCCACGGCGGCGCGCGGCACTACCTGGCCGCATGGGCGGTGCTGCTGGTGGGCGTGCTCACGCTCTTTTTGCACAACACCGGGGTGCTGCCTTCCAACGGCCTGACCTCCAACGCCCTGCTGCTCGGGTCGGCGCTGGAGATGGTGCTGCTGTCGTTCGCGCTGGCCGCCCGCATCAACGTGGCACGGAGCTTCCGCGAACAGGCCCAGGCCCGCATCGCCGCGGAGCACGCGATGGTGGAGGCGCTGTCGGACTCCGAGCAGCGGCTGAAGACCGTGCTGGAGGAGCGCGAGATCGTGCTGGACAACTCCATCGTCGGCATCTGCTTCCTCACGCGCGAGGGCCGGCTGCGCTGGGCCAACCGCGCGATGATCGAGATGTTCGGCGCGGGCGGCCTGCCGGTGCTGTCGATGGAGCCGTTCTACCTCTCGCGCGGCGAGTACCTGGAAGTGGGCGGCGAAGTGGCGCAGGCCGCGGTGCGCGGCGAGGTGTACCAGCGCGAGATGCAGGTGCAGCGCCTGGATGGCAGCCGCCTGTGGATCCTGCTGTCCGGCAAGGCGGTGAGCAAGGACGACCTGGACCAGGGCACCGTGTGGGTGATCATGGACATCACCCGGCGCAAGGAGCTGGAGGAGCAGCTGCACCGCACGATGTCCGAGCGCGAGGCCATCCTGAACAACGCGGTGGTCGGCATCGTGCTGTCGGTCAAGCGCCGCCACGAGTGGGTGAACGAGAAGTTTTCCCAGATGCTGGGCTACCCGCGGCAGGTGCTGATCGGCCAGGGCTCCGACTACCTGCACCCCGACACGGAAAGCTGGCAGCGCTTCGGCGTCGAGGCGCGCGCGGCGCTGATCGCGACCAATGGCTACACCTGCGAGATGCAGCTGCGGCGCCGAACCGGCGAGCTATTCTGGGTGGAGATGGGCGGCAGCTGCGTGCGGCCGAACGATCCCGACGCGGGCGTGATCTGGACCTTCCTGGACATCACCAGCCGCAAGAAGTCGGAAGCGGAGATGCGCGAGGCGCTGGAGCAGCAGAAGGTGCTGAACGAACTGCGCTCCCGCTTCGTGGCGATGACCAGCCACGAGTTCCGCACCCCGCTGGCGGCGATCCTGTCGGCCGAGGAACTGCTGCGCCACTACGGCGACCGGCTGCCGGCGGAGGAACGCCGCGAGACGCTGGACAGCATCGCCTCCGGCGTGCAGCGCATGTCGCGCATGCTGGACCGCGTGCTGCTGCTGGGGAAGGCGGAGGCGCAGATGCTGGACTTCAGGCCGCAGGACCTGGACGTGCGTGCGCTCTGTCCGCAGCTGGTGGAGGAGGCCCGGCAGCAGCATCCGCAAGGGGCCGCGCAGGTGGTGTGCGAGGTCGCGCCAGAGGTGTCGCCCGGCCTCTACGACGAGAAGCTGCTGCGCCACATCTTCGGCAACCTGCTGTCCAACGCGATCAAGTACTCGCCGCAGGGCGGCGAGGTGCGCTTCGAGGTGCGGCGCGACGGTGCGGACACCGTGTTCCGCGTGGCGGACCAGGGCATCGGCATTCCCCCCGACGAACTGGGCCACCTGTTCGAATCGTTCCACCGCGCCAGCAACGTCGGCGAGATCCAGGGCACCGGCCTGGGGCTGGCGATCGTCAAGACCGCGGTGGACCGGCACGGAGGCAGCATCTCCGTGGACAGCCGGCTGGGCGCCGGCACCGCCTTTACCGTACGACTTCCAGCAGCCGATCGAGACCGCCCGCATTGATCGCGACGTGGGCGTTTTCGCGCACCTTGGGCTTGGCGTGGTAGGCCACGGACAGGCCGGCCTCGCCCATCATCGGCAGGTCGTTGGCGCCGTCGCCCACCGCGATCGCCTGCTTCGGTGACAGGCCCAGCCGGGCGCAGGTCTCCAGCAGCATCCTGCGCTTCTCCTCGCCGTCGCAGATGTCGCCCCAGGGCTGGTCCACCATGCGGCCCGTGAGTTCGCCGCAGTTGGGCCCGGAGCGGATCTCCAGCACGTTGGAGCGGGTGAAGTCGATGCCCAGCCGGTCGCGGATGCGGTCGGTGAAGAAGGTGAAGCCGCCGGAGACCAGCAGCGTCTTCAGGCCCGCGGCCTTGCAGGCCTGCACCAGCTGCTCCGCGCCGGGATTGAGCTGCAGGCGCTCGGTGTAGATCATTTCCATGTCGGCGACCGTCACGCCCTGGAGCAGGGCGACGCGGCGGCGCAGGCTTTCCTTGTAGTCGGCGATCTCGCCGCGCATGGCGGCTTCGGTGATCGCCGCCACTTCCTCCTTCTTGCCGACCGCATCGGCGATCTCGTCCACGCACTCGAGGTTGATCAGCGTGGAGTCCATGTCGAAGGCGATGAGCTTGAAGTCCTTCAGCGCGAGGGGAGGGGCGATGCCCTGGATGGCGAGGCCGGGGGCGAATTCTTTGGCAGGCATGCTGCGATTTTCGCATCCGGTGCGGACCGAAGTCCTGCACTGGCCGGCTGGGGTTCGCTCCGTCCACCGCCAGCCTACGGCGATGCCCGTTTGCGCGCGGGCGACCGCAGTGCCGCCTGCACGGCCAACTCCGCCCAAGGCCGCATGAGCGCCGGCGAATCCATCGCTTCCACTGGCGCCGTCCAATAGTGCAGCGACACCCTCCGCCCCTTGGCCGAATACACGAAAGGCATGCTCCCCGCCGCCTCGAAGCGCGGCGTCGTTTCGGCGTCGGCCTTCAGGTACAGGGTCTCGCCCGTGACGATGGCGATGAAGAGGTCGTCCACGTAGATGCCGTGGCCGCCGAACATGCGCTTCACGCGCACCGTCCCCAGCCCCGAGAAAAGCTCGGCGCAATAGCTGGCAAAGGCGTCCTTGACGGGCATGCCCCAGTGTAGGAGCCCGGCGGGGGGCCGCCCCACGCCCTGCCAACGCAGCCGGCCCGTGAGGCCAGGCCTACGGGCAGGAAGCCAGGATCAGTACTTGATCTCCCGCTTCTCCTGGCGACCGTCCTGCTTGGTGTCGCGCTTGTCCTGGCGGCACTCGGCGTTGCTCTTGTTGTTCTCCTGCCTGCAATCGATCTTGCCCGTGCGCGCATCCTGCTTGGCGTCCTGGTTGGCATCCCTGCCCGCCTGGCGCTCGTTCGCCTGCTTGGTCTGCGCGAGGGCGGTCCCCGACAGGAGGAGAAGGCCGGCTGCAACGGCTGCGGGCGCGACGGTCCGGCGCCAGAATTCGAATTTCGAGGCGGTCATTCGCATGCTCCTGCTGGGGAAGAAAGGGAATGGATCTTCCGTGGGTGGCCAGGGTCAGTCTAGGTTCTCGTCAGCTTCCCCGCAATCAAGGTCGGGGAATAAATTCGAACGGCGAATCGCGCCGCGATGGCGATGACGAGTCCCTACGGGCGTCGCAGGTAGCGCTCGTCCGACCAGGTCAGGAGCCATTCGGGCTTGAAGGCCACGAAGATCGCGGTGAGCATGCCGGTGACGAAGCCATCGCCCCAGGCCATGAGCCAGCGCGCCACCCGGCCGAGGCCGGTGGGGACGCCCGGCAGCGGCGCGCCGAACTGCTGCGCGAGCAGTCCCGCGGCGAACAGGCACACGACCGCGCCGAGGAAGCCGCGGCCGAGCACGTAGACGAAGGGATGGGCCGGCAGCCAGCGGCGCATCGCCGCGCCCAGCAGCAATGCGAAGGTGGCGGGCACGACGCCTTGCCAGACCGCCAGGGCGAGTGCCGCTGCGGCCGGCATCGGCGACACCGCCCAGGCGAGCAGGCCGACCAGCAGCAGCACCGGCACCGCCAGCGGCCAACCCAGCATGAGCAGCACCAGCACGGCGCCCGACCATTGCAGTTGCAGCGGCAGGTGGTGGAGGGCGGGCAGCGCCCACAGCCAGGGCAGGACGACCAGCACCGCGAGCATCGGCGTGAGCAGCGCGGGCGCGCCGGCGAGCAGCCGCCACGGGCGCAGCGCCAGCGCGACCAGCAGGGCCGCCAGCGCCAGCGTGGCCTCCAGCAGCATCAGGCGGGCTCCGCCACCTTGGGCTGGCCCAGCGCCCTCAGCACATCCCGCACCATCTGCGCCCGGTCCTTCGCGTCCACCAGCGATTTCTCGATGCGCAGCTTGTCGTTGCCGGCCAGCTTGATGTGCTTGTTCTTCTGCACCAGCTGGATGATGGCGAGCGGCTCCACCGGAGGATTCGGCTTGAAGGTGATGTGGATCACGGTGGGGGCGGCATCCACCTTGACCACGCCGTAGGGCCGCGCCAGCACGCGCAGCCGGTGCACGTCGATCAGCGTCTGGCCCTGCGGCGGCAGCTTGCCGAAGCGGTCGACGATCTCCTCCAGCAGGCGGTCGATCTGGTCCACGTTCCTGGCCGTCGCCAGCTTCTTGTAGAAGGACAGCCGCAGGTGCACGTCGCCGCAGTAGTCGTCCGGGAGCAGGGCGGGTGCGTGCAGGTTGATGTCGGTGGTGACGGACAACGGCGCCAGCAGGTCGGGCTCCTGGCCCGCCTTGAGCGAACGCACGGCCTCGGCCAGCATCTCGTTGTACAGCTGGAAGCCGACCTCCAGCATGTTGCCGCTCTGGTTCTCGCCCAGCACCTCGCCGGCGCCGCGAATCTCTAGGTCGTGCATCGCGAGGTAGAAGCCGGAGCCCAGCTCCTCCATCTGCTGGATCGCCTCCAGCCGCTGCGCCGCCTGCTTGGTCAGGCCCTCGACGTCCGGCACCATCAGGTAGGCATAGGCCTGGTGGTGGCTGCGGCCGACGCGGCCGCGCAGCTGGTGCAGCTGCGCCAGGCCGAACTTGTCGGCCCGCGCGATCACGATGGTGTTGGCCGTCGGGACGTCGATGCCGGTCTCGATGATGGTGGAGCACAGCAGCACGTTGTGCTTCTGCGCAATGAACTCACGCATCACCCGCTCCAGTTCGCGCTCGGGCATCTGGCCGTGCGCCACGGCGATGCGCGCCTCGGGCAGCAGCTGCTCCAGCTGCTGGCGGCGGTTCTGGATGGTCTCGACCTCGTTGTGCAGGAAATAGACCTGGCCGCCGCGCTTCAACTCGCGCAGCACGGCCTCGCGGATCACGCCGCTGCCTTCGTTGCGCACGAAGGTCTTGATCGCCAGGCGCCGCTGCGGCGCGGTGGCGATCACCGACAGGTCGCGCAGGCCTTCCAGCGCCATGCCCAGCGTGCGCGGGATCGGCGTGGCGGTGAGCGTGAGCACGTCGACCTCGGCGCGCATGGCCTTGACCGCCTCCTTGTGACGCACCCCGAAACGGTGTTCCTCGTCGATGATCAGCAGGCCCAGGTTCTTGAACTTCGTGGACTGCGCGAGCAGCTTGTGGGTGCCGACCACGATGTCGATGCTGCCGTCTTCCAGCCCCTTGAGTGCCGCGTTGATCTCCTTGGTGGAGCGGAAGCGGCTCATCTCCGCCACCTTCACCGGCCATTTGCCGAAGCGGTCCACCAGCGTCTGGAAGTGCTGTTCCGCCAGCAGCGTGGTGGGCGCGAGGAAGGCCACCTGCTTGCCGCCGGTGACCGCAACGAAGGCCGCGCGCAGCGCCACCTCGGTCTTGCCGAAGCCCACGTCGCCGCAGACGAGGCGGTCCATGGGATGCGGCGACACCATGTCCTGGATCACGGCATGGATCGCCGCGTTCTGGTCGGCCGTCTCCTCGAAGCCGAAGTCGTTGGCGAAGGCCTCGTAGTCCTGCGCCGAGAGGCGGAAGGCATGGCCTTGCCGCGCGGCGCGGCGGGCGTAGAGGTTCAGCAGTTCCGCGGCGGTGTCGCGCACCTGCTCGGCCGCCTTGCGCTTGGCCTTCTCCCACTGGCCGGAGCCGAGCTTGTGCAGCGGCGCTTCTTCCGCGCCGACGCCGGTGTAGCGGCTGATCAGGTGCAGCTGGCTCACGGGCACGTAGAGCGTGGCCTTGTCGGCGTACTCCAGGTGCAGGAACTCGGTGTTCCCCTGGCCCAGGTCCAGGTTGACCAGGCCCTTGTAGCGGCCGATGCCGTGCTGCGAGTGCACGACCGGGTCGCCCACGTTCAGCTCGGACAGGTCCTTGATCAGCGCATCGACGTCGCTGACCTGTTCCTGCTTCTTGCGGCGACGCGCCGTCGGGGCGCTGGCGAACAGCTCCGTCTCGGTGACGAAGTCGATCGCCTCCTCGACCCAGGCGAAGCCGCTGGCGAGCGCGGCGGTCGCGATGCCCAGCTTCTCGTCGCTTTGCTGGAATTCGGCCAGCGTGTCGAAGGCGGGCAGCGTCAGGTGGCTGGCCCGCAGGAAGTCCAGCAGGCTTTCGCGGCGGCCGGCGCTTTCGGCCAGCACCAGCACGCGGTGCGCGGTGGCCTGCGTGTGCGCCTTGAAGCGGGCCAGCGGATCCTCCGCGCCACGCACCACGGCCAGGTCGGGCAGCTTCTGCACCCACGCGCTGTCTTCCACGTCCTGCGCGTTGCTGCGCAGCGCGAGCTGCGGGTGCGCGTTGCAGCGGGTGTAGAACTGCTCGGACGACAGGAACAGCGCTTCCGGCGGGAGCACCGGCCGTTCCGGGTCGCCCTGCACCAGCCGGTAGCGGTCGCGCGTGTCCTGCCAGAAGCGCTGGAAGGCCGGCTCCAGGTCGCCGTGCAGCACCACGCTCGATTGCTCGCCCAGGTAATCGAAGACCGTCGCGGTCTCCTCGAAAAAGAGGGGCAGGTAGTACTCGATGCCGGCGGTGGCGACGCCGTTGCCCATGTCCTTGTAGATGCGGCTCTTGGTCGGGTCGCCTTCCAGCAGCTCGCGCCAGCGGCTGCGGAAACGCGCCCGCGCCTCATCGTCCATCGGGAACTCGCGGCCGGGCAGCAGGCGCACCTCGGGCACGGGGTACAGGCTGCGCTGCGAATCCGGGTCGAAGGTGCGGATCGAATCGACCTCGTCGTCGAACAGGTCGACGCGGAAGGGCACCGGCGAGCCCATCGGGAACAGGTCGATCAGGCCCCCGCGCACCGCGTATTCGCCGGGGCTCACGACCTGGGTCACGTGGTTGTAGCCGGCCAGCGTGAGCTGGGCCTTCAGCTTGGCCTCGTCCAGCTTCTGCCGCACGCTGAACTGGAAGGTGTAGCCCGCCAGGAAGCTCGGCGGCGCGACGCGGTAGAGCGCGGTGCTCGCGGGCACCAGCACGACGTCCGCCTCGCGCTGCAGGATGCGCCACAGCGTGGCGAGCCGCTCGCTGATCAGGTCCTGGTGCGGCGAGAAGGTGTCGTACGGCAGCGTTTCCCAGTCCGGGAACAAGGCGCAGCGCAGCCCCGGCGCGAAAAACGCCATTTCGTCGAGCAGGCGCTGGGCGTCGTTGGCATCGGCCGTGACGATGGCGGTCAGCCTGCCGTCGCGCAGTTCGCGCTGCGCCAGCTGGGCGAGCAGCAGCGCATCGGCAGAGCCGGCCGGCCGTGGCAGCGCAATACGCCGTCCGGTTAACAGCTTGGGTAGGTCCATGAGGATTCCGCGAGCGAAAATGCAAAACACCCCGCTCGCGGTCAGGGCGGGGTGTGCAAGCATTGTAGGGTGAATAGAATGAAGGCGACGACATGAACGGCACTGCACCCACCCCCCGGTATTTCGCACTCATCCCCTGCGCCGGCAACGGCAGCCGAGCCGGCACCGCAGGCCCCAAGCAATACGAGCGCGTCGCTGGCCAGCCCATGGTCTGGCATACGCTGTCCGCCTTCGCCGGCGTCAAGCGGATCGCCCGCACGCTGGTCGTGGTCGCGCCCGGCGACGGCTTCTTCGAGCGCAACCCCAGCACCTCGGCCCTGGTCGTGGCCTGTGGCGGTCCGACGCGTGCGGTGAGCGTGGCCAACGGCCTGCGTGAACTGCGCCGCGTGGGCGCCGTCGACAACGACTGGGTGCTGGTGCACGACGCCGCGCGCTGCCTGATCACGCCCGACCTGGTCGACCGCCTGATCGATTCCTGCGCGAACGACGAGGTGGGCGGCCTGCTGGCGCATCCGCTGGCGGACACGCTCAAGATCGGCGAGAACGGCCGCGTCGCCTCCACCCTGAACCGGGTGAACAAATGGCAGGCGCAGACACCGCAGATGTTCCGCCTGGGCATGCTGCGCCAGGCGCTGGAGGCGGGCGGCGAAGGCATCACCGACGAATCGAGCGCCATCGAGGCCATGGGCGCGAAGCCGCTGCTGGTGGAAGCGGGCGCGCAGAACTTCAAGGTCACCTACCCCGAGGACTTCGCGATGGCCGAGGCGGTGCTTCGCGCCCGCGTCAGATGAGCCCCCTCGCTTCGCACTCCGTTCCGTCGCTGCCCCCTGAGGGAGCGTGGGCGCCCTTCGGGTGGCCGTGCGGGCGCCCGTGATGCAGCTGCGCGTCGGCGAAGGCTGGGACACGCACGCACTGGTGCCCGGGCGCAAGCTCGTGCTGGGCGGCGTGGAGATCCCCTCCGACCTCGGTCTGCTCGGCCACTCCGACGCGGATGCGCTGCTGCACGCCATCACCGATGCGCTGCTGGGCGCCGCCGGCCTGGGCGACATCGGCCGGCACTTTCCCGACACCGAGGAACGCTTCCGCGGCGCCGATTCCGTGGTGCTGCTGCAGGAAGCGGCGGCGCGCGTGCGCGCGGCCGGCTGGGGCATCTCCAACATCGACAGCACCATCGTGGCGCAGGCCCCCCGGCTGGCGCCGCACATCGAAGCCATGCGCGCACGCATCGCGCAGGCGCTGGGCCTGCAGCCGGGGCAGGTGAACGTGAAGGCGAAGACCGCGGAGAAGCTGGGCCCCGTGGGGATGGGGCAAAGCATCGAGGCGCGGGCCGTGGTGCTGCTGACGGCCTGAGGCCGGATCGGCCGGCGGGCCCGTCGTGGCCGGCCCGTTCCACTCATTGACACCCCTCGCGGGCAGCCCCTATAAGCGCTCATGGGCGAACTGCTGGCGGATGTGGTCGCCGACCTGACGCGGCCCCTCGAGACCGTTCGAGGCATTGCGACGATCGTATTGACGCTGATCGGCGTCATGCTCGTGATCGTCGCCAGCCTGATGCGCACCATGGTGCGGCTGCGCGCCATCACGGTCATGAGCAACCTGTTCCTGCTCGCGGGCGCGGTCACGGCGCCGCACGGGGCGCTGGTGCTGCTCTACCTCATCCTGGTGCCGGTCAACTGCGTGCGGCTGGCGGAGATCATGCGGGTGACCCGACGCGTAGAGGAAGCGGCGCGGCGCAAGGACCTGTCCGGACTCTGGCTCATGCCCTACATGAAGGCGAGGCGGCTGGCGGCGGGGACCGTGGTCTTCCGCAAGGGGGATGCGGCGGATGCGCTGTTCCTGCTGATGGAAGGGGAGCTGGAATGGGTGGAAATCGGCACCCGCCAGCCCCGTGGCGAGCTGTTCGGCGAGATCTCCTTCTTCGCGCCGGACCGAACGCGGACGCTCACCGGCCGCTGCCTCACCGACTGCCTCGTGATGAAGATCCGCGGCGATGCGTTCAAGGAGCTGTACTTCGAGAACCCGAAGTTCGCTTTCCACGTCTCGGAGCTCATCGCCGAACGCCTGATCACCGACGTGCGCCAGTTGCAGCACAAGCTCGACACGATGCCGGCGCCGCTGTCGCCGGAGCTGCACAAGATGCGTTGAGGGATCGCCACCGCGCGGCGGAGGGCCGCGCTCGCTGTCAGGCGGTGGCTTCCGCCTTGTCCTCCGGCTGCGCCCTTGCGCTGCCCGGCACCGGCGGCATCAGCCGCGGCCGCTGCAGCTTGATGTGCGCGGCCAGCCCGCCGGAGGTGGTGTTCGACAGCGCGAAGATGCCGCCCATGCGCTGGACGGTCTTGTCGACGATCGCCAGGCCCAGGCCCGCGCCCGTGGCAGCCGTGCGGGCCGCATCGCCCCGGAAGAAGGGCTTCACCAGGTTGGGCAGCGCCTCGGGCGAGACGCCCATGCCGTGGTCGCGCACCTTCAGCAGCACCCATTCGTTCCGGGCGCGCGCCGTGATGTCCACCAGCGCCACGCCGGTCTCGGGCGTCTTGCCGTAGCGCCGTGCGTTCTCCAGCAGGTTGGAGATGACGCGGGCCAGTTCGACCTCGTCGGCCAGCACCTGCATGTTCTTGGGCATGTCGAGGTTGACCTTGATGTCGCCGTGGTCCTCGATGGCATACATGCAGGCCTCTATCACGTCGTTCAGCACGACCGGCTTGAGCTCCGCGTGGTCCGGCCGCGCGTAATCGAGGAACTTGTCGATGATCGCGTCGAGCTGGTCGATGTCCGCCGCCATGTGCTCGCGGGCGTCGGGGTCGACCACGCTCATCTCGGTTTCCAGCCGCAGGCGGGCCAGCGGCGTGCGCAGGTCGTGCGAGATGCCGGCCAGCATGACCGCGCGGTCCTGCTCGATCTTGGCCAGCTGCTGCGCCATCCGGTTGAACCCGATGTTGACCTCGCGGATTTCGCTGGTCACGGCCTTCTCGTCGAGGCGGCTGGCGTCGAAGTCGCCATCGCGCACGCGGCTGGCCGCGAAGCTCAGCTGCTTGAGCGGCCGGTTGATCAGGCGGGCGATCACCGCCGCTCCGGCCAGCGACAGCGCCGCGGCCGTGATCAGCCAGACCAGCCAGGTCCGCCCCCCGACCTGCGAAAACTTGTTCCGGTCGAGCAGCATCCAGTAGTCGTCGCGGTCGATCTTGAAGCCGATCCACAGGCCTTCGTCGCCATTCACGTTGCTGGCCATGACGGTGCCCGAGCCCAGCCGCCCGACCAGCTCGTCGACGATGCGCCGGTCCATGGCGCTGCCGGTCAGCGCCGCGTACTTGTCCTTGGGTTCGCGCGGCAGGATGCGCACGCCTTCCTGGTCGGCCAGCGTCTTGATCAGGGAGACGCGGGCGATCGGGTCGGCGTGCACCAGCGCGGCACGGCTGAGATTCACCAGCGAAGCGATCTGCTGCGCCGTCTGCACCGCCCGGGGCTCGAACTCGAGCTGCCGGAAGGTCTGCAGCCAAGCCACGATCGAGCCGATCAGGAGCAGGGACAGCAGGAAGAAGGTGCGCCAGAACAGGGAGAGCCCCAGGCGGGGCCGCATCTCCAGCGGGGCGGGTGCCGTTTCCAGCGGCGCGGGGCTCGTGGCTTCCACTTGGGTGGTGATGGCGCGGATCATGGCTGAAGCCGATTGCACTCCAGCCGGGTCAGTCTGTCATCCGCGTTTTCGCCCTGCGGGGATCAGCCCGCGCCGTCCGGCACGAACACGTAGCCGACGCCCCACACGGTCTGGATGTAGCGCGGCGAGGCGGGATCGGCTTCGATCAGCTTGCGCAGGCGCGAGACCTGCACGTCCAGGCTGCGGTCGAAAGGTTCGAATTCGCGGCCGCGGGCCAGCTGCGCCAGCTTTTCGCGCGACAGCGGCTGGCGCGGATGGCGCACCAGCGCCTTGAGCATGGCGAATTCACCGGTGGTGAGGGGCAGTTCCTCGCCGTTCTTGCGCAGGGTGCGGGCGCCCAGGTCGAAGGCGAAGGGGCCGAAATTGACCACTTCGTTGTCGGACGAGGGGGCGCCGGGCGCTTCCTGCGCCGGACGGCGGCGCAGCACCGCGTGCACGCGGGCCAGCAGTTCGCGCGGATTGAAGGGCTTGCCCAGGTAGTCGTCGGCGCCGACTTCCAGGCCGACGATGCGGTCCACGTCCTCGCCCTTGGCGGTCAGCATGATGATCGGGGTGCGGTCGTTGGCGGCGCGCAGGCGGCGGCAGATCGACAGGCCGTCCTCGCCGGGCATCATCAGGTCCAGCACGATCAGGTCAGCGGTTTCCCGGAGCATCAGGCGGTTGAGCGCCTTTCCGTCTTCCGCCAGGATGACTTCGAAGCCTTCCTGCGTGAGGTACCGGCGGAGCAGGTCGCGGATGCGCGCGTCGTCGTCCACCACCAGGATCTTGTCGGTCCGTGCTGCAGCTTGCGTCATGGTTCTCCAGAAGCCTATTTGTAACAGCGCCGATTCTGAAGGCCGATCGCCCCGTTTTCCGTTTTTCCCCCTGCTTTTTCCCGCTGTTACAAATGTTGCCCCAGCAGGGCCGCATTGACAAGGGGTAAGTGAACCGCAGGCCAGGCGGGGCGTTTTAGATCGCATGAGCCCGATTCCCGCCGTCCTTGCCTTCGCCAGCTTCGCCGCCGCGGCCGCCCCCGCCGCCCAGGGCGAAACCCGGGGGCAGCAGCCTCCGCCGGACCTGCGGCGAACCGTGCAGCAGTACCCGGGTGGCGGCGAACCGGCGCGGCGCGAGCTCACGCAGATCCAGCGCGCCGAGCTGCGCCGGCAGCTGTCCGAATTCGCTCCGCCCCCGTCCCAGCGCCGGCGCTGATACAACGCAACAATGAAAACCAGAACGATCCTGGCCGGCTGCGCGCTGGCCGCCGCCGCCGTGGCCTTGCCCGCCCAGACCCTGCCTCCGCCGCAAAACGTCCTGCAGCTGCAGGCCAGCGGGTCGGTCGAGGTGCAGCAGGACCTGCTGCAGATGAACCTGACGACCGCCCGCGACGGGACCGATCCGACCGCCGTGCAGACCCAGCTGAAGGCGGCGCTGGACACCGCACTGGCGGAGGCCAAGAAGAGCGCGCAACCCGGCCAGCTCGACGTGCGCACCGGCAACTTCTCCCTGTACCCGCGCCACAACCGGGAAGGCCGCATCAGCGGGTGGACCGGCACGGCCGAGCTGGTCCTGGAGGGCCGGGACTTCGCGCGCATCACCCAGGCGGCCGGCCGCATCCAGACCATGACCCTGGGCGGCATCACCTTCGGGCTCAGCCGGGAACAGCGCGCCAAGGTCGAAGGCGAAGCACAGGCGCTGGCGATCGACCGCTTCAAGGCCAAGGCCGCGGACCTGGCCAAAGGCTTCGGGTTCAGCGGCTACACGCTGCGCGAGGTGGCGGTGAACGCCAACGAGCCGGGCTTCACGCCCAGGCTGCGCATGGCGGCGCAGGACGCCCGCGCTTCTTCCGCCGAGTCCGCGGTGCCGGTCGAGCCCGGCAAGAGCACGGTGATGGTGACGGTGTCCGGTTCGGTCCAGCTGCGCTAGCCACCCCTACGCTGGCTGCAGTCCGACAGGGCGGGCGTGGACGTGCGGCTAAGCTGGCCCGATGTCCGCCGTCCTGCCATCCCGCACCGCATCGCCTGGCGACACTTCGTTGGCCGGACCCGTGGCGGCCGGCGAGTGGTTCATCGTCATGAACCGCGGCTCCGGCGCCGAGGAAAAGGATGAGGCACGCCAGGCCATCGAAACGGAGCTGGCGCAGGCGGGCCGCAGCTACCGTTTCGTGCCCGTGGGCGAGCGCGGCATCGTCGCCGCCTGCCAGGAGGCCGGCCGGCTGGCCGCCGAGCACGGCGGCATCCTCGTGGCTGCGGGGGGCGACGGCACCATCAACTGCGCGGCCCAGGCCGCGCTTTCCTGTGGCTGCCCGCTCGGGCTGATCCCGCTAGGCACCTTCAACCTGTTCGCACGCCAGCTCGGCATGCCCCTGGACCCGGCGGGCGCCACGCGGGCGCTGCTGCACGGCGCAACGGAGCCCCAGCAGGTCGGCCTGGTGAACCAGCGCGTCTTCCTGGTCAATGCCTCGGTCGGCCTCTATCCCAAGTTGCTGGCCGACCGGGAGGCGGCCAAGCAGAAGCTCGGCCGCCGCCGTGTGGTCGCGATGCTGGCCGCGCTCAAGAGCATGCTGGAGTGGCGCCTGCAACTGGTGCTGGATGCCGAGATCGATGGCGACCCGATGCAGCTGCGCACGGCGAGTGTTTTCCTGTGCAACAACCGCCTGCAATTGCAGCGGCTGGGCATCACGCCCGACGTCGTCGAGCAGGTGGGGGCAGGGCGGCTCGCCTGCCTGCTGGTCCCGAGGATGGGGGTGTGGTCCAAGCTGCGCATGCTGGCGGGCGCGGCGTTCGGCAAGCTGGGGGAGGATCGCGAGCTGCGCAGCCTGCCCCTGCGCTCGCTGGGCTGCGCCTCGCGTTCGGCGCGCCGGCTGAAGGTCGCCACCGACGGCGAAGTGCAGTGGATGGAACTGCCGCTGCGTTTTACCGTGGCGCCGCGCGCACTGCAGGTGGTGGTGCCGCCGCGGGGCGAAAGGCTGCCGCCGCAATGACGGTGCTGCTGCACATCTCCGACACGCACTTCGGGACCGAGGAGGCTCCGGTGGTCGCGGCGCTGCAGGCCCTGGTGCGCGAGCAGCAGCCCGAGGCGGTCATCCTGAGCGGGGACATCACGCAGCGGGCCCGCAGCGCGCAGTTCGCCGCCGCGCGCAGGTTCTGCGATTCGCTGGGGGTGGCGCGGCTGCTGACGCTGCCCGGCAACCACGACATCCCCCTGTACAACGTCGCTGCCCGGATCGTTTCGCCATATCGGGGCTACAAGGCGTGCTTCGGCGACGAGCTCGAACCGGAGCTGGAATTCGCCGACGTCCTCGTGATCGGCGTGAACACCACGCGCCCGGAGCGCCACAAGGACGGCGAGGTCTCGCCGGCGCAGGTGCAGCGGGTGGTCGATCGGTTGCGCGACGCGCCCCGCGGCCAGTTGCGCGTGGTCGTCACGCACCAGCCCGCGTGCGTGATGCGGCCCGAAGACAGGAAGGACCGGCTGCACGGCGGCGAGCAGGCCGTGCAGGCCTGGGCCCGCGCGGGCGCAGACCTGGTGCTGGGTGGGCACATCCACCTGCCCTACGTGAGCGACGCCTGCGCGATCGCGGACAGCCGGACTTCACGCCCGCTGTACTGCGTGCAGGCCGGCACGGCGCTGTCGCATCGCGTGCGCCATGGCACGCCCAATTCGGTGAACCTGGTGCGGTGGAACCCCCCGGCCGATGGCGCCGCGCGCATCTGCCAGGTCGATCGCTGGGATTTCGACCTGGCGGACGGGCGATTCGAGCTGACGCATCCCTACGAGCTCAAGCTCGGGGATTAGCGACCGTCTACTGCGCGACCCAGCCCCCGTCCATGTTCCAAGCCACGCCGCGCACGTTCTTGCCGGCGTCGGAGCAGAAGAAGACGGCGAGCTCGCCCAGTTCCTCGGGCGTGGTGAACTGCAGCGATGGTTCCTTCTCGGCGAGCAGCTGCTTCTTGGCTTCCTCGTTGGAGATGCCCGACTGCGTGGCGCGTGCGTCCACCTGCTTCTGCACCAGCGGCGTCAGCACCCAGCCGGGGCAGATCGCGTTGCAGGTGATGCCGGTGGTCGCCGTCTCGAGCGCCGTGACCTTCGTGAGGCCGACGATGCCGTGCTTGGCCGCGACGTAGGCGGATTTTTCCGCGGAGGCCACGAGGCCGTGCACCGAAGCGAGGTTGATGATGCGGCCCCAGTTGGCCTTCTTCATCGCGGGCAGGGCCAGCCGGGTGGCGTGGAAGGCGCTGGAGAGGTTGATCGCGATGATCGCGTCCCAGCGCTCGGGCGGGAAGTCCTCGATCTTCGCCACGTGCTGGATGCCCGCGTTGTTGACGAGCACGTCGACCCGGCCGAAGGTGTCGGCGGCGTACTTCATCATGGCCTCGATCTGCGCCGGCTTGCTCATGTCGGCGTCGTGGTAGCCCACCTTGACGCCCAGCGCTGCGACTTCGGCCTTCGGGCCCTCCGAGTCGCCGAATCCGTTGAGCACGATGTTGGCGCCCTGGCGTGCCAGGGCCTTGGCGATGCCGAGGCCGATGCCGCTGGTGGAACCTGTGACGAGGGCAGTCTTGCCTTTGAGCATGGGGATTCTCCTCTCCGGGATGATTTACGATGACGTGGAGTTCGCCCTAGCGTATCCGCTTCCCGGCAACCCACGCATCCATGACCGTCCCTACGCTGAACTACGTATCCTGCCCGGACCCTTCCGGCAGCCACCGCATGGCCTGGTGGCAGTGGGGCAGCGCCGACGCGCCGCACGCCGTCGTGTGCGTCCACGGGCTGTCGCGGCAGGGTCGCGACTTCGACACGCTGGCGCAGGCTCTGGTCGAGCGCAGCGGGCAGGCCCTGCGCGTGGTGTGTCCCGACGTGGTCGGCCGCGGGCGCAGCGACTGGCTGGCCGATCCCATGGGCTATGGCATCCCGACCTACGTGGGCGACATGCTGCAGATGCTGCAGCAGCTGCACGCCGCCGCGCCGGTGCGCACGCTGGACTGGGTGGGCACCAGCATGGGCGGCCTGATCGGCATGGGGGTGGCGGGCACGCCCAAGCTGCCCCTTCCCGTGCCCGTGCGCCGCCTGGTCCTGAACGACGTGGGCCCGGTGATCCAGTGGGCGGCGCTGCAGCGCATCGGCACCTACCTGGGGCAGACCGGCCGCTTCGCCTCGGTGCAGGAGGCTGCGGATGCCATGTGGGCGATCTCGCAAGGATTCGGTCCGCACACGCGGGAGCAGTGGCTGGCGCTGTCGCAGGCGATGGTGAAGCCCCTGCCGGACGGCGGCTTCACCTTGCACTACGACCCGGCCATCGCCGTGCCGTTCCGGACGCTCGACGAGAAGTCCGCGGCCGCCGGCCAGGCCGCGCTGTGGCACGCCTATGACGCGATCACCGCGCGCACGCTGCTGCTGCGCGGCGCGGAATCGGACCTGCTGTCGCGCGCGACCGCCAACGAGATGATGCGGCGCGGGCCCAGGCCGGGGCTGGTCGAATTCAACGGGGTGGGCCACGCGCCCACCCTCATCGCACAAGACCAGGTGGACGCGGTGTGCGCCTTCCTCCTGGACCAGGAATCCGCGGACGATGAAAAGCCATACGGCGGAACAGGGTGACGTCGCGGTCGCGGTGCCCGACCTGGTCGCCGCGGCCGAACAGTCGCTTCCCCAGCAGGCGAACGCCCTGGCGCGCGCCCGCGCCTTCGCCGAGCCGCTGATTGCCGGCGAGACACTCGACACGGGCGAGAACACGCTCGTGCACGCCGATGCCGTCGCGGCGATCCTCAAGACCATGGGCGGCTCGGAGGCCATGCAGGCCGCGAGCTACCTCGTCTACGCCTGCGCGCACCTGAACAAGCCCGAGGAGGTGATCGCCAAGGCCTTCGGCGAGAACTATGCCGCGCTGGCGATGGAGACCAACAAGCTGGTGCGCGTGCAGCAGCAGGCCCGCGGCGCCGACAGCCTGCTCGAGGATCCGCGCGTGCAGACCGAGAACGTGCGCAAGATGCTGCTGGCGTTCTCGCGCGACCTGCGCGTGGTGATGCTGCGGCTGGCCTCGCGCCTGCAGACGCTGCGCTACTACGCCGCCACCAAGCAGGCCGTGCCGCCGGCCGTCGCGCGCGAGGCGCTGAGCATCTTCGCCCCGCTGGCCAACCGGCTGGGCATCTGGCAGCTGAAGTGGGAGATGGAAGACCTGGCTTTCCGCTTCCTGGAACCGGAGACCTACAAGAGCGTGGCCCGCTGGCTCGACGAAAAGCGCGTGGAACGCGAACACTACGTCGAGCAGCTGCGGCGGGACCTGGAGGGCGAGCTGAAGGCGCAGGGTATCGTCGCGCAGGTGCACGGCCGGCCCAAGCACATCTACAGCATCGTCAAGAAGATGCGCGGCAAGTCGCTCGACTTCGAGCAGGTGCTGGACGTGCGCGCGCTGCGCGTGATCGTGCCCGACGTGAAGGACTGCTATGCCGCGCTGGCCTGGGTGCACGCGCGCTTCTCGCCCATCATCGAGGCGTTCGACGACTACATCGCCCGGCCCAAGGCCAACGGCTACCAGTCGCTGCACACCGTGGTGCGCGACGCGGGAGGCCGGCCGATCGAGATCCAGATCCGCACGCAGGCCATGCACGAACACGCGGAGCACGGCGTGGCCGCGCACTGGGCGTACAAGGAGGCGGGGCACAAGGGCTATGCCGGCGTCAGCGCCTCCACCGTGTACGACACCAAGATCGCCGTGCTGCGGCAGCTGCTGGCGTGGGAGCGCGACCTGGCCGGCTCCGCGGAGGGCCTGTTCGAGGACCGCATCTACGTGCTGACGCCGCAGGCCTCCATCGTGGAGCTGCCGCAGGGCGCCACGCCGGTCGACTTCGCCTACAGCGTCCACACCAACCTGGGCCACCGCTGCCGCGGCGCGCGGGTGGACGGGGTCATGGTCCCGCTCAACACGCCGCTGAAGAACGGGCAGACCGTGGAGATCGTCACCGCCAAGGAAGGCGGGCCCTCGCGCGACTGGCTGAACGCGGAACTGGGCTTCCTGGCGAGCCACCGCGCGCGCGCCAAGGTGCGCGCCTGGTTCAACGAGCGGGTGCGGCACGAAACCGAAGCGCGCGGCCGCGAGCTGGTGGAACGGCTGCTCCAGCGCGAGGGCCGCACGGCGATCAAGCTGGAGGAGCTGGCCTCGCAGCTGGGGTTCAAGTCGGCCGAGGACATGTACTTCGTGGTCGGCAAGGACGAATTTTCGCTGCGCAACATCGAGGTGCTGCTGCATCCGCCGGCCGAGCAGCCCACCGAGGACGAGGTGCTGCTGGCCCGCAAGTCGCGGCCGACGCAGGCCCGGTCGCCCAAGGGCGGCGTGCTGGTGGTGGGCGTCGATTCGCTGCTGACGCAGCTGGCCAAGTGCTGCAAGCCGGCGCCGCCGGACGGCATCAGCGGCTTCGTCACGCGCGGCAAGGGCGTGAGCATCCACCGCCGCGACTGCACCAGCTTCCGCCAGCTCGCCCAGCGCAGCCCGGAGCGCGTGATCGAGGTCGAGTGGGGCCGGCCCAAGGCCGGGGGCGAGGCCGTCTACCCGGTGGACGTCTCGGTCGAGGCGTCCGACCGCCAGGGGCTGCTGCGCGACATCTCCGAAGTCTTCGCGAAGGAGAAGATGAACGTGGTCGGCGTCCAGTCGCAGACGGTCAAGGGCACGGCCTGGATGACGTTCACGGTGGAGATCGCCGACTCCCAGAAGCTGGGCAAGGTGCTGTTCGCCGTGAAGGACGTGGGCGGCGTGCGCTCGGCGCGCCGGCGCTGAGGCCATGGACCTGCTGCTGCGCAACGTGCGTCCCCTGGGCGCAGCCGCGGCCGACTTGCTGGTGCGGCGCGGCCGCATCGAGGCGATCGGCCCGACGCTGTCCGCGCCGGGCGTGCCGCAGGAAGACGGAGCCGGCGCGCTGCTGTTGCCCGGCCTGGTGGAGGCGCATGCCCATCTCGACAAGACGCTGTGGGGGCTGTCCTGGTACGTCAACGAGGTGGGCGCCCGGCTGCAGGACAAGATCGCCAACGAGCGTCGCTGGCGCAGCGAGACCGGACACGATGCCGGCAGCCAGTCGCTGCGGCTCGCGCTGGAGTACCTCGCCCGGGGCACGACCCGCCTGCGCACCCATGTGGACATCGACACCGATGCGGGCCTGCGACACCTGCACGGGGTGCTGCGCACGCGCGAACAGCTGGCGGGCCGGCTCGAGATGCAGGTGGTCGCCTTTCCGCAGTCGGGCCTCACCGTGCGTCCCGGCACCGCGGAGCTGCTGGAGGATGCGCTGCGCGAAGGCGCCGACGTCCTGGGCGGCCTCGATCCCGCCGGCATCGACGGCGACGCGCAGCGCTCGCTCGACGTGCTGTTCGCGCTCGCCCTTCGGTGTGGCAAGCCGCTGGACATCCACCTGCACGAAGCGGGCGAGGCCGGCGCCGCCACGCTCGAAGGCATCCTGGACCGCACCGGCGCGCTCGGTATGCAGGGCAGGGTGGCCATCAGCCACGGCTTCTGCCTGGGCGACGTGGACGAGCTGCGGCGCGGACAACTGCTGGAGCGGATGGCCCGGCTGCAGGTCGCCGTGATCACGACCGGCACGGCGTCGCGTCCGGTGCCACCCGTGCTGGCGTGCCGCGCTGCCGGCGTCGCGGTGGCCGGCGGCAACGATGGCATCCGCGACACGTGGACGCCCTACGGGCAACCCGACATGCTGGAGCGCGCGATGCTGATCGGCCTGCGCAACAACCTGCGCCGCGACGACGAACTGGCGATCGCCTTCGAGACCGTGACCTCCGGCGCCGCGGCCGTGTGCGGCTTTGCCGGCCATGGACTCGCGCCCGGCTGCCGGGCGGATCTCGTGCTCGTGCGCGCGCACAACGTGCAGGAGGCGGTCGTCGCGCGGCCGGTGCGGCAGCTGGTGGTCTCCGGCGGCGCCGTGGTGGCGCGGGAAGGCGTGCTCGTTTCCTCTGCTACAGGATCGGCAGCGAGCTGAACATCGGGATGCTGTTGCATCCGCCTGCGTGCCGACCGAGGACGGGGTGCCGTTGGCGCGCCAGTCGCGGCGCAGGCGCTGATGCCGCGCCGCGCGCACGCCGCGTCAGCTGCCGGCCACCTGCAGCGAATTGAAGGTCCGGCCCATGATCTCCGTGCGCATCGCCGGTTCCTGCGCGATCAGGTCGAGCCAGTCGCGCAGGAGCCCGGTGTCGGAATGGATGGCGTCGTTCAGGTCCTGCAGCGCGCCTATGCTGTCCAGCCCCCAGACGGTCCGGTATTCGAAGTCGGGAGCTGCCCCCGAGATGGAAACCGAATACGTGCCAAGGTAGGTCACGTTGCCGTCCGCCAGCGTCTCGTCGGATTCGTAGGCACCGACCGCCGTCCTGAAGGCGTCGCGGTCGTCCGGGGCGACGGTGTAGAACCACACGACCTGGAAGTTCGGCCAGGTGGCCTCGCCGGGGTCCGCGTTGCCGAAGGTGAAGCTCGCGCCGGAGCGCACTTCCGGGTCCAGCGCGCGGGCGGCCGGCGCGGCATTGGCCCTGGCGAGCTGCGCGATGCGGGAGAGTTCTTCGTCGTTCATGTTGTCGCTCCTTGGTTGATGGGGGACGGCGAGTCGCGGGAAGCTTCCACCAGCGACAGGTCGACGAGTTGCTGCAGCCCGGCCAGCACCTCGCCGCGCCGGCGTGGCGACGCCGAAACGGACCGTGCCCGCAGCACGGCGGCTTCGATTTCCGCCACGGTGCCACCGTCGCAGGCCTCGAACAACAGCCAGCTCGCGGGGTTCAAGGTGATGACGCGCGCCGGTTTCGGCCGGTACACCATGCACATGCGGATTTCCGGCATGCGGCGCACCACGAGGTCCGCCCGGCGCACCAGACGGTCAGCGCGGCAAAGAGGTGAGGTCGACGCCATGATTGAGCTCCAGGTCGAACGGATCCGGCGCGCTGAAGCGGCCGTGGAAGGCGTAGGCGGTCGAGCGGCAACCGCCGTGCGATCCCTGCGTGGCGGAGCACTTGGAGCAGCTGCCCTCGACGCGTCCGCTGCGCAGCTCCCGTCCGAGCGGGTGGTTCCAGGTCTCGAGGAAGGGCTGCTGCAGCACGTTGCCGAAGTTCACGTAGTCCCGCAGGTAGGCACAGCCGATGGAGTCGCCGAACGCATTGATGCCCGACATCTGCCAGCAGCAGTTGGCATTGCGCGGGTGCCACGACTGCATCAGGCGCAGCCCCGCCGGGGGCTGAAGCGCGGAGAGCGACTCGGTCATCTCCGGAAGCGACAGCGCCAGTTCCGTCCACTGCGCCTTCACGCCTCCGAGCGGGTACAGCCGCAGCACGCCCGCCGCGCTTGCGCCGAGCGAACCGACCAGGTCGCACCAGGCTTGCAGCTCGTGCACGTTGCGGCGGTTCAGGATGAACAGCGCGTGCGTCTCGACGCCCGCGGCCACCAGGTGCCGCACACCCGCGACCGTTCGCTCGAAGCTGCCCGGCGTGCCGGTCAAGGCATCGTGCGTCGCCGCGGTGGCGCCCCACAGGTCCACCAGCACGATGCCGACGTCGATGGCCTTCAGCCGCGCCGCCAGCGCATCGTCGATCAGCGTGCCGTGCGTGCGCACCATGGTGAACATGCGCGGCGTGTTCTCGGCCAGCAGCTCGACGAAGCCCGGCTTCAGGAACGGCTCGCCGCCCTCGATGTACAGCCACATCACGCCACTGGCTGCGAGGTCGTCGATGACGCGGCGCCAGTCCTGCGTCGACAGCTCGGGCCGCGGCTTCGGTTCCTTGCAGCGCCCATAGCACAGGCGGCAATCGAGGTTGCATTGCTCCGTGATGACCAGCGTGGTCTTCATGGGTCGTTCCAGCGGGCCCGGGTTGAGCGGACTGGGCGCTGCCGCAGCGACGAAGGTCAATCCAGGATGCATGGGGCCAGGCCTTCAGGGAAAGCGGGCCAGCACGCCTGCGGGGTTGAGGCGGCCCTGGCCGAGGACGGGGTTCCAGCCAGCGGGCTGGCCATTCAACGGCGTGGCCGCAGGCTGGCCGGCCAGTGGCTGCGCTGTCTCGACGAGCGCCTTGCGCACGTCCGCCAGCGCGGCGTTCGGGTCCTTTTCGTACACGCAGGCGATGGTCCCGGTGACGAAAGGGGCTGCCACGCTGGTTCCGGTGACACGCGCCAGGCTGCCTGCGAGGCCGTTTCCCCGACAGGAGCGGATGAGGGTCACAAAGTGCGCGGGAGCCGCCAGGTCGGGCCTGAAGACGTCACCGCGCCGGCTGGGGCCGCACGCGGACAGCTTCCAGGGCCTGAGATGGCCGGAGGCCGTGCTGTACCCGCCGACCACGATCGCGTCGGGACCGCATGACAGCGTGCCGATGGTGGAGGGGCGATCCCTGGCATCCACCGGCAGGGGGGGCTGGCCCTCCCGGGCGAGGCCCGACGGCCCCTCGTCATCGCGTTCCAGCCATGCGTGGAAGCGCACAGGCTGGCCCACTGGCGCCAGCGGATTGGCACGCGGCACCAGTTCGAGCAGCACCGTCCACTTCACCGGCGTCTTGGCCACGTCCCCGAGCTCCAGGCGAATGACGTGGCGGCCGGGGACGGCAGCTGGATTGGCCGGCGCCCGACCCATCCCCTGCGCGGGGGCTGGTTCGTCCTGTTCCCCCGGGGACTGCTGTGCAAGCGGCACGGGTGCAGGCTGGATCAGCGTTCCATTCGCATCCAGCGCCGTTCCCAGCTGGGAGCCCATCACGCTGCCCACCCACTGGCCGTTCTCCGTCAGCGGCCAATTCTCTCCCGGCTGCACGGGGCCAAACGACTGCTGATCCGGGGCAATGAGCGTGACCTGCAGCCAGGCGTCCGTCGCGTCGTACCAGATCTCCACCACGTTGCGTGTCAGGTCCTGCGGGGCCATGCGCCAATCGAAGGTGACCGGCGCGCCCGCAGCAACCTGGTCGGTGAGGTGCTGCCAGCGCAAGGCCTGCACGGAGCTGTCCGGGAGGTTGCCGGCCGCGATCACCACGGCGCGGCCGCGAGCGTCCGGACCTGCGCTTCCAGTGCGCAGGTGGGTCGCGAGGGTTCGGTCGAAATGCCCGTCGCCATCGTGCGGCCCGCTCATGGTGTTGAGGCTCAGGTTCACCACGCACGGGAGGTTGTTGCTCTCGGCCACGGCGAAGATGAAGGCGACACCTTGCAGCACATCGTCCAGGTCGAGTTCGCGGCGGCCGTCCGGCTGCACGTGCACCCGCACCTGGACGAACACGATGTCCGCATCGGGCGCGACGCCGCAAGGCTGCGCCGCAGGGTCGGCGTCCGCAGGCACGGTACGGCGACCGCCCGCTGCGACCTCCATGACGAAGGTCCCATGGGCCCCATCCGGGCCATTGGCGCTTCCCGGAGCGGCGGCCGTGTAGTGGTTGTCGTGCGGGTGGTACCCGAGCAAGCCATACGGGCCCGCAGGGTCCGGGGGGACCGTGGCCTGCCACTGCGCCAGTGACGCTTCGATGGCCGAACGGCTGAAGAACCTGCCGAAGTCGAACGCGCAGGCAACACCATTGACCGTGACCACGGGCGGTGCTCCGGGGACGGCAGTGTTTTCGTTCTGGTCCCACAGCGCGAGGATGCGCGAACGCGTTCCCCTGGCGCCGGTGCGAAAGCTGGGATGGGCGAAGTCGCAGCCGAAATCGACGATGCCGACGATCGTGTTCTGTCCGGTTTGCGTGATGCCGTAACTCTGCGGCGTGGCGGCGGATGGGGTCTGCAGCAGGCACTCCGCATGGGCGAGTTGCGGGTTGAAGCCGCCCGCCAGGCCGATCTTCCGCACGCCGAAGTTCCGCTTCCTGTCAGGCTTGCCGAACAAGGCGAGTTGCATGTCGGCGTCCGTCCAGCGGATGGAAGCGGCGCTCTCGCGCACCTCGGGATCCGGGCTGAACAGCGGCCGCAACACGCGGGCGATCACCTCGAGGTCGAATGCAACCGTCAGGCTGATTCGTTTCGCTTTCTTCAGACGGTCCCGCGTGGCCTTGCGCAGCTGGGCGAGTGCCGACTCGAGGCTGGTGCCGTGCCGCCCCGCGGGCTTGCCCGCACGCGCCGGCATGAAGCTGGACATCGGCAGTGCGATGCGGCATTCGGGGTCCGTGGTCAGGTAGCGGATCTCCGCCACCAGCGTGCGCAGCTTGCTGTTCGCGCTGGCCTCGTAGATCTGCGCAAGGATGGCGAGGAGGGATTCCAGCGGATCGTCGCCGGCGAGTTCAACATACCCGGAGAACCAGGACTCTTCCTGCGCCTGCCGCTCGGGTGCGGCTGCAATGCGTTCGACGCGCGCCGCGAAGCCGGGATCGACCGAGGGACCCATGCCCCACCGGTGGGGGGTGCTGTCAATGGACACGTGATTCCCCTCCGATTAGACTGAATCGTAGTCTCTTCACAGCCGGCCGTGCGTACCGGATGTCATCTGAAAAGGGGACTCCCCATGACGACCAGGAAGCCGCGTTCGGAAGTCCGCCGTGGATAGCGGTCCGGCTTGCCTGTCCTGCGGCGTCGATTCGCCCCGCGGCGCGAAGTTCTGCGCCGCGTGCGGAGCTCGGCTGTCCGGCGCACATGTCGAGCCGCCCCTCGAAGGAGGTGCACGGCCTTCCGTCGAACGACGCCAGCTGACGGTGATGTTCTGCGACCTGGTGGGCTCCACCCGGCTGTCGCTCGAACTCGATGCGGAGGACTTCACCGAGGCGGTCAGCGGCTACCGGGATGCCTGCGCGCGCGTCGTGCGACGCTGGCATGGCTTCATCTCGCGCTACGTCGGCGATGGCGTGCTCATCTATTTCGGCTACCCGCGGGCGGAGGCGGACGACGCACTGCGGGCCGTGGCCGCGGCCTGGGAACTGTCGCGGACCATCGCGCAACTCGAAGTCCCGCATCGCGGGGCCGGGCCGGATCGCATGCTGCGGCTGCAATCGCGCATCGGCCTGCACACGGGGCTGGTCGTCGTCGGCGACGTGATCGGGCGCGACAGCCACGAGAACGACGGAGCCCTCGGGGCGGCGCCCAACATCGCTGCGCGCCTGCAGGCCATGTGCGAGCCGGGGGAGGTGGTGATCAGCGACACCACGGCTGCGTTGCTTCCCGCGACCATCAAACTGCGCCCGCTCGATCGCAAATCGGAAAAGGCCGACTTCGGGACGGTGCACCCTTTTTGCGTGATTGACGTGCCACGCGATCCCACTCCCGGACGCAGCCTGTCCGCCAGCGGCCTGGTCGGCCGACACGGCACCCTCGAGCGATTGCGCAGCGCCCTGCGCGATGAGGCTCCCGGTCCCGTGGCGCTGTTCGTCTGGGGTGAAGCCGGCGTGGGCAAGAGCCGGCTGGTGCACGAACTGACCGGCGCGGACACGGCGCCGGTGCGCTGGCTGCGCATCACATGCAGCGGCTACGGCCGGCTGTCGCCGCTGCACCCCTTCCGCGAGTGGCTGCACGAACCCGAGGCGGGTTCGGTGGAGGCACTGGCCGTGGAAGCGGACAGCACCCCCTACGACCGCCGGCGCCGCATCTTCGACGAGCTCCAAGACACGCTGCTGGCCGGTGCGTCGCGCACCGGCCTGGTGATCGAGGACCTGCACTGGGCCGACTCGATGACGGAGGAGTTCGTCGCGGAGCTGCTGGGCACGGGGCCGGCCGCGCTGGCCGCGCTCGTGATGACCTCGCGCGAACCTCCGCACGAGCTGCTCGCCACCAGCGGCAGGCTGCACGTCGAGGCCTTGCAGCGCCTCACCCCGGGCGATGCCGCTTCGCTGGCACGTGGGATCGAGACCCCACGCCCGCTCACTGCCTACGAGCTCGCGGAGATCGTGGACCACGCCGACGGCGTGCCGCTGTTCATCGAGGAGTTCGTGCGTGCGATCACTGCCAGGGATGCGGGCGCCGACGGCATCCCGATCACGCTGCGCGATTCGCTGATGAGCGCGCTGGACACGCTGGGGACGGGGCGCACGGTGGCGCTGTGTGCATCGGTGTTCGGCCGGCGCTTCGAGTACCGGCAGCTCCAGGCACTGCTGGGGCTGGACGACGGGGAACTGGCGCCGGCCCTGGCGGCGCTGGTGCACGCGCGTGTGCTGGTGCAGGTCGGCGAGGTGCCGGCTGCGTCCTTCGAATTCCGGCACGCGCTGCTGCGTGATACGGCGTACCACACGCTGTTGAAGTCGGAGCGCGCTCGCTGGCATGCACGCGTGGCCGAACTTGCGGCCGCAGGCGTCCTTAGGATTGCGGAGTCCATGCCTGAACTGCTGGCGACCCATCACTCGCTGGGTGGCAACCGGCGCGGTGCGATCGAATACTGGTTGCGTGCGCAGGAGCGCGCGATGAGGCGTTCGGCGCACGTCGAAGCGATGGCGCATGTCCGCAGCGGGCTGGAGGACTGCCGCCAACTGGCGCAGGACGACCCCGTGGAGAGCATGCGGCTGGAGCTCGTGCTGCTGCGCCGGCTGACGGCGCCGCTCATTGCGATCTCCGGCTGGTCCACCCCGGAACTGGAGACCGTGTACGCGCGCGCCATGCAGTTGTGCGCGGCCGGACCCGCCGACGCGGCGTTCGAGCTGGAATTCGGTCTGTACAACATGCACTTGCTTCGCAGCGACCTGGGCGCTGCGGACGCGATCGCCGATCGCCTGCTGGCCGCCGCACGGAACGAACTGGCGCAGGACCGGCGCGAGATGATGTTGCTGGTTGCGCTGCGTTGCAAGGCACTGCCGGCCTTCTATGGTGGCGATCACGGGTCGGCCACCCGCTACCTGCTGGAGCTGCTTTCGCTGCACGACCCTGTGCGGCATGCCGGACACGCGCAGCGCTACGGCACCGATCCGGTGATGCTGGCGCTGTCGTATCTGGGGTGGATGGACGCCGTGCAAGGGGACGCCGCGGGCGCGCGGGCGCGCACCGACGCTGCGCTCGAACGCGCGCGTGCGGAGCGGCACGTGTTCAGCATCTGCTATGCGTCGTGCTTCGCCGCTTCGACGGCGCAGTTGTGTGGCGACGTCGAACGTGCCGCGCACCACGCCGCGGAAGCCCTGCTGATCGGAAACCGGCACAACTTCCAGTACTGGATCGCATGGGCCCAGGCCATAGAAGGATGGGTGGCCGGCCTGCAATCGCCGGAGCGGGGCGTCGCGTTGATCGACGATGCCCGCGACCGCTACCTGGCGACCGGCTCGACGCTGGCGGCGCCGTATTTCGAGGCCCTGGCCTGCAGGACCGCGCTCGCGGCCGGCCTGCCCGACGCCGAGGCGCGCGAGGCCCGATTGCTCCGGGAGGCGCTGGCGAGCGGCGTGCGGTTCTGGGAAATCGTGCTTCGACCGGCCTCGGCCCAAACGAGCGACGCCGTAGAAAAGCGACTCGCCATTTTCGGGTTAGAATCACAGGCTCAACGACAGGCGCGTAGCTCAGCTGGTTAGAGCACCACCTTGACATGGTGGGGGTCGTTGGTTCGAGTCCAATCGCGCCTACCAACACGAAGGCCTGAAAAGTCCGGTGAACCCTGGGATTTTCAGGCCTTTCTTCTTGGTCGCGTGGGTTCGCCGGGCAAGCGCCAGGGCAACTTTCGAAGACGGCCTTCGCTGCTTGCCGTCGTAGTCACTCCCCCGTGAACACGATCCGTACCTGCCCCCGGCCGAGCACGTCCGGGAGCGACGCCGGCTCATCGATGCGTCCCAGCCGCGTGTACGAGTAGGGCGAGTCGAACGTGAGATAGAAGACGACCAGCGTGTCCGCGCGCCACAACATGACGTCGCCAACGCGGATCGTTCCGGGTCGACTGTCCCTGGCCGGCAGCGCCTTCGGGAGTTTCGCGTGCTTCTCGTTGCCGTTCAGGTCCGGCATGTCCAGCGTGAGCGGCAAGCGGGCCGCGAACACGCGGGCCGCGTCGTTGTCAGCGAGGGTGATCGAAAAGCGGCGTTCACCGACCGCCATCCAGATACGTCGTTGGCCTGGGGTGTTCGCCTCGGGACCGGCCGCAGGCCCGGGCGGAACGGCGTAGGCGTGCATCAGGCTCATGCAAAGTGCCGCGGCGGCAACGGATTTGATCTTCATGGCCTCGCTCCTCGTGTTTCGCCGACCTACCACGGCTGGTTGGCCGGCCCCACCGTGAACTCGTTGACCGTCGTGTCTTCGGGCAGGTCGATGGCGAATGCCACGACATCGGCGATCCGGTCCGCGCTGATGCCGTATTGCCGGTAAAGGGCGTGCATGCTGTCGGCCGACGCTTGGTGACTGATGGTGTTCAGCAACTCGGTGTTGATCGCCGCCGGATAGATCGTGGCCGTCCGGATATTCGTTCCCTCCATTGCCGACTCCATGCGCAGGACCTCCATGAAGTCGCGCACGAACCACTTGGTGCCGCCGTACACCGCACCGCCGGGATAGGCCTTCAGGCCTGCCACGGACGAGGTCGCGATCACGTGCCCCGACTTCTGTGCGATGAACGAGGGCAGGACGGCTGCGACGCTGTTGAGAACTCCCTTGACGTTGACGTCGACCATGCGATGCCAGTCGTCCGTCTTCATCGCCGAGAGGGGAGAGCTGGGCATGAGGCCGGCGTTCAGGAACATGACATCGACGCGCCCGAAGGTCTTCTTGGCCAGCTTCACGATGTCATCGTTGTCGGACTGCCGGGTCACGTCGAGCTCGCGGTAAGCGGCCTGGCCGCCCGCCCTCTCGATGTCGTCCGAGATCTGTTTCAGTTCCTTTTCTCGGCGCGCGCCGAGGACGACCTTCGCGCCCCGGGCCGCGAGCAGCCTTGCAGTGGCCGCGCCTATGCCCGATGACGCTCCCGTGATGATGACGACCTTGTCCTTGATCATGCCTTTCCTCCGCAATAGTGTTCGTCCGACACGGGTTCCAGCCACTCCACGGCCTTCCCGTCCAGCGCCTCCTGGACGGCGATGTGCGTCATGGCCGTCGTCGACGTTGCGCCATGCCAGTGCTTGTGGTTCGGCGGGCACCAGATCACGTCGCCGGCACGGATCTCGACCCTTTCTTCGCCTTCGCACTGCGTCCAGCCGCATCCCGCCGTGACGATCAGTGTCTGGCCGAGCGGGTGCGTGTGCCAGTTGGTGCGCGCCCCCGGCTCGAAGGTCACGGCGGCGCACGATTGGCGGGCAGGGGCCGGCGGGTTGCTCAATGGGTCGAGGCGGACGCTGCCGGTGAACCACTCGGCGGGACCCGTGGTGGACGGTTGCGATCCTGCGCGTTTCAGTTCCATGTTGGTTCCTTCCAATCACGAATGCCTACTTCAGGTTCTGGCTGAAGAAGGCTTCCAGCCTGTCGAAGGGAATCTTCTCCAGGTTGTCATACAGGTCGACGTGGTCCGCGCCCGGAACGATCACGAGTTCCTTCGGAGCGGACGCGACCTGGTAGACGTCTTCCGAGTAGTAGCGGGAATGGGCATTCGCGCCGGCCACCAGCATGATCGGCCGCGACGCGATCATGGCGATGTTCGCAGCCAGCGGGAACTCGAAGAACGACATCGGTGTCGTGGCTGTCCACGCCGTGGTGGAGTTGATCGCCCGCGGATGGAAGCCGCGGGGCGTGCGGTAGTAGTTGAAGAAGGCGGCCAGCACCGGATCGGGATCGGCCGGCAGCTTTTCGGGCAGCACGCGGTTGCCCTTCAGCAGCCGGCCCTTGGCGTCGAAGGGCACTTCGTGGAAGCCCAGCGCGAACGTCCCCTTCTCGGCATCGACCCAGCGCTGCTGGCTCAGGTAGTCGATCACCCTGTGGCGCTGTTCGAGCGTATAGCCGTCCTTGTAGCTTCGACTCATGCTGCGGGACATGTCGTACATCGAAGCCGTGGCCACCGCCTTGATCCGTGAATCGGCGGTGGCGGCCGTCAGGGCCATGCCGCTCAGGCCGCAGATCGCCATGGCGCCGATGCGCTCGCGATCCACGTCGGGCAAGAGGCCGAGGTGATCGACCGCGGCGCTGAAGTCCTCGGCGTGGATGTCCGGCGACGCCACGTTGCGCACCTGGCCGCCGCTCTCGCCGGTGAACGACGAATCGAAGGCCAGCGTGACGAAGCCGCGTTCCGCGAACGTCTGGGCGTAAAGCCCGGACGATTGCTCCTTCACCGCGCCGAAGGGGCCGCTGAGCACCAGGGCCGGCAGCTTGCCGGGGCCGGTGTTCCTCGGTCGGTACAGGTCACCGGCCAGGACGATCCCGAACCGGTTCCTGAACGTCACCTTGCGGTGGATCACGCGGTCGCTTTGCGGGAACACCTTGTCCCATCGCCTGGTCAGTTCCATGCTTCCTCCGCTTGAACGTTTCTGCTGGCCTGCGAGTGCGGGCGTGCCCGCCATGGCGGCCGTTCCGAGAGCCAGGGCGCCTTGCAGCGTGCGCCGGCGCGAGTTCGAGAATTCCATGTGCGTTCCTTTCGATTGGTTGTTCACGCTCCGCGGCGACTGCGGCGCGCGGTCGCCAGCGCCAGGGCCGCCGCTGACACCAGCAGCAGCGCGCTGAAGCCGAAGGTGCTGGCGTAGCCGCTGGCATCGAAGAGCAGTCCACCGACCGTCGAGCCCAGTGCGATGGCCAGCTGGATCACGGCCACCATCAGCCCGCCGCCTGCTTCGGCGCTTTCCGGCAGCGTCGTCGTCAGCCAACTCCACCAGCCGACCGGCGCGGCCGTGGCGAGCAGTCCCCACGCGGCCAGCAGGCCGACGACGGCGGCAGCCAGTCCACCGAAAAGAACCAGCGCCACGGCCACGGCGGCCATCGCGAGCGGGATGGCGATCAAGGTGTGGTACAGGTTCCGGGAGAGGAACCAGCCGATGACCGTTGTGCCAATGAAGCCCGCCACGCCGATCGCGAGCAGTACCAGGGATAGGGTCGAGGCGTCGACGTTCGTCGTCCCTTCCAGGAAGGGGCGGACGTAGGTGAAGAGCGCGAACTGCCCCATGAAGAAGAGGCTGATCGCCGTCATCCCCAGCAGCACCAGCGGATCCCCCAGCAGGCGCAGCACATTGCGGGATCCGGGAGCAGGTGCGCCCGCGGGCATCGACGGGAGGCTGGCCCACTGCCAGGCGAAGGCGAGCGCCGCGACGGGCACGAGGCCGAAGAAGGCACCACGCCACCCGACCAGCGACCCGATGAAGCTGCCCAGCGGAGCGGCGATCACCGTGGCGAGGGCATTGCCTCCGTTGACGATCGCCAGCGCTCGCGGCACCTTGGGCCCGGGCACCAGCCGGATGGCGGTCGCGGCGGACATGGACCAGAAGCCGCCGACGGACACGCCAATGAGCATTCGGCCCATCATGTACGTCGCCAGGCCCTGCGCCGAAGCGATCAGGGCGCCGGACGCGGCCAAGAAGGCGGTCATCCACAGCAGGATGGACTTGCGATCGATCCGCCGGGCCAGCGCCGGAAGTCCGAGGCTCGTCAACACCGCGAAGACACCGGAGACGGCGATCCCCTGGCCGGCCACGCCCTCGCTGACGCGCAGGTCCGCCGCGATCGGCGTCAGCAGGCTGACCGGCATGAACTCCGATGCGATGAGCGCGAACACGCACAGCGCCATGGCGAAGACGCCGCTCCAGGGGCTCGGCTGCTCGTCCGTGGCAGGACTGTGGAACTCGGGGGGTAGGGTCGATGCCGCTTCGGTCATGCCATCAACTATGGCGACGACCCGCGCGCGTGACTAGATAATGAATCCTGAATGCATTTAGAAGGCGCGCTAATGGATCGGAGGACGCAGGCTTGGCCAGGAGAAACCTGAACGATCTACTGGGGTTCGTGACCGTCGCGCGGGAGGGCAGCTTCACGCGCGCCGCGGCGACCCTGGGCGTGACGCAATCCGCGTTGAGCCAGTCGATCCGCGGCCTGGAGGAGCGGCTGCAGATCCGCCTGTTGACGCGGACGACACGCAGCGTGTCGACCACGGCGGCCGGGGAGCGCCTGATGCGGGCCATCGGCCAGCGCTTCGACGAGATCGAATCCGAGCTGGATGCCTTGACCGAGCTGCGGGACAAGCCTGCCGGCACGGTGCGCATCACGTGCGGCGACCACGTGCTGCAAAGCATCCTTCTGCCCAGGCTCGCCCCCTTGTTGCGGGACTACCCGGACATCACGGTGGAGTTCGACGTGAACTACGGGTTCCGCGACATCGTGGCCGACCGCTTCGATGCCGGCGTGCGCATGGGCAGCACCATCGACAAGGACATGATCGCCGTCGCGATCGGGCCATCATTGCGCCTCGCGGTGGTCGCATCTCCCGGCTATTTCGCGGCCCACCCGGCGCCGAAGGTGCCCCGGGACCTGACGGAGCATCGTTGCATCAACCAGCGCATGTTGACCTCGGGCGGCCTGTACGTCTGGGACTTCGAGCGGCGCGGCCGCAAGGTCAACGTGCGCGTGGACGGCCCCCTCATCTTCAACACCTCGCCCCCGCAGGTGGACGCGGCGCTCGCTGGCTTGGGCGTCGCCCTGCTGCCCGAAGACGAGGTGATGTCCCATGTCAGCGCCGGGCGGCTGGTGCGCGTGCTGGAGGACTGGTGCCCGAAGTTTGCCGGGTACCACCTTTACTACCCGAGCCGACGGCAGCCTTCTCCGGCGTTCTCGCTGGTCGTGGAAGCCTTGCGGTTTCGCGGGTGAGGTGATCGCGGTGAGGGCTGCACGCTGATACGAGCCCTCGGGGAACCATTTTGGGGAAATTGAAGGGGCGCGCAGGGCATCGAGGGGGCGCCGCCTCGCCGGCTCCTCCAATAAGGCTTGTGTTTGCTGAGGCCACTTTTGGTTCGAGTCCAATCGCGCCGACCAATCCCGCAGGCCCGGAACCCCATCCACGTTGGGTTCCGGGCCTTTTCCATTGCGTGGCGGGAACGCGCGCCCCCGGCCCAAGGCTGGCGGCGCCTCAGGCTTCCGGGCTCTTTCCTTTCCGCGCTGCGGCCCGGCAGGCGCCGCCGGCATGGGACCTAGGTCCAATGCGCACCAGCAGCGAGTGCCCGAATAATGTCCACTGGACTGCCCGGGCTTTTTCCGTCCGCGAGCGCCGTCCGTTCCATCGATATCGGCCCAACCGGAGGTTGCATGCAACGACGCAAACTACTCTTCATCGCTCCTGCGCTCGTCGCAGTGGGAGCCCGTGTCCACGCTCAGGGCGACAAGGCCGCCAAGCAGAAGGAAGTCAAGGTGAAGGCCATGCAGGCCCTCGACGACTTCTACAAGGCCGACCCCAAGCTCAAGGACGCCGTTGCCACGGCGCCGGGTTTTGCGGTCTTCACGACCTATGGCCTGAGCTTTGGCCTGGGCGGAGCCGGCGGCAAGGGCGTTGCCCGTGACGCCGCATCGGCCAAGGAGACCTACATGAGCATCGCGCAGGCCAGCGCGGGCCTGCAACTCGGCGCTTCCGACACCCGGTACCTTTTCATCTTCAACTCGCCGAAGGACCTGACCGAGTTCATCGACAAGGGCTGGGATGCATCGGCCGGCGCGTCCGCGGGTGCTGGTGCCGGCAGCAAGGACGCCAACGCCAAGGCAGGCGCCGGAACCTTCACGGGCGGGAAGATGTACGCCCTGACCAAGACCGGCCTGCAGGTCGGCGTCGCGGTGTCCGGCATGAAGGCCTGGAAGGACGACGACCTGAACTAGGGCGGCTGCGCCGGCGAAGCGTCGGCCGCTCCTGGTGTCCTGCTGTCGAGCGAATTCGCGCCCAGCGCCTTTGCTCGAGGACACCCGTGGCGCTGCCGCGGCGCCCGCACCACTGGCGCGCGCTCCCTCCAAGGAATAGGATTTCTGTCCCATTCCAAGGGGGATCGCCATGGACCATTCGTTCGATCACGCCCACGCCCTGCAACCGGTGGCCGAGCCGCAGGTGAACCAGGTGGCCTGGGGGGCGCCCTTCCATTGGCTGCGCTTGGGCGCGCGCGACCTGCGGGGCAGCCTGCGTCCCAGCCTGGCGGTGGGGGCCGCCGTGGCGGCGGCCGGATGGCTGCTGATGGCGGCGAGCTGGAAGGTCGCCTACCTCGCGCCGGCGCTGCTCGGCGRCTTCCTGTATGTCGCGCCCTTCGCCGCCATCGCGATCTACGGATACTCGCGCCAGCTCGAGCGCGGCGACATCCTCGACCCGGCCGAAGCGCGTCGCGCCTGGCGCGCCAACGCGCAATCCATCGCGCTGTTCGGGCTGATGCTCGCGGTGGCCGTGATCTTCTGGGAGCGGGTGGCCGCGATCGTGTTCGCCGCGTTCTATCGCGGCGAGCCGCTGCAGTTCTCCAGCCTGTTCATGACGTTGCTGTTTTCCGGGGCGCATGTCCCGCTGCTGCTCGCCCTGGGCAGTGCGGCGCTGCTGATCGCCGCGGTCGTGTTCGCCCTCAGCGTGGTCACCGCGCCGCTGCTGCTGGATCGGCCGGTCGACGTCATCACCGCGGCCATCACCAGCGTGCGCTGCTGCCTGCGCAACCCCGCGGCGATGCTGCTGTGGGCGGCGCTGATCGCGGTCATCACCTGGGTCGGCCTGGCCACCTTCATGCTGGGCCTGGTCGTGGTCTTCCCGTGGCTCGCGCATGCCAGCTGGCACGCCTATCGCGCACTGGTCGCGCCGGAGGGCTGACCCCCCGCATCCGGAGGAGCCAGCTGCGCTGGCCTGCGGCGAATCTGGGAACGCGCCGCAGCCCGCCTCATAGTTCGATATACTTCGAACTATGGAAGAAAAACAGGCCGTCGCGTCCCTGGCTGCCCTGGCCCAGCCAAGCCGCCTGCGGGTGTTCCGCGCGCTCGTCGGCGCTGGGCCCGAAGGCATGAACCCCGGCGCGCTCGGGCTCATGCTGGACGTCGCGCCCTCCACGCTGTCGTTCCACCTGAAGGAGCTGACGCATGCCGGCCTGGTGCAGCAGGAGCGGGACGGACGCAACCTGATCTATCGCGCTGCCCTGGAGCAGATGGGCGCCCTGATGGATTACCTGACCGCCCATTGCTGTCTCGGCGCCGGTTGCGAGGAGATCACCTCGCCTGCCTGCAAGAACTGCTGATTCCCCCGCCCCGGAGAACCCCGATGAAGCGTTTCCATGTCCACCTGCACGTCGACGATCTCGACCGGAACATCGCGTTCTACAGCAAGCTGTTCGCCAGCGACCCGGCCCGGCGCGAGGCCGATTACGCCAAATGGATGCTGCAGGATCCGCCGGTGAACTTCGCCATCTCCAGCCGCGGCCATGCGGTGGGGATCGACCACCTGGGAATCCAGGCCGACAGTGCCGAGGAACTGGACGTCCTGAAGGCGCGCGCCGCGGCCGCCGACCTAGCGCTGCGCGACGAAGGCGAGACCACCTGCTGCTACGCCCGCAGCGAGAAGCACTGGATCAGCGACCCGCAGGGCGTCGCCTGGGAGCACTTCCACACGCTGGGCGACATTCCCCTGTTCAACGAGCAGGCGCCGGAGCCGGCAACGATGGCCGGCGAGGCGCCCGCCTGCTGCGCGCCGCGCCAGCCCACCGGCCAGCCCGTCGGCGTTCCGGTCCGGGCCGGATCCTCCTGCTGCTAGGGTCGCCGCGTCGCCGGCAGTCGCCCGGCAAGTCGGGGGCGCGACCCGGGGGACCGCCTCGCCTTCCAGAATGCCCGCCGCGCCAGCCGTACTGCCTGACATGACCACGAACGTCCTGATCCTCTGCACCCACAACTCCGCGCGCAGCGTCCTGTCCGAGGGCATGCTGAACCACTGGGCCGGCCAGCTTGGCAAGGACGTCCGGGCTTTCAGCGCCGGCAGCGCACCCAGCGGCCGCATCAACCCGCATGCGCTGCAAGCGCTGGCCGAAGCCGGGGTGGACGGCTCCGGCTTCCGCAGCAAGAGCTGGGACGAGTTCACTGCGCCCGGCGCTCCGGAGATGCGCATCGTGATCACCGTCTGCGACAGTGCCGCCGCCGAGCCGTGCCCGTACTGGCCCGGCAGCCCGGTGCGGGTGCACTGGGGCTACCCGGACCCCTCCAACGCTCCGGAGAGCGAGAAGAAGAAAGCCTTCGAGCTGACCCGCCAGGCGATTGCCTACCGCATGCTGCAGCTGCTGCGGCTTCCCCTGGATTCCATGGGAGACGCCGACCTCCAGAAGGCGCTGGCCGCCATCTCCGCGAGCTGACATGAGCACCTCCCAACTCGCGCGCACCACCGCGCCGCAGGCGCCTGCCGCCATCGGCTTCTTCGAGCGCTACCTCACGGTGTGGGTGGCGCTGTGCATCGTCGCCGGAGTGCTGCTGGGACAGGTGCTGCCCGGCTTCTTCCACGCGGTTGCGGCGCTCGAAGTCGCCAAGGTCAACATCCCCGTGGGCATCCTCATCTGGGTGATGATCATCCCGATGCTGCTGAAGATCGACTTCGCGGCACTCGGGCAGGTGAAGTCCCATGTCCGCGGCATCGGTGTCACGCTGTTCATCAACTGGGCGGTCAAGCCGTTCTCGATGGCGCTGCTCGGGTGGATCTTCATCCGCCACGTGTTCGCGCCCTGGCTTCCCGCGGAGCAGATCGACAGCTACATCGCCGGCCTGATCCTGCTGGCGGCGGCACCCTGCACGGCCATGGTGTTCGTCTGGAGCCAGCTGTGCAAGGGTGATCCGTACTTCACGCTGTCGCAAGTGGCCCTGAACGACGCGATCATGGTCGTCGCGTTCGCGCCCATCGTGGCGCTGCTGCTCGGGCTGTCCTCCATCACGGTGCCCTGGGACACGCTGCTCACCTCGGTGGCGCTGTACATCGTGGTGCCGGTGATCGTGGCGCAGCTTTGGCGCAGGTCGCTGCTGGCCAAGGGGGCGACGCACTTCGCGGCGGTGGCCGGCAAGCTCGGGCCGTACTCAATCTCGGCACTGCTGCTGACCCTGGTGCTGCTGTTCGCCTTCCAGGGCAAGGCGATCCTGGACCAGCCGCTGGTGATCGCGCTGCTCGCGGTGCCGATCCTGATCCAGGTGGTCCTGAACTCGGGGCTGGCCTACTGGCTGAACCGGCGGATGGGGGTCCGGCATTGCGTCGCCGGCCCGTCGGCGCTGATCGGCGCCAGCAACTTCTTCGAGCTGGCGGTCGCGACTGCGATCAGCCTGTTCGGGTTCCAGTCCGGAGCCGCGCTCGCCACCGTGGTCGGCGTGCTGATCGAAGTGCCGGTCATGCTGGCCGTCGTCGCGATCGTGAATCGCTCGCAAGGCTGGTACGAGTCCGGCCTGAGAGCGGGGCCGCGCGCCTCCTGAGGCTGGCCCGTCCCCCAGGGGCGCTTTCGACCCCGACGAGCGGGCAACCACGGCGCGGGGAATCCCTCGCATTGGCCCAAAGGCCAGTTGCCGGCGCAAGGCAAAGCAAGCACATTGGCGCAGCCCGGCCTGGTGGAGGAGGGCGCCGGCCACCTTGCCGGACCGATGGATGCCTGGAAGAGGACCCCCGATGCCGACGATCCCGTCGACGACTCCCTGGTGGCTGCGAGGCCTGGCCCTGCGCTGGCTGCTGGCACTTTGTTGCGGCCTGGTTGCCGCCGGCGCGTTGGCGCAGCCGTCCCCCGCGAAGGCCGATGCCCCCCGTTCGGAGGCGACGGTGTCGCTGTACAACCGTCCGATCGCGGTCTTCCGGGCGCCGTTCCTGGGCCTGTCGCCCGCCGAACGGGCGGAGCGCACGCAGCGTGCGATCGCCGACCTGCTCGATCGCGGCGGCCCGGGCCAGGTGAGCGTGCAGAAGGAGCCCCAGGGCAGCGTGCTCCTGGTCGATGGCGGACTGGCGCTGATCCTGACGCCGCAGGACGTCGACGCCCTGCGCGGCGAGACCCTCGACTCCGCGACGCGCACGGCGGCCGCGGCCCTGTCGCGGGTGATCGACGACAAGAAGGAGGAGCGCGACCGCCGCCGGGTGCTCGGAGCCGTCGGCCTCTCGCTGCTGGCCACCGCGCTCTTCGCAGTGGCCCTGCACCTGCTGGGCCGGCTGCGGGCGATGCTCTGGCGCCGGGCGAGCGCGCTGCTGGAGCGGGCCCACATCGCGGCGACTCCGCTCGGCCAGGCGACCGGCTTCCAGACCTCGGCCCTGTGGATCGTCCGGGGGCTGGGCTGGCTGCTGGCCGCGGTGCTCACCTACCAATGGCTGGTCTTCGTGCTGCTGCAGTTCCCGCGCACGCGCGCGGCGGGCGAGCAGCTCGGGTCGTTCGTGCTGGACATCCTGGGCCGCCTCGGCGCCGGCGCCCTCGACGCGTTGCCGGACCTCGCAGTGGCGGTCGTCATCTTCGTCATGGCCCGCCTTCTGGTCGCGGTGCTCGGCGCGCTGTTCGACCGGGTGGAGGAGTCGCGCGACACCCTGGGGTGGATGCCGTCGGACCTGGCCCCGCCGACGCGCCGCCTGGTGAACGTCGGCATCTGGATCTTCGCCGTCGTGATGGCCTATCCGTACCTGCCGGGGGCGCACAGCGAGGCGTTCAAGGGCATGTCCGTGTTCGTGGGCCTCATGATCACGCTGGGCGGGTCCAGCCTGTTCGGGCAGGGCGCGAGCGGGCTGATCCTGATGTACACGCGCAGCCTGCGCAAGGGCGACTACGTGCGCATCAGCGGGGAGGAGGGCACGGTGGTGGGGCTGGGCATGTTCACCACGCGCGTGCACACGGGCATGGGCCACGAAGTGACCCTGCCGAACGCCGTGGTCATGGGCAGCGTGATCCGGAACTTCTCGCGCGCCAGCGTGGCAAGCAACACGCTGATCGACACCTCCGTGACCATCGGGTACGACGCGCCATGGCGCGAGGTGCACGCGATCCTGCTGGAGGCCGCCCGGCGCACGCCCGGCGTGGTGTCCGAGCCCAAGCCGTGGGTGGCGCAGACGGCGCTGTCGGACTTCTATATCGAGTACCAGCTGATCGCCCAGATGGACGCGACGCGTCCGGAAAAGCGGCTGGAGGTGCTGACCACGCTGAACGCCAACGTGGTGGACGTGTTCAATGAACACGGCGTGCAGATCATGTCGCCGCACTACATGGGCGACCCGCAGCAGGCCAAGGTGGTGGACCCGGGCAACGCGTACGCGGCGCCCCGTAAGGGTTAGACCTTGGGCAGGGGGGCGGGCCGGTCCCTAGAATCTGTTGCAATGCAATAGAAAGCGGGGCGCGCGCCCCGTCGGGAGAATCCTTCGTGAGCACCAGGAAAGCCAGCGCCGGTCCCCGGCCGACGCAGCGCGTCATCAAGAAGTATCCCAACCGCCGGCTCTACGACACGGAGACCTCGACGTACATCACGCTGACCGAGGTCAAGCAGCTGGTGATGGACAGCCAGCCGTTCGTGGTGCGCGACGCCAAGACCAACGAGGACCTGACGCGCAGCATCCTGCTGCAGATCATCCTGGAGGAAGAGGCCGGCGGCGCGCCGATGTTCAGCGAGCCCGCGCTGGCGAACATCATCCGCTTCTACGGCCACGCGATGCAGGGCTTCATGGGCACCTACATCGAGAAGAACGTGCAGGCGTTCACCGACCTGCAGACCAAGATGGCCGAGCAGTCGAAGACCATGTCCCCCGAAATGTGGGCGCAGTTCCTGAGCGTGCAGAACCCGCTGATGCAGGGAATGATGGGCAACTACGTCGAACAGTCCAAGAACATGTTCGAGAAGATGCAGGAGCAGGTGCAGAAGAACACCGAGCAGATGCTGGGCGCATTCGGCATCAAGAAATAGGTTTTCCCCGTTCGGGGACAATACGGGGATGAGCGAGACCGCCGTCCCCACGCCCAAGGTGGGCTTCGTCAGCCTGGGTTGCCCCAAGGCCCTCACGGATTCCGAACTGATCCTGACTCAGCTGAGCGCCGAGGGCTATTCCACGTCCAAGACCTTCGAGGGCGCGGACCTGGTGATCGTCAACACCTGCGGCTTCATCGACGACGCGGTCAAGGAGAGCCTGGACACCATCGGCGAGGCGCTGGCCGCCAATGGCAAGGTGATCGTCACGGGCTGCCTGGGCGCGCGCGCCGGCGAGGCCGGCGGCAACATGGTGCGGCAGGTCCATCCCTCGGTGCTGGCCGTCACCGGCCCGCACGCCACCCAGGAGGTGATGGATGCCGTGCACGCCCACCTGCCCAAGCCGCACGATCCCTTCGTGGACCTCGTGCCGGCCGCGGGCATCAAGCTCACGCCGAAGCACTACGCCTACCTGAAGATCAGCGAGGGCTGCAACCACCGCTGCACCTTCTGCATCATCCCCTCCATGCGCGGCGACCTGGTGAGCCGTCCCATCGGCGACGTGCTGAAGGAGGCGAGGGCGCTGTTCGAAGGCGGCGTGAAGGAACTGCTGGTGGTGAGCCAGGACACCTCCGCGTACGGGGTGGACGTGAAGTACCGCACCGGCTTCCACGAAGGCCGCCCGGTGAAGACGCGGATGCTGGAACTGGTGCAGGCGCTGGGCGAGCTGGCGGAACCCCACGGCGCCTGGGTCCGCTTGCATTACGTGTATCCGTACCCACATGTCGACGAAGTGATTCCGCTGATGGCCCAGGGCAAGGTCCTGCCTTACCTCGACGTGCCGTTCCAGCACAGCCACCCCGACGTGCTGCGCCGTATGAAGCGGCCGGCCAGCGGCGAGAAGAACCTGGAGCGCATCGCCCGCTGGCGCGAGATGTGCCCCGAACTGGTGGTCCGCAGCACCTTCATCGCCGGCTTCCCCGGCGAGACGGAGCAGGAGTTCCAGCACCTGCTCGATTTCCTGCGCGAGGCGCAGATCGACCGCGCGGGCTGCTTCGCATACAGCCCGGTGGAGGGCGCGGCCGCCAACGATCTCCCGGGCATGCTGCCGCAGGAAGTGCGCGAGGAGCGTCGCGCGCGCTTCATGGCGGTGGCCGAAGAGGTCTCCGCGGCGCGCCTGCAGCGGCGCATCGGCGCCACCATGCAGGTACTCGTCGATTCGGCACCTGCGCTGGGACGCAAGGGCGGCCTCGGCCGCACTTACGCGGACGCGCCGGAGATCGACGGGACGGTGCGGCTGCTGCCACCGCGCAAGCTGAGCAAGCGGCTGGCGGTGGGCGAATTCACGCAGGCGCGCATCGTGGCCACCGACGGGCACGACCTGGTGGGCGAGCCCATCTGAGCACCGTTCGCGCCCGAGCCCAACCGGGCGACGGTTCCCCCGCAAACGACGAAGCCGCCCGCAGGCGGCCTCAGTGCATCTTTATCTCTTTCACAAACAACAAAGCCGGCGAAGCCGGCCTTATCATTCCTCTCGTGTCGAGAGTTGGTGCCCAGGAGAGGACTCGAACCTCCACGGAGTTACCCGCTAGTACCTGAAACTAGTGCGTCTACCAATTCCGCCACCTGGGCATTTCAGGAAAAACAAGATTGTATATCAAAAACGCAGAGCGAAACAACGGTACCGGCCTTCTCGATGAGATCGAGGGCGTGATCCAGGGACACCGCGACGGCCACGGCTACGTGGTGCGTGACGACGGTGAGGCGGACATCTACCTGCCCCCCAACGAAATGCGCGCGGTGCTCCATCGCGACCGCGTCCGCGCGCGGATCGTGCGGCACGACCGCAAGGGGCGGCCCGAGGGGCGCGTCCTCGAAATCATCGAACGGCCGCCGCAACCCATCATCGGCCGCCTGCTGCACGAAAGCGGCGTGTGGCTGGTGGCGCCGGAAGACAAGCGCTACGGCCAGGACGTGCTGGTGCCCAAGGGCGCCACCGGCCTCGCCAAGACGGGTCAGGTGGTGGTGATCGAACTCACCGAACCCCCGAGCCTGTACGGCCAGCCGGTGGGCCGTGTCAAGGAAGTGCTGGGCGAGGTCGACGATCCCGGCATGGAAATCGAGATCGCGGTGCGCAAGTACAGCGTGCCGCACGAATTCTCCGAAGCCTGCATCGCGCAGGCGCGTTCGCTGCCGGACAAGGTGCGGGCGCAGGACCACAAGAACCGGGTCGACCTCACCGACGTCCCGCTGGTCACCATCGACGGCGAGGACGCGCGCGACTTCGACGACGCGGTGTACTGCGAACCCGCCAAGGTGGGGCGCGGCAAGGGCTGGCGCCTGCTGGTGGCGATCGCCGACGTCAGCAACTACGTGGAAACCGGCAGCCCGCTCGACGTCGACGCCTACGAGCGCGCGACCAGTGTCTACTTCCCGCGCCGGGTGATCCCGATGCTGCCGGAAAAGCTGTCCAACGGCCTGTGCTCGCTCAACCCCGAGGTCGAGCGCCTGTGCATGGTGTGCGACATGCTCGTCACGGCCACGGGTGACGTCCACGCGTACCAGTTCTATCCGGCGGTGATGTGGAGCCATGCGCGCATGACCTACACCGAGGTGGCGGCAATCCTCGCGAACACGCGCGGCCCCGAGGCGGCGCGCCGCAAGGACCTGGTGCCGCACTTCCTGAACCTGCACGACGTGTACCGGGCGCTGCTGAAGTCGCGCAACCAGCGCGGCGCGGTGGACTTCGAGACGACCGAGACGCAGATCATCTGCGACGAGAACGGCCGCATCGAGCAGATCGTGCCGCGGGTGCGCAACGACGCCCACAAGCTGATCGAGGAGGCGATGCTCGCCGCCAACGTCTGCTCCGCCGACTTCATCCAGCAGGCCGCGCATCCCGGGCTGTTCCGCGTGCACGAAGGCCCGACGCCGGAGAAGAAGGAAATCCTGCGGGGCTACCTGAAGGCCATGGCCGTCGGGATGACCATCTCGGACGACCCGACGCCGATGGAATTCCAGAAGATCGCGCTGGCAACCAAGGACCGTCCCGACGCGCAGCAGATCAGCACCATGCTGCTGCGGTCCATGCAGCAGGCGATCTATTCGCCCCACAACAGCGGCCACTTCGGCCTGGCCTACGAGGCCTACACGCACTTCACCAGCCCGATCCGGCGCTATCCGGACCTGCTGGTGCACCGCGTGATCAAGGCGATCCTGGCCAAGGAGCGCTACCAGCTGCCGGTGCTGCCCACGCCCGGCGAAGCGCACGAGAAACTGGCGAAGCGGCTCGCGTCGCGGGTCGCGCCGCCGTCGCAGAAGCCGAGGGCCAAGATCGCGGCCTCCCCGCGCGAACTGCAGGCCTGGGAAGCCGCCGGCCTGCACTGCAGCGCCAACGAGCGCCGCGCCGACGAAGCCAGCCGCGACGTCGAGGCCTGGCTCAAGTGCAAGTACATGCGCGACCACCTCGGCGAGGAGTACTCCGGCGTGGTCACGGCGGCCACCAGCTTCGGCATCTTCGTCACGCTGGACGCCATGTACGTCGAGGGGCTGGTGCACATCACCGAACTGGGCGGCGAGTACTTCAAGTTCGACGAGGCCCGGCAGGAGCTGCGCGGCGAGCGCACCGGCATCCGCTATGCCATCGGCACGCGGCTGCGCGTGCAGGTGAGCCGCGTCGACCTGGACGGCCGCAAGATCGACTTCCGCCTGGTGCGCGAGGACGAGGAACTGCTGGCGCGCGCGATGAAGGAAAAGGGCGTGGCCCCGAACGCGCGTGAGGGCGTTCCGGTCAAGGCGTCCGCCAAGCGGGCGGCGAAGAAGGCGGCGGGCAAGGTGAAGAAGTCCCCGCTGGACGCGGTGAAGGCCGCGGCCAAGAAGGCCGCGGGCAAGACGCGCGCGGCCCGCAAGAGCCGGCGCTGAGCCCGGCATCCCGATCCATCCACGAGGAGAATTCCATGGCGACAAATTCCGCCGCGGCCGGCCAGGTCGCGATCGTCACGGGCGGCGGCACCGGCATCGGCCGTGCCGCTGCGTTGGCCCTGCTGGGAGCCGGCTGGCGCGTGGCGGTGGCGGGCCGCCGTCCCGAGCCGCTGCAGGAAGTGGTCAAGCAGGCGCCGGACCGCGCGCTCGCGGTCCCCACCGACATGACCGACCCGGATGCGGTGCGCGCACTGTTCGATGCGACGGTGAAGGCGTTCGGACGGGTCGACCTGCTGTTCAACAATGCCGGCCGGGGCTTGCCCGCGGCGCCGCTGGAAGACATGTCCGTCGCCGACTGGAAGAGCGTGGTGGACACCAACCTCAACGGCATGTTCTACGCGATCCAGAACGCCTTCCGCGTGATGAAGTCGCAGCAGCCGCGCGGCGGCCGCATCATCAACAACGGGTCGATCTCGGCGCACGCGCCGCGCCCGCACTCCATCGCCTACACGGCGACGAAGCATGCGGTGGCCGGCCTCACCAAGACCGCCTCGCTCGACGGCCGCCGCTACGACATCGCCGTCGGGCAGATCGACATCGGCAATGCGATGACCGACTTGGCCGCGCGCATGGCCAAGGGCGTGCCGCAGGCGAACGGCGAGATCGCCGTGGAACCGCTGATGGACGTGAACATCGTCGGCCAGTCCGTGCTGTACATGGCGAGCCTGCCGCTGGAGGCCAACGTCCTGTTCCACACGGTGATGGCGACGAAGATGCCCTTCGTCGGTCGCGGCTAGGGCTGCAAGGCCGCTGCCGCCAGTGCGCTGGCGGTCAGCACATCGCCGGCCGGCCAGCGGTCCGCGGCGAGGCCGTGCAGGAACACGGCGGCGCTCGCGGCCGTCATGGCGTCTTCCCCGCCCGCCAGCCGCGCCGCGATCATCCCGGCCAGCACGTCGCCCGTTCCGGCGATCGCCAGCCGCGCGTTCCCCGTGGGATTGATGCGCGCGCCGCCGTCCGGATCCGCGATCACGCTGCCCGAACCCTTGAGCACCACCACGCAGCCGAAACGCCGCGCGATCGCGCGCGCCGCGCCCAGCCGGTCCTCCTGCACGAACGAGACATCGCTTGCGAGCAGCCGCGCCGCTTCCAGTGGATGGGGCGTCAGCACGGTCGGTGCGCCGCGGCGCCCGCGCGCCTCCAGCAGGGACTGCAGCTGGGGATCCGCGCCGATCGCATTGAGCGCGTCGGCGTCCAGCACCAGCGCCCGCGCGTGCAGCGCCCGCGGCAATGCGACCCGTACCGCTGCGCCGCCGCCGCAGCCGCAGGCCACGGCCATGTCCGACAGGTCGAGGCTGTCCCAGGGCCGCACCATCAAGTCGGGCTGCAGCGGATCGACGGCCGGCGCGGACGGATCCAGGAAGCCGACGAACACGCGTCCCGCGCCGAGGTGCATCGCCGCGCGCGCCGCCAGCAACGCTGCGCCGGCCATGCCGGGCGCGCCGCCGATCACGGCGACGTCACCATAGCTTCCTTTGTGGCTCGCATGCGGGCGGATCCGGCTTGCGGGAGGGGCCGACAGCAGGGCCGCGGGCTGCGCGTCCGGCGCCACGCCGAGGTCGTCGAACCACACCGCGCCGGCTGCGTCACGGCCACTGCCCGTGAAAAGACCGGGCTTCAGCGCGAGCAGGCTGAGCGTGTGGGCCGCGTGGACCACGAGCCCCGCCTGGCCGGTGCCGGCGTCCAGCCCGGAGGGCACGTCCACCGCAAACACCGGCGCCGTGCCGGCATTCAGGCGTTCGATGTGCCGGGCCAGCATGCCCGCGGGCGCGCGGCTGCTGCCGATGCCCAGCAGGGCATCGAGTGCGAAGTCGTACTGCGCGGGCGGTTCGTCGGCGAACTGGACGCCCGCCGCGCGTGCGCGTTGCAGCGATGCCTTGGCGTCGTCCGGCGCACGGGCTTCATCGCCCAGCCAGGTCACCAGCACATGCTTGCCCCATTGCCGCAGGTGCATGGCCGCTTCCAGCCCGTCGCCCCCGTTGTTGCCGGGGCCGCAGGCCACCCAGATCCTTTGCGCATGCGGCGCGAGGGCCAGCGCCAGGCGGGCGACGGCGAGGCCGGCGCGCTGCATCAGGGTGTGCGCCGGCAGGCCGGCGGCGGCCTGCTTCTCCAGGTGGCGAAGCGCCGTGACCTCGAAGAGGGGCCAAGGGCGGTCGGTCGTGACGCGCTGCATGGGGCGATTGTGCCCCGCGCCGATTACCCCGCGAGGCGTTCGACGCCCAGCCCTTCGAGGTCCACTTCGGGCGCGCGCGCGGCCATGAGGTCCGCGACCGCCCGCGCGCTGCCGCAGGCGAGCGCCCAGCCGCTGGAGCCGTGGCCGATGTTGATCCAGACGCCCGGGATGCCCGTGGCGCCGAGCACCGGCGGCCCGTCGGGCAGCATGGGACGCGCGCCCTTCCATTCCTGCACCGCGGCGCCGGTGTTGGCCAGCTGCGCCGCGCCCGGAAACCAGTCGTGCAGGACCTTGTAGAGGGTCTGGATCGCAGACGGCCGCTTGTGGTTCGGCTGGCCGCCGATCTCTGCGCTGCCGGCGACGCGCACCCGGTTGCCCAGGCGCGAGATCGCCACCTTGTAGCGGTCGTCCATGATGCCGCTGCGCGGTGCGTTCAACGGCTCGCGGATCGGGGCGCTGATCGAATAGCCGTGGACCGCCGCCAGCGGCACGTTCAGGCCGATGGGCCGCAGCAGCGCCGCCGAGGACAGCCCGCCGCACACCACCACCGCATCGAAGCGTTCGGTGGCGGGGACGGCATCCTCGCCGTGCGTGATCCGCAGCAGGGTGGGCTGGGCCGGGTCGAGCGGCGCCACCGCGCTGTTGAACTCGAAGCGCGCGCCGAGCGCCTGCGTCTGGTTCTTCAGCAGCAGGGCGAACTGGCGGCAGTTGCCCACCTCGTCCTCGGGCAGGTGCACCGCGCCCACGAACTCGGTGTCGGGATTCAGCGCCGGCTCCAGCGCCCGGGCCTTCGCCGCGTCGATCTCCTGGAACTTCACGCCGGCGTCGCGCAGCACCTGCAGTCCCGGCAACACCATCTTGCGATCCTTCTCGGAACGCATCAGCACCATGTAACCGGTGCTGTGGTCGTATTCGAGCTGCAGGTCTTCGGTCAGCTGGTGCAGGCGGCCGCGGCTGTAGAAGGCCAGGCGCTGCAGGCGGGCCCGGTTGGCCAGGTAGGTGTCGAGTTCGCAGGCGCGGCGCCACTGCATCATCCACCCCACCTCGTGCGCGCTCAGGGGCCAGCACACGCGCACGGGTGCGTGCCGGCTGAACAGGTAGCGTGCGACCTTGCGGGCCATCCCGGGCGCGGCCCAGGGCGTGACGTAGCCCGGCGCGACCACGCCGGCGTTGGCGAAGCTGGTTTCGAGTGCGGCGGCGCCGTGGCGCTCGTAGACGGTCACTTCATGGCCGTCGGCCGTCAGCTCGTAGGCGGTGGTCACGCCGATGATGCCGGCCCCCACGATGGCGATTTTCATCAGTTCGGGCGGGCGGTGGAGAGCAGTTGTTCGATCTGGAGCGACAGGTTCAGGATGGCGTCGTCGCGCATCGCGCCGTGCCACACCATGAGTCCCACCGGCAGTTCGTCCGGTGCCTGGCAGGGCAGGGACAGCGCGCAGCCATCGAGCATGTTGACGACGCTGGGGTTGCGCAGCAGGAGCGCATTGGTGCGGAAGAAGGCTTCGTCGCGTTCCGCGCCGGGGGCCACGTCGGCGATCGGCGGGGCGACCATGGGCACGGTGGGCGACAGCACGGCGTCGAAGCCCGCGAGCGCGTCCTCCACGCCGCTGATCCAGGCGGCGCGCGCGCGCTGCAGGTCCAGGTACTCCCACGCCTTCATCTGGGTGCCGCGCTCGATGCGCATGCGCACCCGCGGGTCGTAGCGCGAGCCTTCCTGCGCCAGCAGCTGCCGGTGCCAGGCGTAGCTTTCGGCCGCGGCGAAGCCGCCGGTGGACTGGATGGTCCCCAGGTCCTGGATCTGCGCCAGCGGAATCTCCTCGATCCGCGCACCCGCACCGCGCAGCAACGCGATCGTGCGCTCGAAGGCGCGTGCCACGGTGGCGTCCAGGCCTTCGAGCATCTGCGTCGTTGCCACGGCGAGCCGCCAGGCCGACAGCGGCTTGTCGCTGCGCACCACCTTGCGGTCCGCCAGAATCTCGTGCGCCAGGATGGTGTCGCGCACGCTGCGCGTCATGGCGCAGACCGTGTCCAGCGTGGTGGACAGCGGATAGGCGCCTGCCAGCGGCGTCAGCGCCGCAGTGTTCTTGAAGCCGACGATGCCGCACAGGGCCGCGGGGATGCGGATCGAGCCGCCGGTGTCGGAACCCAGGCCGATGAAGGCCGCGCCGGTGGCGACCGACACCGCCGCACCGGACGACGAGCCGCCCGGGATGCGGCGCGTCTTCGGGTCGCACGGATTGGGCGGCGTGCCGTAGTGCGGGTTGATGCCGACCCCCGAGAAGGCGAACTCGGACATGTTGGTGCGCCCCACCAAGACCCCGCCCGCGGCGCGCAGCCGGGCGACCGACACGGCATCCACCGCCGCCGGTGCGGCGTCCACCAGCGCCACCGAACCGGCGGTGGTCACGTCGCCGGCGAAGTCGAACAGGTCCTTGATGGAGACCGGAAGCCCGGCGAGGGGCGCCTTGGGCGAAGCGGATTTCGCCTCCGCCCGCGCCGCCTCGAACCGCGTCTTCAGGAAGACGTGCGTGTTGGCCGCGGAGTGCGCGGCGGCCTGGGCGGCCTCCAGTTCCTGGGCGGCGGTCGTCTGGCCCTGGTGCAGGCGCTCTCGGGTGCTGTGGAGGTCAGGGCGGGACATGGCTGAGGCAGGTGGTGAGAGGGAGGCCTGTGCTAGAATCTCGCGGTTTTGCTGGGCGGCACGCACAAGGTGTGCGGACGTTGTCAGCAAGACAAATCGCGGATCCCGCCCCCTCAAGGTGTCGCAACAACATGCCGTTGCGATGTTGGGCGGATTCTAGACCCAACCTTCGGAGCTCTCATGCCTGTATCCATGCGCGAAATGCTGGAAGCCGGTGTCCATTTCGGACACCAGACCCGCTTCTGGAACCCCAAGATGGCCCCCTTCATCTTCGGGCACCGCAACAAGATCCACATCATCAACCTCGAAAAGACGTTGCCGATGTTCGAGGAGGCGACCAAGTTCGCCAAGCAGCTGGCCGCCAACCGCGGCACCATCCTGATGGTGGGCACCAAGCGCCAGGCGCGCGAACTGGTGGCCTCCGAAGCCGGACGTGCCGGCATGCCCTTCGTGAACCAGCGCTGGCTGGGCGGCATGCTGACCAACTTCAAGACGGTCAAGACCTCGCTGAAGCGCCTGAAGGACATGAAGGCCCAGCAGGAAACCGGCCTCGACGCGATGTCCAAGAAGGAACAGCTGATGTTCCAGCGCGAGCTGGACAAGCTGGAAAAGGACATCGGCGGCATCCAGGACATGAACACCCTGCCGGACGCCCTGTTCATCGTCGACGTGGGCTACCACAAGATCGCCGTGGCCGAAGCCCAGAAGCTGGGCATCCCGATCATCGCGGTGGTGGACTCCAACCACTCGCCCGAGGGCATCGACTACGTCATCCCCGGCAACGACGACTCCTCCAAGGCCGTGACCCTGTACGTCCGCGGCATGGCCGACGCCATCCTGGAAGGCAAGAGCAACCCCGCCGGTGACGTCCAGCGCGCCGTCGCCGAAGGCAGCAGCGACGAGTTCGTGGAAGTGAAGGAAGGCGCGTCCGCCTGAATTCCGGCTCCCCCGCCGCGATGCAAGGGGGCTTTCGGGCCCCCTTTGCACACCCAGATTCAACTGAACAGAGATACGAGGACAAGATGGCTGCAATCACCGCAAGCATGGTCGCCGAACTGCGCGCCAAGACCGACGCCCCGATGATGGAGTGCAAGAAGGCGCTGACCGAAGCCGAAGGCAACATGGACAAGGCCGAGGAGCTGCTGCGCGTCAAGCTGGGCAACAAGGCCGGCAAGGCCGCCTCCCGCATCACCGCCGAAGGCGTGGTCGCCGCGTCCATCTCGGGCACCACCGGCGCTTTGCTGGAGACCAACTGCGAGACCGACTTCGTCACCAAGAACGACAGCTTCCTGGCGCTGGCCCGTGCCGCCGCCGAACTGGTCGCCAAGAACAACCCCGCGGACATCGCGGCGCTGGGCGCGCTGCCCTATAGCCAGGACGGCTTCGGCCCCACCCTGGAAGACGTGCGCAAGGGCCTGATCGGCAAGATCGGCGAGAACATGAGCTTCCGCCGCTTCAAGCGCTTCGCCGGCGACAACAAGCTGGTGAGCTACCTGCACGGCACCCGCATCGGCGTGGTGGTCGAGTACACGGGTGACGACGTCGCCGCCAAGGACGTCGCCATGCACGTCGCCGCCATGAAGCCGGTCGCGCTGTCGTCCGCCGACGTGCCCGCCGAGCTGATCGAGAAGGAACGCGCGGTCGCCACCGGCAAGGCCGAGGAAGACCGCAAGGCCGCCGAAGCCGCCGGCAAGCCGGCGCAGTCCGCCGAGATCGTCGCCAAGCGCATCGAAGGCGGCGTGCAGAAGTACCTCAAGGAAGTCTCCCTGCTGAACCAGCAGTTCGTGAAGAACGACAAGCAGACCGTGGAGCAGATGCTCAAGGCCGCCAACACCACCATCAAGGGCTTCACCCTGTACGTGGTCGGCGAGGGCATCGAGAAGAAGGCCGACGACTTCGCCGCCGAAGTCGCCGCGCAGGTCGCCGCCGCGAAGCAGGCCGCCTGAGGACCAGGGGCCCGCCGGGCCGGGCTGTCGGAGGTGTCCGACAGTCCTGCCGGCGGGCCTTTTCACATCGCGGCCCCCGTTACACTCACCATCGTTCGAACCAGGAGAGACCGACCCATGCCCCAGCCAGCCCACAAGCGCATCCTGCTCAAGCTGTCGGGGGAGGCCCTGATGGGGGAGGACGCCTTCGGCATCAACCGCGCGACCATCGTGCGGATGGTGGAAGAGGTGGCCGAGGTGGTGCACATGGGCGTGCAGGTCGCCGTGGTGATCGGCGGCGGCAACATCTTCCGCGGCGTCTCCACCGGCTCGGTCGGCATGGACCGCGCCACGGCAGACTACATGGGCATGCTGGCCACGGTCATGAACGCGCTGGCGCTGTCGGACGCGATGCAGAAGCAGGGCCTGGTGCCGCGCGTGATGTCGGCGATCGCGATCGAGCAGGTGGTCGAGCCCTACGTGCGGCCCAAGGCGCTGCAGTACCTGGAAGAAGGCAAGGTCGTGATCTTCGCGGCCGGCACCGGCAATCCCTTCTTCACGACCGACACCGCCGCCGCGCTGCGCGGGGCCGAGATCGGCGCCGAGATGGTGCTCAAGGCGACCAAGGTCGACGGCGTCTACACCGCCGACCCGCAGAAGGATCCCACGGCCGAACGCTATTCGCGCATCAGCTTCGACGAGGCGATGCAGAAGAACCTGGGCATCATGGACGCCACGGCCTTCGCGCTGTGCCGCGACCAGAAGCTGCCGATCAAGGTGTTCTCCATCTTCAAGCACGGCGCGCTCAAGCGCGTGGTGCTCGGCGAGGACGAGGGCACCCTGGTGTACGCCTGAGAGAGGAGAAGAGCATGGCAACGATCCCCGAAATCAAACAGACCACGCAGGCCAAGATGGACCAGTCCATCGCCGCCTTCAAGCACACCCTGACGAAGATCCGCACCGGCCGCGCGAACCCGGGCCTGCTGGACACGGTCCACGTGGACTACTACGGTTCCTCCGTGCCGATCAGCCAGGTTGCCAACGTGAACCTGCTGGACGCCCGGACCATTTCGGTCCAGCCCTGGGAAAAGGGGATGGGCGCCAAGATCGAGAAGGCCATCCGCGAAAGCGACCTGGGCCTCAACCCGGCCTCCATGGGCGACCTGATCCGCGTGCCGATGCCGCCGATGTCGGAAGAGCGCCGCAAGGAAATGACCAAGCTCGTGCGGCACGAGGCGGAGAACGCCAAGATCGCCATCCGCAACCTGCGCCGCGACGCCAACGAGCACGTGAAGAAGCTGGTCAAGGACAAGACCGCGACGGAAGACGACCTCAAGCGCGCCGAAGGCGACGTGCAGAAGGCCACGGACAAGCACATCAACGAGATCGATGCGCTGGTCGCCTCCAAGGAAAAGGAGATCATGGAGGTCTGACGGCCTGCATGCGCCCATGACCGCCAACCGCGCCGTCCCGCACCACATCGCCATCGTCATGGATGGCAATGGCCGCTGGGCCACCAAGCGCTTCCTGCCGCGCGTTGCCGGCCACAAGAAGGGCGTGGACACCTTGCGCGCCTGCGTGCGCCACTGCGGCGACGTCGGCGTCAAGGTGCTCACGGTGTTCGCGTTCTCCTCGGAGAACTGGAACCGTCCCGCCGACGAGGTCTCCGGCCTGATGGAACTGCTGGCGATGGCGCTGTCGCGCGAGGTGCCCCAGCTGCAGGCCGAGGGCGTGCGCATCCATTTCGTCGGCGACCGATCGGCGCTGTCGGAAAAGGTGCGCACCGGCCTGGCGCATGCCGAGTCGCTGACGGCCGGCAACCAGCGGCTGGTCCTCAACGTCTGCTTCAACTACGGCGGCCGCTGGGACATCGCCCAGGCCGCCGCCAGGCTCGCCGCGGCCGGCGAACCGATCACCGAGCAAAGCCTCGATCGCGCCATGGCGCTGGCGCACGTGCCGGACCCCGACCTGGTGATCCGCACCGGTGGCGAACAGCGCATCAGCAACTTCCTGCTCTGGCAGTCCGCCTACAGCGAGCTGTACTTCAGCGACAAGCTCTGGCCGGAATTCGATGCGGCCGCGATCGACGAGGCCATCGCCGACTACGCCCGGCGCGAACGCCGCTTCGGCCTCACGTCCGAACAGGTCGCCCCCACCACGCCTCCGGTGCGCAGGAAGGCCGCTTGAACGCGGCACCGCGATGCTGAAGCAGCGCGTCATCACGGCCCTGGTCCTGCTGGCCATCCTGCTGCCGGCCCTGTTCTGGCGCACGCCCGAACCCTTCCTCGCGATCACGCTCCTGCTGCTGGCCGCCGGCGGCTGGGAGTGGGGACGGCTGAACGGCCTGGAGCAGGGCGCCAGCCTGGGGCTCGGCGCGCTGACGCTTGCGCTGTGCGCCGGCGCCTGGGCGCTCGGCTGGACGCATGCCCCCTCGGTGCTGCTGTGGAGCGCGGTGGGCGCAGCGTGGGTGCTGGCGGGCGCCGCCCTGGTGAACGCGGGGATCGCGGGCTGGCCGCACATCCCGCGCGCGCTTCGCGTCGTGGGCGGCCTGGTGGCCCTGGTGCTGGCCTGGCTGGCCATGGCGCAGGCGCGCGTCATCGGCGTCAATTTCCTGCTGTCCATCCTGGTGCTGGTCTGGGCCGCGGACATCTTTGCCTACTTCGCGGGACGCGCCGTCGGCGGCAAGTTCACGCAACGCAAACTGGCCCCCGAGATCAGCCCGAAGAAGAGCTGGGAGGGCGTCTGGGGCGGCATGGCCGGCGTCGTCGTGATCGCCATCGCCTGGACCCTGGCCGACTCGGCCGCGCAGGCGACGGTGCCCAGCCTGTATTCGCGCCTGGCCTCGCTCGGATGGTTCATCCTGGTGCTGGCTTCGGTGTTCCTGGCGGCCATGAGCGTGGTGGGCGACCTCACCGAATCCCTGGTCAAGCGGGCAGCGGGCATGAAGGATTCCAGCCAGCTGCTGCCCGGCCACGGCGGCGTGCTGGACCGCGTGGACGCGCTGCTGCCGACCCTGCCGCTCGCGATGATGCTGGCCACCCTGGCGCAACGATGAAACAACGCATCGCCGTCCTCGGCTCGACCGGCTCGGTCGGCGCCAACACGCTGGACGTGGTCGCACGCCACCCGGACCGCTTCGAGGTGTTCGCCCTGAGTGCCGCCCGCCAGGTCGACCTGATGCTGCAGCAGTGCCTGCAGTTCCGTCCCGCTCTTGCGGTGATGGCGCAGGAGGAAGCCGGCCGCGCCCTGGCCGCCCGCATCGAATCCAGCGGCCTCGCCACGCGCGTGCTGTGGGGCGCCGAGGCGCTCGACACGGTTGCCGCCCACCCGCAGGTGGACACGGTGATGGCCTCCATCGTCGGGGCGGCCGGCCTGTCCTCGTGCATCGCCGCCGCGCGGGCCGGCAAGAAACTGCTGCTGGCCAACAAGGAAGCCCTGGTGGTCGGCGGCGAGCTGTTCCTGGCCGCCGTGCGGGAAGGCGGCGCCACGCTGCTGCCGATCGACAGCGAACACTCGGCGATCTTCCAGTCGCTGCCGGAAGACGCAGCCACGTGGGACGCGCGGGTCGAGAAGATCATCCTGACCGCGTCCGGCGGCCCGTTCCGCACCCGCGAACCCGCCAGCCTGCGCGAGGTGACGCCGGAACAAGCCTGCGCGCATCCCAACTGGGTGATGGGCCGCAAGATCTCGGTCGACTCCGCGACCATGATGAACAAGGCGCTGGAGGTGATCGAGGCGAGGTACCTCTTCGGGCTGGCGCCGCAGCGCGTGCAGGTGGTGATCCATCCGCAGAGCGTCATCCACTCGATGGTGCAGTACCGCGACACCTCGGTGGTCGCGCAGCTGGGCACGCCGGACATGCGGGTGCCCATCGCCTACGGCCTGGCCTGGCCGGACCGAGTGAGCTCCGGCGCGCAGGCCCTGGACTTCGGCGCGCTGGCCGACATGAGCTTCGAGTCGCTGGACAGCCGGGGCCACCGCGAGCGCTTCCCGGGCCTGCAGCTCGCCTGGGACAGCCTGGCCGCCGCGCCGGGCACGACCGCGGTCCTCAATGCCGCGAACGAGCTGGCCGTCGCCGCCTTCCTGGACCGGCGCATCCGCTTCGACCAGATCCATTCGGTAAACCTTGCAACTCTGGAGGCACTCGTGCCCTCCAAGCCACAATCGCTGCCGGACCTGCTGGCCCTGGATGCCGAAGCCCGCCGCACGGCGGAGCAGGCCATCCGCGGCCTCGCATCCTGACCGAACGCCCGCATGCTGACCATCGTCGCCTTCATCGTCGCCCTGGGCCTGCTGATCGCCGTCCACGAGTACGGCCACTACCGCGTGGCCGTGGCCTGCGATGTCAAGGTCCTGCGCTTCTCCATCGGCTTCGGCAAGGTGCTGTACCGCTGGAAGCCGCGCCGCCCGCGCCCGGGCCAGGACACCGAGTTCGTGATCGGTGCGTTTCCCCTGGGCGGCTACGTGAAGATGCTGGACGAGCGCGAGGGCGACGTGCCGGCGGCCGAGCGGCACCGCGCCTTCAACACGCAGCCGCTCAGGTCCCGCACCGCGATCGTGGCCGCGGGTCCCATCGCCAACCTGCTGCTGGCCATCGCGCTGTACGCGGCGGTCAACTGGATCGGCGTGGAGGAGCCCGAACCGGTGCTGGGCAGCCCGGTCGCCGGCTCCATCGCCGCCCAGGCGGGCTTGAAGGGCGGGGAGCGCGTGGCCATGGCTGCGCTGCAAGGCGACGACCTGGAGCCGGTGCGTTCCTTCGAGGAACTGCGCTGGCTGCTCACGAGCGCCGCCCTGGACGGCCGCGACCTGCGGATGGTGCTCGCGCGCGAGGGCGGCAGCCGCGGCGGCGAACTGGTGCTGCCCCTGTCCCGCCTGGACGCGCGCGATGCCGACGCCCAGCTGCTGCGCAAGGTGGGCATCGCCTCGCCCTGGAGCCCGCCGGTGCTGGGCGAGGTGATGGCAGGCGGCGCCGCCGAGCGCTCCGGATTGCGCAAGGGCGACCTGGTGCTGCGCGCCAACGGGCAGCCGGTGGGCGACGCGCAGCAGCTGCGCGACCTGATCCGCGCCCAGGTGCAGGACGGCCGCGCGCTCGCCTCCAGCTGGGAGATCGACCGGGCCGGCCAGCGCATGCAGGTGGCGGTCACGCCGGACGTGGTGGCCGACGGCAAGAACGCGCCCATGGGCCGCATCTCCGCCTACGTCGGCGCGCCTCCAGCCATGGTGACGGTGCGCTACGGTCCGATCGACGGCCTGTGGAAAGGCGTGGTGCGCACGTGGGACGTGTCGGCGCTCACGCTGCGGATGATGGGCCGCATGCTGGTGGGTGAAGCTTCGGTAAAGAACCTCAGCGGGCCCCTCACCATCGCCGACTACGCGGGCAAGTCCGCCAGCCTGGGACTGACCCAGTACCTGCTCTTCCTGGCGCTCATCAGCGTGAGCCTCGGTGTCCTCAACCTGCTGCCGCTCCCGGTCCTGGATGGCGGACACCTGATGTATTATCTTTGGGAGGCCGTCACGGGCAGGAGCGTCTCCGACGCCTGGATGGAGCGCCTGCAGCGCGGTGGCGTGGCGGTGCTGCTGGTGATGATGTCGATCGCCCTGTTCAACGACGTCGCCAGGCTCTTTGGATAGAACAACTGCCGCCGCGGCCTGCCAGCAGATGCCGCCGGCGCCTTTCCTGATTCAATGAAGAAACACATCAAGCGCTTGCGCGTGCGTACCGTTTCGGCCGTGTGCGTCCTCGCCTTCGCCGCCAACACCTGGGCCGTCGAGCCCTTCACCGTCCGCGACATCCGGGTCGAGGGCCTGCAGCGCGTGGAGCCGGGCACCGTGTTCGGTTCGCTGCCCTTTCGCGTAGGCGACCAGTACAACGACGACAAGGGCTCGGCGGCAATCCGGGCCCTCTTCGCATTGGGGCTCTTCAAGGACGTGCGCCTCGAAGTGAACGGCGACGTGCTGATCATCGCGGTGGAGGAGCGTCCCACGGTGGCGGACGTCGACTTCGTCGGCACCAAGGAATTCGACAAGGACACGCTGAAGAAGGCGCTGCGCGAGATCGGCCTGACTGAAGGACGCCCGTACGACCAGGCGCTGGCCGACCGGGCCGAGCAGGAGCTCAAGCGTCAGTACATCAACAAAAGCCTGTACGGCGCCGACGTGGTGACCACGGTCACCCCGATCGAGCGCAACCGCGTCAACCTCACGTTCACCGTGAGCGAGGGCGAGCCCACCCGCATCCGGGACATCCACATCGTCGGCGCCAAGACCTTCAGCGAATCGACGCTGAAGGACCAGATGGAGCTGGATACCGGCGGCTGGCTGGCCTGGTACACCAAGTCCGACCGCTATTCGCGCACCAAGCTCAACGCCGACCAGGAAGCGCTGCGTTCCTACTACCTGCAGCGCGGCTTCCTGGAATTCCGCATCGACTCGACCCAGGTCGCGATCTCGCCGAACAAGCAGGACATCAGCATCACCATCAACGTCACCGAGGGTGAACGCTACGTGGTGTCCGGGGTCCGGCTGGAAGGCGACTTCCTGGGCAAGGAAGACGAGTTCAAGGCGCTGGTGAAGATCAGGCCGGGCCAGCCCTACAACGCCGACCTGGTGACGGAGACCACCAAGGCCTTCACCGAGCACTTCGGCAACTTCGGCTACGCCTTCGCGCAGGTCGAGGCGCGGCCCGAAATCGACCGCACCAACAACCGCGTCAATTTCGTGCTGCTGGCGGAGCCCTCGCGCCGCGCCTACGTGCGCCGCATCAACGTCTCGGGCAACAACCGCACCCGGGACGAGGTGATCCGCCGCGAATTCCGCCAGTTCGAGTCCAGCTGGTACGACGCCGAGCGCATCAAGCTCTCGCGCGACCGCGTGGAGCGCCTCGGCTATTTCAAGGAAGTGAGCGTCGAGACCTCCGACGTGCCGGGCGCGCCGGACCAGGTCGACCTGAACGTCGTGATCACGGAAAGGCCCACCGGCAGCCTGCAGCTGGGCGCGGGCTTCTCCACGGCGGAAAAACTGGCGCTGTCCTTCAGCATCAAGCAGGAAAACGCCTTCGGCACCGGCAACTACTTCGGCCTGGAGATCAACACCAGCAAGTACAACCGCACGCTGGTGCTGAACACGGTCAACCCCTATTTCACGCCGGACGGGGTCTCGCGGACGATCGACCTGTACCACCGCACGTCCAAGCCGTACGAGGACCAGGGCGGCAACTACGAGCTCATCACTTCCGGCGCCGGCCTGCGCTTCGGCGTGCCCTTCACCGAGGTGGACACCGTCTTCTTCGGCGGCAGTCTCGAGCGCACGGAGATCAAGCCGGGCACCAACATCCCGGCCGCCTACCTGCTGTACGCCGAACGCTTCGGCTACACCAGCAGCACGATCCCCCTGACCGTCGGCTGGTCGCGCGACGACCGCGACAGCGCGATGTCGCCCACCAGAGGCCGGCTGCAGCGCTTCGGCGGCGAGTGGGGCGTGGCGGGCGACGCCCGCTACGTCCGGGCCAACTACCAGTACCAGCAGTTCTTCCCCCTGGCCAAGCTGTACACCTTCGCCTTCAACGGCGAGCTGGGCTGGGGCAAGGGACTGAACGGGCAGCCGTACCCGGTGTTCAAGAACTTCTACTCGGGCGGCCTCGGCTCGGTGCGCGGCTTCCAGCAGGGCACCCTGGGCCCGCGCGACGTGACCGGGTCCTCGATCGGCGGCCCGCGCAAGATCACGCTGAACGCGGAGGTGATCACGCCTTTCCCCGGCGCCGGCAACGACAAGAGCCTGCGGCTGTACGGATTCATCGACGCCGGCAACGTGTACGGCGAGAACGACCCGATCAACTTCAACACGCTCCGCGCCTCCGCCGGCATCGGACTTTCCTGGCTTTCGCCCGTCGGTCCGCTGCGCATTGCGGTGGCGGAACCGATCCGCAAGGAGCCTGGGGATAAAATCCAGAAATTGCAATTCCAGATCGGAACCTCCTTCTGATGAAGAAGATCCTGTCCCGTCCCTGCCTGGCCATCCTGCTGGGCGCGCTGGCCTTCAGCGTCCAGGCGCAGGCGGAGGATTTCCGCGTGGGCTTCGTCAACACCGACCGCATCTTCCGGGAGGCCAACTCCGCGAAGCAGGCGCAGGTGAAGCTGGAGCAGGAATTCTCCCGCCGCGAGAAGGAGCTCAACGATCTGGGCAACTCGCTCAAGGCCGCGTCCGAGAAGTTCGAACGCGAGGCGCCCGCGCTTCCGGAAGCGCAGCGTTCGCAGCGCCAGAAGTCGCTGGTCGACCAGGACCGCGAGTTCCAGCGCAAGCGCCGCGAGTTCCAGGAGGACCTCAACGCGCGCAAGAACGAGGAACTGCAGCAGGTGCTGGATCGCGCCAACCGCGTCGTCAAGCAGGTGGCCGAGCAGGAGAAATACGACCTGATCCTGCAGGAGGCGGTCTACATCAACCCCAAGCACGACATCACCGACAAGGTGATCAAGGCCCTGAACTCGGTGCGCTGACGCGCCAAAGCCGTGGCGCTGCAAATCGGCGAGATCGTCGCGGCCCTCGGGGGCGAACTGCATGGGGATCCCACCCTGCGCATCGACGGGCTCGCCCCGCTGGAAAGCGCTCAGCCGGGCCACCTCGCTTTCCTGAGCCATCCCCGCTACCGGGCCCAGCTCGATGCCACGGCCGCCGGCTGCGTGATCGTGGCGCCGGCCCTGCGCGACGCGGCGCTCGCCCGCGGCGCCTGCATCGTCGCCGACGACCCCTACCTGTATTTCGCCCGGGCCACGCAACTGTGGAAGCGCACCCACGCCAGGCCCGCCGGCCCCGCCATCCATTCCAGTGCCGTCATCGATGCCGACGCCGTGATCGGGCAGGACGTGCGCATCGGCCCGCACTGCGTCGTGGAACGCGGCGCCCGCGTGGGCGACGGCACGGTGCTCAAGGCCCGCGTGCACGTGGCCGAGGATTGCGTGATCGGCGCGCGCTGTGTGCTGCATCCTGGGGTGGTGATCGGCGCCGACGGCTTCGGCTTCGCTCCGTCGCCCGAGGGCTTCGTGAAGATCGAGCAGCTGGGCGCCGTGCGCATCGGCGACGACGTCGAGATCGGCGCCAACACCTGCATCGACCGCGGCGCGCTGGCCGACACGGTGGTGGAGGACGGCGTGAAGATCGACAACCTGGTGCAGATCGGCCACAACTGCCGCATCGGCCGGCACACGGTCATCTCGGGCTGCACCGGCATCGCCGGCAGCGCCACGATCGGCGCGCACTGCATGATCGGGGGCGCCGCGATGATCCTGGGGCACCTGTCGATCGCCGACCGCGTGCAGGTTTCGGCCGGCACCTTCGTGTCGCGCTCGATTTCGAAGCCCGGCCTGTACACCGGCATCTTCCCCATGGACGACAATGCCGCCTGGGAAAAGAACGCCGCGACGCTCAAGCAGCTGTACATGCTGCGCGAGCGCATCAAGGCACTGGAAAAGAAATCCTGAACCTCGCCATGGACATCCACCAGATCCTCAAGAAGCTTCCGCACCGCTACCCGTTCCTGCTGGTGGACCGCGTGCTGGCCGTGGACCCCGGCAAGTCGATCAAGGCGCTGAAGAACGTCACGATCAACGAGCCCTTTTTCGTGGGGCACTTCCCGCACCGCCCGGTGATGCCGGGCGTGCTGATGCTCGAAGCGATGGCCCAGACGGCGGGCCTGCTCGCCTTCGCCGACGAATCGTCCACGCGCGACCCCAACTCGGTCATCTATTTCGCGGGCATCGACGGCGCGCGCTTCAAGCGGCCGGTCGAGCCGGGTGACCAGCTGGTGATGGACGTGGAACTGCTGCGCCAGAAGGCCGGCATCTACAAGTTCAAGTGCACGGCCCGCGTGGGCGAGGACATCGCTTGCGAGGCCGAGCTGATGTGCACGATGCGCACGGTTCCCTGAAGAAATGGATGCCCCCACGTTTGCGGCAAGGCCGCTGCACTGCCCCCCGAGGGGGCTGGGCCTCCTAGGGGCGGCCCGTCGGAGGCCCGCATGACGAACATCCATCCGACCGCGATCGTCGATCCCAAGGCGGAACTTGACCCCAGCGTCACGGTCGGCGCGTACACGCTGGTCGGACCGCACGTGAAGATCGGCGCGGGAACGACCGTGGCGGCCCACGTGGTCCTCGAGGGCCGCACCACGATCGGCCGCGACAACCGCATCTTCCAGTTCGGCTCCATCGGCGCGGCCAACCAGGACAAGAAGTACCAGGGCGAGCCAACCGAGCTGGTGATCGGCGACCGCAACACCATCCGCGAATTCGTGACCCTGCACGTGGGCACGGTGCAGGACAAGGCGGTCACGCGCATCGGCGACGACAACTGGATCATGGCCTACACCCACATCGCGCACGACTGCGTGGTGGGCAACCACACCACGCTCGCCAACAACACGACGCTCGCGGGCCACGTGGAGCTGGGCGACTGGGTCACGGTGGGCGGGCTCACGGGCATCCACCAGTTCGTGAAGGTCGGCGCCCATGCGATGGTCGGCTTCGCCAGCGCGGTGTCGCAGGACGTGCCGCCCTTCATGCTGGTGGACGGCAACCCGCTGGCGGTCCGCGGCATCAACGTGGTGGGCCTGCGCCGGCGCGACTTCAGCGCGGACCGCATCGCCGGCGTCAAGCAGATGCACAAGCTCCTCTACCGGGAAGGCCGGACGCTGGAAGCCGCCCGCGCCGCCATCGAGGCGCTGGCGCAGTCGGCGCCCGAGGCCAGGGACGAAGTCGCGCTCATGAGCGGCTTCCTCGCGGCGGCCACCCGCGGCATCGCCCGCTGACCATGGAGCCGCAGGGACCGCGCGCCGCTTTCGTCGCGGGCGAAGCCTCGGGCGACCTGCTGGCCGGCCTGCTGCTCGCCGGCATGCGCCAGCGCTGGCCCGGGCTGGCCTCCGCGGGCATTGGCGGGCCGCACATGGCGCGGCACGGCTTCGAACCCTGGTGGCCCTACGAGAAGCTCGCCGTGCGCGGCTACGCCGAGGTGCTGCGGCATTACAAGGAGATCGCCGGCATCCGCGATGCGCTGCGCGAGCGGCTGCTGAAGGAGCGCCCCGACGTGTTCATCGGCGTGGACGCGCCGGACTTCAACCTGGGACTGGAGGCCGACCTGCGCCGCGCCGGGATCCGGACGGTGCATTTCGTGTGCCCCTCCATCTGGGCCTGGCGGATGAAGCGGGTGGACAAGCTGCGCAAGGCGTGCGACCACGTGCTGTGCATCTTCCCCTTCGAGCCCGAGCTGCTGGCGCGCCACGGGGTGGCCGCGACCTACGTGGGACATCCGCTCGCGAACGTGATCCCCCTGGACCCGGACAAGGCCGCCGCCCGCATCCCGCTGGGCCTGCCGGCCCACGGGGAGGTGATCGCACTACTGCCCGGCAGCCGGGCCTCCGAGGTGGAGGCGATGGCGCCGCGCTTCCTGGCCGCCGCCGCCCAGCTGCAGAAAAGCCGGCCCGGCGCCTGGTTCGTGATCCCGGCGATGCCCGCGCTGCAGGCGCGCATCAGCCAGCTGGCCCGCTCGGGACCGGCGCCGCGCCACCTCACCATCGTGACCGGCCAGTCCCACCCGGTGCTGGCGGCCTGTGACGTGGCGCTGGTGGCCAGCGGCACCGCCACGCTGGAGGCGGCCCTGTTCAAGCGGCCCATGGTCATCTCGTACCACACGCACTGGGCCACGTACGCGCTGATGAAGCCGCGGCAGCTGCAGCCCTGGGTGGGGCTGCCGAACATCCTGTGCCGGGACTTCGTCGTGCCCGAGTTGCTGCAGTCCAACGCAAAACCCGAGTTGCTTTCCGGGGCGCTCGCCGACTGGCTGGACAGCCCTGACAGAATGCAGGCCGTGCAGGCGACATTCCGCGACCTGCACCTGCGCCTGAAGCGCGACACCGCCCAACTCGCCACCGATGCCATCGAACAAGTCCTCGCCTCCTGAAGCGGACAGGCGCATCCGGACCACGACGATCCGGACGAAGGCGGTCCGGCCGCGCCAGGTGCCGCTGCTCTTTCCGGAGCCGGTCGGGTTGCTGGCAGGGGTCGACGAAGCCGGCCGCGGTCCGCTGGCAGGGCCGGTGGTTGCCGCGGCGGTGATCCTGGACGACAAGAAGCGCATCCTCGGGCTGGCCGATTCCAAGGTGCTCACGCCGCTGCAGCGCGACAAGCTGTACGACAAGATCCGGGAGAAGGCCCTGTGCTGCTCGGTGGGGATGGCGTCCGTCGAGGAAATCGACGACCTGAACATCTTGCACGCCACCATGCTCGCCATGAAACGGGCCGTCGAGGGACTGCGCCTGAAGCCGGTGAAGGTGCTGGTGGACGGTAACCGCTTGCCGAAGCTGGAGATCCTTTCGGAAGCCATCGTGGATGGCGACGCCAAGATCAGGTCGATCTCGGCGGCATCCATCATCGCGAAGGTCACGCGCGACCGCATGCTGGTGGAGCTGCACGACCAGTTCCCGCAGTACGGCTTTGCCGCCCACAAGGGCTACGGCACGCCCGAGCACCTCGAAGCCCTGCGCGTGCACGGCCCCTGCATCCACCATCGCCGTCATTTCGCGCCGGTGGCCGCGCAGTTGCTCACCATCGAGGGCGCGACGGTGTCGGTGCAGGTCCAGTGACCGACACCGGCCCCCAGCACATCCACTCCCGCGACAACGCGCTGCTGAAGGACCTGCGCAAGCTGGCGCACGACAGCACCGCCTACCGCAAGCAGGGGCGCGTCTGGCTGGAAGGGGACCATCTCTGCCGGGCTGCATTGCAGCGCGGCCTGCAGCCGACCCACGCGGTGTTCCAGGCGTCCTATTGGGACCAGGTCGGCCACGATTGGGCGGACACGGGCGGGAAGATCGTCACCATCGAGGACGCGCTGTTTGCCACGGTCAGTGCACTGGAGTCGCCGGCGCGGATGGGCTTCGTGCTGCCGCTGCCGGCGCAGCCCGTGCTGCAGCCGGACGCGCCCACGGTCATCCTGGATGGCCTGCAGGACGCCGGCAACGTGGGCACCATCCTGCGCAGCGCCGGCGCCTTCGGCTTTCGCCAGGTGCTGGCGATCAAGGGCACGGCCGCGCTCTGGAGTCCCAAGGTGCTGCGCGCCGGCATGGGCGCGCATTTCGGCCTGGGCCTGCTCGAGGGACTGGAGGCTGACCGGCTCGATGCACTGCGGGTCCCGCTGCTGGCGACCAGCTCGCACCAGGGCGACTACCTGCACCGGGCGAAGCTGCCTTGGCCCTGTGCCTGGGTGCTCGGGCATGAAGGGCAGGGCGTCGGCACGGCGCTGGCGGCGCGGGCGCGGCAGTTCGTGCGCATCGTGCAGCCGGGGGGCGAGGAGTCGCTCAATGTCGGCGCCGCGGCGGCGATCTGCCTGCATGCGAGCGCGGCGGCGCACTTCGCCGGCCGGTCCTAGCGCGGGCCATCGGGGGCGGGCGAGCCGCGCCTCCAGGCCCCTGCGCGCTATGCCGCCGGATGCGGCAAGGACACCGAGAAAGTGGTGCCCTCCGCTTCCGTCGAGTCCACGTCGAGCACGCCGCCGTGGGAGCGCACGATCTCCCGGCAGATGAACAGCCCGAGCCCGAGACCGTTCGCCTCGGGGCGACCCTCCCGGTTCTGGACGCCCCTTTGCAGCGGTTCGAAGATGCGTTCCCGGTCCGCGGGATCGATCGGATGCCCTTCGTTGTGCACCGAGAAGCCCGCAGCCTGCTGCGTCCCCCAGGTCTTGACCGTCACCTCCGCGTCCTGCGAGCCGTACAGCAGCGCGTTTGCCAGCAGGTTCGACAGCAGTTGCCCGATGCGCGCTTCGTCCCAGCTTCCCGCCAGGTGCCCCGGGCCTTCCAGCCGGATCGTCCGCGCCGGGTGCCGGACCTGGGTCTCCTGCACGATCTTGGCCACCTGCTTGGCCAGGTTTCCGGGCGACCGCACGATCGGCATGACGCCGTCCGATTGTGCGCGCGTGAAGTCCACGACCTGCTCGATGATTCCCTTGATGCGGACCGCCGCGTTCGCGATGGGCGCCGCCGCCTGGCGTGTCAGCTGGCCGGAGCGCACCAGGTGTTCGGCGCTGAAGACGATGGTGCCCAGGGGATTGCGGATGTCGTGGCCCAGGATGCCGATGAAGAGATCCGTGGCCGTCTTGGTCTGCCGGGTGTACCTGCCCACGGATTCCGCGATCGACTGGTCGATCGCTTCGTTGAAGCGGGTCAGGTCGGTCAGGTCGGCCGCGGTGGCGCCGCCTCCCGCCTTCGCCCAGATCTTCAGCACGCTCGCGCGCAGGGCCCGATACTCCGTGATCAGGGCGTCGACCGCGAAGCCGGCCACCATCCTGAAGTCGGCATGGGTTTCAGCTGGGGTGGGGAAGGGGCTGGGCGGGGCCTGGCCCTTGCCCTTCGCGTCCTGTTCGGCAGTGGACTGGGGTTGGGCGAGATCCAGTGCGATCGTGTCGAGGATCTCGGCCGCATGGTCGCGCAGCGCGGCGTGGTCCAGCGTCTTTCCGTCGTGCACCACCGTCGCCGCGAACTCGTCCCAGGCCTGCAGAATTTCGCCGGCGTGGGAGCGGATGAAATCACCCAGCCGGACAGGAGGAGCCGGTCCTGCTGCGGCCAGCCTGGCCAGGTCGCTCGGCGATGACCAGGCCGCGATGTGCGGGGAATGTTGCATGGCTGCACCCAGGTTGCGGTGCAGAGGCGAACTGAGCGGGCGGAGGCCCATCGGCTTGGGGCACTAGGTAAGCCGACTCAGTGGATTGACCAGTTTAGCTGGAGGCGGGCCGGCTGCCCACGAGCCAGGGACATCGCTTCCGGCCGAGCAGCAATGCACCTCGGTACGGTGGCGCACAGACAGCAGGCCGCGCGCTGCGTACCGTGTGGGCTGAAAGAGGTCCGCATGAAAAACATCACCGTCGTCCAAGCCCTGTTCGCCACGAGCGCGCTGGCCTTCGCCGCGCAGGCATCGGCGCAAGTCACCTTCTACGAGCAGGAAGGTTTCCAGGGCCGCTCCTTCAGCACCCCGCAGCGCGTCGGCAACCTGGAGCGCTCCGGATTCAACGACCGCGCCTCTTCGGTGGTCGTGGTTGGGCAGCGCTGGGAGGCCTGCGAGAACACCCGCCTCGAAGGCCGGTGCACCGTGCTGCGGCCGGGCCAGTACCCCTCGCTCAGCGCCATGGGCCTGAACGACCGGATCTCCTCCGTGCGGCCGCTGCCCGCGAACGAGCATGTCGCCGAGGCCAGCTACGCGCCCATGCCCATGGTCACGCAGGACTTCCGTCGCCGCCGCAACGAGCGCCTGTACGACGCCGACGTGACGTCCGCGCGCGCCGTGGTCGGCACGCCCGGCCAGCGTTGCTGGATGGAGCGCGAGCAGGTGGTGCAACAACCCCCGCAGCAGGGCAACCCGAACCTGGCGGGTGCGGCGATCGGGGCCGTGATCGGCGGCGTCCTGGGGCACCAGGTCGGCGGCGGAACGGGCAAGCAGATCGCAACCGTGGGCGGCGCCCTAGGCGGTGCGGCCCTTGGTTCGCAATACGGACGCGGCACCGCGCCCACCGCCGTGGCGCAGGACGTGCGCCGCTGCGACTCCAACCCGGTCCAGGCCACGCCCAGTTACTGGGACGTGACCTACGACTTCCGCGGCCAGCAGCACCGCATGCAGATGGCCGACGCCCCGGGTCGCACCGTCACGGTCAACCGTGACGGTGAACCGCGGATCTGACGCGCCCGTCGCCCGCAACGAAATCCCCTCCCATTTCTCTCACTGGAAACACACCATGAACAACCGCAACATCCTCCCCTTCGCGCTGGCCGCCTGCCTGCTCACCCTGTCCGGCTGCGCCGTCACGCGCGGCCAGGAAACCGTGGGTGCGTATGTCGACGACACCGCCATCACGACGAGCGTCAAGGCGCGCTTCGTCGACAGCAAGGCCGTCGATGCATCCAGCATCACGGTCGAGACACTCAACGGCACCGTGATGCTGTCCGGCTTCGCCAAGAACACGACCGAACGCGCCACCGCCGAAACCATCGCGCGCGGCGTGTCCGGCGTCAAGTCGGTGCGCAACGAGATCAGCGTCAAGCCGTGAGCCGGGAGAACTGCGTGAACCGCATCCCATTCACGGCCGCCGCCGCGCTGGTCCTCGCCACGGCCCTGGCACCCGCCTGGGCCGGGGGCAAGGTCACGCCTTCCGCGGCGCAAACCGCCTACCAGCAGGAGCGGGCGCGCTGCCTGAGCGGCCAGTCCCAGCAGGACCGCACGACCTGCCTGAGGGAAGCGGGGGCTGCATACGACGAGGCCCGCAGGGGCGGGCTGGGCAATGTGTCCGCTTCCGACCTGTCGCGCAATGCCACGCAGCGATGCGAAGTGCAGCCGCCGGCGGACCGCCAGGCCTGCATGCAGCGGATCCTGGGCGGATCGGCCCAGGGCAGCGTGGAAGGCGGCGGCCTGCTGCGGCAGACCGAGACCAAGCAATGACGGCCAGCGTCCCGGCTTCCGCCGATCGGTGGAAGCCGGAACGCTGCCGGGCTGCGCGACCGGCGAGTAACCCCACGCCGGCGGCGCAGTGTCGCCGCGCTATAATCAAGGGCTTTCCCGCAAACCCCCGTACGTCCTAGCGCATCGAGCCACTCCCCCGACAAAAGCAACATCGAGAGTCCGCTTTCGATCGCGTTTTGGGCGTACCCGCATATCCGGAGAACCCAGTGCTTTCGTCGCTTCAGGGAGCTTTCCCGCCCGCCATCCTGGCGCTCGCAGACGGCACGGTCTTTATCGGCAACTCGATCGGAGCCACAGGTTCCACCACCGGCGAAGTCGTGTTCAACACGGCGCTCACCGGCTACCAGGAAATCCTGACCGACCCGAGCTACTGCCAGCAGATCGTCACGCTCACCTATCCGCACATCGGCAACTACGGCGTCAACCGGGAGGACGTCGAGGCGGCCAAGGTGCATGCCGCCGGCCTCGTCATCCGCGACCTGCCGCTGATCGCCTCCAGCTTCCGCGCCGACATGACCCTGCAGCAGTACCTGCAGGGTGAGAACACGGTCGCCATCGCCAACATCGACACCCGCAAGCTGACCCGCATGCTGCGCACCAAGGGCGCGCAGAACGGCTGCATCCTCGGCCTGAAGCAGGGCGAGGAAGTCACGCCCGAGGCCATCGCACAGGCCGTCGCCGCGGCGCGCAAGGCGCCCGCCATGAACGGCCTGGACCTGGCCAAGGTCGTGACCGTCGAGCGCGAGTACGACTGGGAGCAGACCGAGTGGCAACTGGGCTCGGGCTACGGCCACCTGGAGAACCCGAAGTACCACGTGGTCGCCTTCGACTACGGCGTGAAGCAGAACATCCTGCGCATGCTGGCCGAGCGCGGCTGCAAGGTCACTGTCGTGCCGGCGAAGACCCCTGCGGCGGCAGTAAAGAAGATGAAGCCCGACGGCGTGTTCCTGTCCAACGGCCCGGGCGACCCGGAGCCGTGCGATTACGCGATTGCCGCCACCCGCGAGCTGATCGAGGACGGCTACCCCACCTTCGGAATCTGCCTGGGCCACCAGATCATGGCGCTCGCTTCCGGCGCGAAGACCTTCAAGATGAAGTTCGGCCACCACGGCGCCAACCATCCGGTAAAGGACCTGGACACCGGCCGCGTGAGCATCACCAGCCAGAACCACGGTTTCGCGGTCGACGAGAAGACGCTGCCGGCCAACCTGCGCGCCACGCACGTGTCGCTGTTCGACGGCACGCTGCAGGGCCTGGCGCGCACCGACAAGCCGGCCTTCTGCTTCCAGGGCCACCCTGAGGCCTCCCCCGGGCCGCACGACATCAGCTACCTGTTCGACCGGTTCACCGGCCTGATGGACCAGGCGAAGAAGTAAGACATGCCCAAGCGCACAGACATCAAGAGCATCCTCATCATCGGCGCCGGCCCGATCATCATCGGCCAGGCCTGCGAGTTCGACTACTCCGGCGTGCAGGCCTGCAAGGCCCTGCGCGAGGAGGGCTACAAGGTCATCCTGATCAACTCCAACCCGGCGACGATCATGACGGACCCGGCCACGGCCGACGTCACCTACATCGAACCGATCACCTGGCAGACGGTCGAGAAGATCATCGCCAAGGAAAAGCCCGACGCGATCCTGCCGACCATGGGCGGGCAGACCGCGCTGAACTGCGCGCTCGACCTGTGGCGCAATGGCGTGCTGCACAAGTACAAGTGCGAGCTGATCGGCGCAACGCCGGAGGCGATCGACAAGGCCGAGGACCGGCTGAAGTTCAAGGACGCGATGACCCGCATCGGCCTGGGCTCGGCGCGCTCCGGTATCGCCCACACGATGGAAGAGGCGTGGGGCGTGCAGAAGCAGGTCGGGTTCCCGACCGTCATCCGCCCCAGTTTCACGCTGGGCGGCACCGGCGGCGGCATCGCCTACAACCCGGAAGAATTCGAGACCATCTGCAAGCGCGGCCTGGAGGCCTCGCCCACCAGCGAACTGCTGATCGAGGAGTCGCTCCTCGGCTGGAAGGAGTTCGAGATGGAGGTGGTGCGCGACAAGAAGGACAACTGCATCATCATCTGCTCGATCGAGAACCTCGACCCGATGGGCGTGCACACCGGCGACTCGATCACCGTGGCCCCGGCGCAGACGCTGACCGACAAGGAATACCAGATCATGCGCGACGCCTCGCTGGCGGTGCTGCGCGAGATCGGCGTCGACACCGGCGGCTCCAACGTGCAGTTCTCGATCAACCCGAAGGACGGTCGCATGATCGTCATCGAGATGAACCCGCGGGTGTCGCGTTCCTCGGCGCTGGCGTCCAAGGCCACCGGCTTCCCGATCGCCAAGGTCGCGGCCAAGCTGGCGGTGGGCTACACGCTGGACGAACTGCGCAACGACATCACCGGCGGCGCCACGCCCGCCTCGTTCGAACCCTCGATCGACTACGTCGTCACCAAGATCCCGCGCTTCGCCTTCGAGAAGTTCAAGGACGCCAACGACCGCCTGACCACGCAGATGAAGTCCGTGGGCGAGGTGATGGCCATGGGCCGCACCTTCCAGGAATCGTTCCAGAAGGCCTTGCGCGGCCTGGAAGTGGGCGTCGACGGCCTCAACCAGAAGACCACCGACCGCGAAGTGCTGGAAAAGGAACTGGGCGAGCCCGGTCCCGAGCGCATCTGGTACGTGGGCGACGCCTTCGGCATGGGCCTGTCGGTGGACGAGGTCTACGACCTGACCAAGATCGACAAGTGGTTCCTGGTGCAGATCGAGGAGATCGTGAAGATCGAACTCGACCTGGACAAGCTGGTGGAAGAGAAGGGCGCCCAGGCGCTGGCCTCGCTCGACGCCGCCACGCTGCGCGCGCTCAAGCGCAAGGGTTTCTCGGACCGCCGCCTGGCCAAGCTGCTGAAGACCGGCGACAAGGCGGTGCGCGACCTGCGCAAGAAGCTCGGTGTGCGCCCCGTGTACAAGCGCGTGGACACCTGCGCCGCCGAGTTCGCCACCAACACCGCCTACATGTACTCGACCTACGAGGAAGAGTGCGAGGCCGAACCGACCGACCGCAAGAAGATCATCGTGCTGGGCGGCGGCCCCAACCGCATCGGCCAGGGCATCGAGTTCGACTACTGCTGCGTGCACGCCGCGCTCGCCCTGCGCGAGGACGGCTACGAGACCATCATGGTCAACTGCAACCCGGAGACGGTCTCGACCGACTACGACACCTCCGACCGCCTGTACTTCGAGCCGCTGACGCTGGAAGACGTGCTGGAGATCGTCGACAAGGAAAAGCCCACGGGCGTGATCGTGCAGTACGGCGGCCAGACGCCGCTGAAGCTGGCGCTGGGCCTGGAGGCGGAAGGCGTGCCGATCATCGGCACCTCGCCGGACATGATCGACGCGGCGGAAGACCGCGAGCGCTTCCAGAAGCTGCTCACCGAGCTGGGCCTGCGCCAGCCGCCGAACGCCACCGCGCGCACCGAACCCGAGGCCCTGCAGAAGGCCGAATCCCTGGGCTATCCGCTGGTGGTGCGGCCTTCGTATGTCCTGGGCGGCCGCGCGATGGAGATCGTGCACGAGCAGCGCGATCTCGAGCGCTACATGCGCGAAGCCGTGAAGGTGTCGAATGACTCCCCCGTGCTGCTGGACCGCTTCCTGAACGACGCCGTGGAGTGCGACGTGGACTGCATCGCCGACAGCAGCGGCCGCGTGTTCATCGGCGGCGTGATGGAGCACATCGAGCAGGCCGGCGTGCACTCGGGCGATTCCGCCTGCTCCCTGCCCCCTTATTCGCTGTCGCAGGCGACCGTCGAGGAACTGAAGCGCCAGACGGCCGCGATGGCCAAGGCGCTCAATGTCATCGGCCTGATGAACGTGCAGTTCGCCATCCAGGAGAAGGACGGCCAGGACGTCATCTTCGTGCTGGAGGTGAATCCACGGGCTTCGCGCACGGTGCCCTACGTGTCCAAGGCCACCGGCATCCAGCTGGCCAAGGTCGCGGCGCGCTGCATGGTGGGCAAGACGCTGGAGCAGCAGGGCGTGACGAAGGAAGTCACACCGCCGTACTTCAGCGTCAAGGAAGCCGTGTTCCCGTTCGTGAAGTTCCCGGGCGTGGACACCATCCTCGGCCCCGAGATGAAGTCCACGGGCGAGGTGATGGGCGTGGGCAAGACCTTCGGCGAGGCCTTCGTGAAGAGCCAGATCGGCGCCGGCACCAAGCTGCCCAAGCCGATGGACGCCGACGGCAAGTCGAACGGCAAGGTGTTCCTGACGGTCAAGAACGGTGACAAGCCTCGGACCGTCGAAGTGGCGCGCCAGCTGCACGGCATGGGCTTCCCGCTGATCGCCACCAAGGGCACCTCGGCCGCCATCAATGCAGCCGGCATTCCCTGCGAAACCGTCAACAAGGTGACGGAAGGCCGCCCGCACGTGGTCGACATGATCAAGAACAACGAGATCATCATGGTGGTGAACACGGTCGAAGAGCGCCGCAACGCCATCGCCGACTCGCGCGCGATCCGCACGTCCTCGCTGCTGGCCCGGGTCACGACCTTCACGACCATCGCCGGCGCCGAAGCGGCGGTCGAGGGCATGAAATCCATGGACAACCTCGACGTGATTTCCGTCCAGGAGATGCACGCACAGCTGGCGGCCTGAGCTTTTATAATCAGGCCCATCACAAGAACCGCCGAGCGGCAACGTTCGGCGGTTTTTCATTGCAATCCCTCGCAGGCGCCGTGCGCCCGGGTGCTTGCGCTGCATGTGCAGAAGGAGACATTGCGAATGGCCACCACGATCCCCATCACGACCCGCGGCGCGGAAAAACTCAAGGCTGAACTGCACCGCCTGAAGACGGTCGACCGTCCCGGCGTGATCCAGGCGATCGCCGATGCGCGCGCCCAGGGCGACCTGTCGGAAAACGCCGAGTACGACGCCGCCAAGGACCGCCAGGGCTTCATCGAAGGCCGGATCCGCGAACTGGAAAGCAAGCTGGCGGCGGCGCAGGTGATCGATCCATCCGCGCTCGACGCCGGCGGGCGCGTGGTGTTCGGCGCCACCGTCGAACTGGAGGAGGAGACCTCCGGCGAGACGGTGAAGTACCAGATCGTGGGTGAGGACGAAGCCGACTTGAAGCAGGGCCTGATCAACGTGTCCAGCCCGATCGCCCGCGCGCTGATCGGCAAGGAAGAGGGCGACACGGCCGAAGTGCAGGCGCCCGGCGGCACCAAGCGCTACGAGATCGTGGCGGTCCATTACCTCTGACATGGACTGGAAGGCGCGGCTTGCGGTGCTGTCCGCCGCCCTCTGGTGGGGCAGCCTGACAGCCATCGGCTTCATCGCCGTGCCGCTGCTTTTCGCCAATGCAAGCTCCCCGGCGGTGGCCGGCGGGCTGGCGGGCAAGCTGTTCCAGGCGGAATCCTGGATCGGGATCGCATGCGGCATGCTGCTGCTGATGGCGGCCCGCAGCGCGGACGGGACGCCCGCGATCGGCTGGGCCGGCGGGGCCGTCGCCTACGTGCTGCTGGGGATGCTGTGCGCCTTGCTGCAGGAATTCGCGATCGCTCCCCGCATCGTCGCCCGCCAGGACCTGCGCTTCTGGCACAGCGCCGGGACGGTCGTGTATGCCGCCCAGTGGCTGTGCGCGCTGGTGGTGCTTTGGCGCACCAGCGGCGGCCTCAGTCCGCGCGGGTCTTCTTGACCGACTTCTGCTTGGGCTTGGCCTTGCGCACGTTGCCGCCGCTGGTCAGGCGCTGATTGCCAAGCACCCGGACGCGCTTGACCTCCGGACGCTGGCCGCCCCGGCTGGAGTTCTTGATGACCTTGAACTCGCGCGGACCGGGACGGCGGTCCTCGTCTTCGGCCTTTTCCTTCTTCGGCTTCGGGCGCCACAGCACCAGCAGCTTGCCGATGTGCTGGATCGGCGCCGCGCCGAGCTCGTCGCACAGCTGCTGGTACACGGCCTCGCGCTTCTCCCGGTCGTCGCCGAGCACGCGGACCTTGATCAGCCCGTGGGCGCTCAGCGCCGCGTCGGTTTCCTTTTTCACGGCGGCGGTCAGGCCGTCATTGCCGATCATCACCACCGGGTCGAGGTGATGGGCTTCGGCCCGATGCGTCTTGCGCTCGGCCACACTCAGTTGAATCGCTGCCATCCGCTTATTATCCCCTGCACATGAAGATCCAGACGAAGAGCAAGAAGGTCAACAAGGCGTGGCTGAACGACCACGTGAACGACCCGTACGTGAAGCTCGCGCAGAAAGAGGGTTTCCGCGCCCGTGCCGCGTACAAGCTCAAGGAGATCGACGAGAGCCTGGGCCTGATCAAGCCCGGGCACGTGGTCGTGGACCTGGGCTCCACCCCGGGCGCCTGGAGCCAGTACGTCCGGCGCAAGCTCGCGCCCGATGGCGCTGCGTCCGGCGTCCTGGCCGGCCAGATCCTGGCGCTGGACCTGCTGCCCATGGAGCCGATCGAAGGCGTGACCTTCGTGCAGGGCGACTTCCGCGAGCCGGAGCCGGCTGCGGAACTGGAAAGGCTGCTGGCCGGCCGCAAGGCGGACGTGGTCGTCTCGGACATGGCGCCCAACCTGTCCGGCATTCCCTCCTCCGATGCCGCCCGGGTGGGGCACCTGGTCGAACTGGCGATCGAATTCGCCCAGGGTCACCTGAAACCCGAGGGAGCCCTGGTCTGCAAGGTGTTTCACGGCAGCGGTTACAGTCAGCTGGTGAAGGAGTTCAAGGAGCGGTTCCGCGTCGTGAAGCCCCTGAAGCCCAAGGCGTCGCGCGACAAGTCCTCCGAGACCTTTCTGGTGGGCATTGGGCTGAAAGTGCCCCGTTGAGTGGGGTCTTGTCCTGCAAGAATGGGGTGGGTCCTCCTATGGAGCGACTGGTAAAAATAGATCGGCCGGCAGCTTGAAACCCCTAAAATGGTCGTCAATTGGTCCAGTACACATGGGCCAAACCGTCCCGGAGACTCGTTTTGAATAATCAGTGGTTTTCGAAGATCGCCGTCTGGCTGGTGATCGCCCTGGTGCTTTTCACCGTATTCAAGCAGTTCGACACCCGTGGTGCCGCTGGTGCTTCGGTGGTTGGCTACTCGGATTTCCTGGAACAGGTCCGCAACAAGCAGATCAAGAACGCCGTGATCCAGGAGGGCCAGGGCGGCACCGAGATCGTGGCCATCACCAACGATGACCGCAAGGTGCGCACCACCGCCACCTACCTCGACCGCGGCCTCGTCGGCGACCTGATCAACAACGGCGTCAAGTTCGACGTCAAGCCGCGCGAGGAAGGTTCCCTCCTGATGACGCTGCTGGTGAGCTGGGGGCCGATGCTCCTGCTGATCGGGGTGTGGATCTACTTCATGCGCCAGATGCAGGGCGGCGGCAAGGGCGGCGCCTTCAGCTTCGGCAAGAGCAAGGCGCGCATGCTCGACGAGAGCAGCAACCAGATCACCTTCGCCGACGTCGCGGGCTGCGACGAGGCCAAGGAAGAGGTCAAGGAAGTCGTCGACTTCCTGAAGGACCCCCAGAAATTCCAGAAGCTCGGTGGCCGCATCCCGCGCGGCCTGCTGCTGGTCGGCCCTCCCGGCACCGGCAAGACCCTGCTGGCCAAGGGCATCGCCGGCGAGGCGAAGGTGCCGTTCTTCTCGATTTCCGGTTCCGATTTCGTCGAGATGTTCGTCGGCGTGGGCGCGGCCCGCGTGCGCGACATGTTCGAGAACGCCAAGAAGAACGCCCCCTGCATCATCTTCATCGATGAAATCGACGCGGTCGGCCGCCAGCGCGGCGCCGGTCTGGGTGGCGGCAACGACGAGCGCGAGCAGACCCTCAACCAGATGCTGGTGGAGATGGACGGCTTCGAGACCAACCTGGGCGTGATCGTGGTCGCGGCCACCAACCGTCCCGACATCCTGGACGCCGCGCTGCTGCGTCCCGGTCGCTTCGACCGCCAGGTGTACGTGACGCTGCCGGACATCCGCGGCCGCGAGCAGATCCTGAACGTGCACATGCGCAAGATCCCGATCGGCCAGGACGTCAACGCGTCGATCATCGCGCGCGGCACGCCGGGCATGTCGGGCGCCGACCTCGCCAACCTCTGCAACGAGGCAGCGCTGATGGCCGCCCGGCGCAGCGCCCGCGTGGTGGAAATGCAGGACTTCGAGAAGGCCAAGGACAAGATCCTGATGGGCCCGGAGCGCAAGTCCATGGTGATGCCGGAAGAAGAGCGCCGCAACACGGCCTACCACGAGTCCGGCCACGCCATCATCGGCAAGCTGCTGCCCAAGTGCGACCCGGTGCACAAGGTCACCATCATCCCGCGCGGCCGCGCGCTGGGCGTGACGATGAGCCTGCCGGCGCAGGACCGCTACAGCTACGACCGCGAGTACATGCTCAACCAGATCGCCATGCTGTTCGGCGGCCGGATCGCGGAAGAGGTGTTCATGCACCAGATGACCACCGGCGCGAGCAACGACTTCGAGCGGGCCACCCACCTGGCACGCGACATGGTGATGCGCTACGGCATGTCCGACGCGCTGGGCCCGATGGTCTACGCCGAGAACGAGGGCGAGGTGTTCCTGGGCCGTTCGGTGACCAAGACGACCAACATCTCCGAGCAGACCATGCAGAAGGTGGACCTGGAAGTCCGCCGCATCATCGACGAGCAGTACACCCTAGCGCGCAGGCTGATCGAGGACCACCAGGACAAGATGCACCGCATGGCGCGGGCGCTGCTCGAGTGGGAAACCATCGACGCCGAGCAGATCGACGACATCATGGCCGGCAAGGAGCCTCGTCCGCCCAAGGACTTCACGCCGCGCACGCCGACTTCGGGCGGCACGGGCGGTCCCACGGTGGGTGCCGACCCGGCCCCGAACGCCGCGTAAAATCCGCTCGAAAATGACCAAGGGGCCCCTCGGGGCCCCTTTGCTTTGGCCCCTGGCGCAAAATCCCGCCCATGCACATGGAGTGGCAGACGACCCGTTTTGCTATCGCCCTCGACCGTCCGCGGGTCATGGGCATCGTGAACGTCACGCCCGACTCGTTCTCGGACGGCGGGCGATTCGTGAGCACGCGCACGGCACTGCAACACTGCGAAAAGCTGATGCGGGAGGGGGCGGACATCCTGGACATCGGCGGCGAGTCCACGCGCCCCGGCATCCCGCCGGTGCCCCTGGAGGAAGAGCGGGCCCGCGTGCTGCCGGTGGTCCGGGAGGCCGTGAAGTTCGGCGTGCCGCTTTCGGTCGACACCTACAAGCCGGAGCTGATGCGCGAGGTGCTCGAGCTGGGCGCGGACATCATCAACGACATCTGGGGGCTGCGGCAGCAGGGCGCGCTCGACGTGGTCGCGGGGCATCCGAGCTGCGGTGTCTGCGTGATGCACATGCACGGCGAGCCCCAGACCATGCAGCGCGCGCCCATGGACGGCGACGCGGTGCCCCAGGTCCGTGATTTCCTGCGCGAGCGCAGCCAGGCCCTGCGCGAGCGAGGCGTGTCCGTGTCGCGCATCGCCTGGGATCCGGGGATCGGCTTCGGCAAGACGCTGGAGCAGAACTTCGCGCTGCTGGCGCGCCAGAGGGAGCTTCTGCACGACGGCTATCCGCTGCTGGCGGGCTGGTCGCGCAAGTCCTCGCTGGGCACGGTGACCGGTGCCGCGGTGAACGAGCGGGTGCCGGCCAGCATCGCGGCGGCGCTGCTGGCGGTGGACCGGGGAGCGGCGATCGTGCGCGTGCACGACGTCAAGGAGACGGTGGCCGCGCTCAAGGTCTGGAGCGCGACCGAGGCGGCCCTCACGGGCCAGGGAGCAGGGAACACATGAGCAGAAAGTATTTCGGCACGGATGGAATCCGCGGGACGGTGGGCGAGGCGCCCATCACCCCGGACTTCGTGCTGCGGCTCGCGCACGCGGTCGGTCGCGTGCTCAAGCGCACCGAGGAACGCCCCACGGTGCTGATCGGCAAGGACACGCGCATTTCCGGCTACATGCTCGAAAGCGCGCTCGAATCGGGCTTCAATTCCGCCGGGGTCGACGTCGTGCTGCTGGGCCCGCTGCCCACGCCCGGCGTGGCTTACCTCACCAGGGCGCAGCGCGCGAGCCTGGGCGTGGTGATCAGCGCCAGCCACAACCCCTTCCAGGACAACGGCATCAAGTTCTTCAGCGCCCAGGGCACCAAGCTGCCGGACGAGTGGGAGATCCAGGTCGAGGCCGCGCTGGAGGAGCCGCCACGGTGGGCCGACTCGGCCACGCTCGGCAAGGCGCGGCGCCTGGACGACGCCGCCGGCCGCTACATCGAGTTCTGCAAGAGCACCTTCGCGAACGACCTGACGCTCAAGGGAATGCGCATCGCGGTCGACGGCGCGAACGGCGCCGCGTACCACATCGCTCCCAAGGTGTTCCACGAGCTCGGTGCCGAGGTCTTCTGCATCGGCTGTTCGCCGGACGGGCTGAACATCAACGACAAGGTGGGCGCAACCCATCCCGATGCGCTGGTGGGCACCGTGCGAGAACACCATGCGCACTTCGGCATCGCGCTGGACGGCGATGCCGACCGCCTGCAGATGGTCGACGCCGCCGGGCGCCTCTTCAACGGCGACGAGCTGCTCTACGTGATGGTCATGGACCGCCTCCAGCGCGGCGAACGCGTGCCGGGCGCGGTGGGCACGCTCATGACCAACATGGCCGTCGAGCTCGCGCTGAAGGCCAGGAACGTGGAGTTCGTGCGCGCCAAGGTCGGTGACCGCTACGTGCTCGAGGAACTCGAGAAGCGCGGCTGGCTGCTGGGCGGCGAAGGCTCCGGCCACCTGCTGTGCCTGGACCAGCACACGACGGGCGATGGCCTGATCAGCGCCTTGCAGGTGCTCAAGGCGGTCGCCCGCAGCGGCAAGTCCCTGGCGCAATTGCTGGAAGGCGTCAGCCTGTTCCCGCAGACGCTGATCAACGTCCGCCTGGCGCCGGGGCAGGACTGGAAGAAGAGCGAGAAGCTGGCTTCCGAATGCGAGACGCTGCAGAAGGAGCTGGATGGCTCCGGCCGCGTCCTGATCCGTGCCAGCGGCACGGAACCCGTGCTGCGGGTGATGGTGGAGGCCAGCGACGAACAGGTCGCCCGCAAGGGCGCCGAACGGCTGGTCGAGGCGGTCCGGGCGGGTTGACCCACGGTCGGGCTGGCCTGACGGCGGTCTTCAGCGCCAAATCCGCCGGGAACGGTCGGGAATTGCCGCGAAGTTGCCGTTCGTTCCGCACCAGTTCATCTCCAGTGTTGCGTCGACGCCGCGGCGTGCCGACAGCTCCTTAGGGCGGTTGGATGCCGCCCGGCGGAAGCTCGTCGCTGCCCTGCCACAACGTCCTTTTGGGCAATGCGGTCGCGTGCGCGAAGGTCTACATTGGTTTCATGCGCACCGCTTCCACCCCCCGCATCGCCAACCTCCTGGTCGGTGTGCTCCTTTCCGGGGCCGCTGTGTCTGCTGGTGCGCAGCTGCTGTCCCCGGACTACACATTGACGTCGCCGTCGTGGCATTCCGAGCCTGAAATGCTGCCTCGGCTGCCGCTGGCCAGCTGGGGGCCGGTGCGCCTGTCCCTTGCCGGATCGGACTCGGGCAGCGGCCTGTCGGTGGAGGCCGGCGAGAGCTGGTTCGCCCGCGCGGGCATCGGCCGCAGCCTGGAGACCGAGGTGATGAGCCTCGGCGGCGGGTACCGCTTCGGCGGCGGCGACGCGCTGTCCTTGCAGGTGACGCGCCAGCTGGCGCAGGACCGGCTGGGACTGGCGGTGCGCTACGACTGGCGCTGGTCCTACCTGCGCCTGTCCTACGACCAGCCGCTGCGCACCCCGGGTCCGTCGGACCGCCTGCGGTTCTCCGCGGGCATGCGCTTCTAGCCCTCAATCCTCGTTCAGCAAGATGTCGCCGTCGGCGCCGATCAGGCCGCCGTCGGTGCGAGTGATCACGAGGGTTGCCGACCGCGGCCGCGCACTGCTGCCGCCAGCCCCGTAGCCGGCGTTGCCCGGCCAGTGGCTCAGGTACCTGGACGGGTCCGCGATGTTGGCCTTGCTGATCGTCTCGCCGGGATGCTGGATGTTGACGAAGAGTGCGCGGCCATCCGGCGTTTCGGTCAGGCCGGTGATCTCGCAGTCGACCGGGCCGACGAGGAACCGGCGCAGGTTGGCCGCAGTCGGCTTCGCGCCGACACGCGTCTGCACGTCGAGCGTGCTGCCGTCGCCCTTGGTGTACGACAGCGTCTTCACCTCGCCATCACCGACGCCGCCGGGCATGCCGATCAGGAGCATGCAGTTGGTGACGTCGGTGAACGCGCCGTCGTCGGTCTCGATGAAGATCAGGCCCGTCTTCCGGCTGAAGCACAGCCCATCGGGACTCGAGAAATCGTTGTCGTCCGTCAGCGAGGACAGGTTGATCTTCGCTGCGTCCATGCCGGCTTCGGCGCCGAACAGGTAGATGTCCCAGGTGAAAGCGGCCGCGCTGGCGTCACCGCCCGTTTCCCGCATCCGCACGATGTGGCCGTTGATGTTGCCGGGAGAAGTCGAGGCGGTCGGCGCGTCGGTGTACGAGCGCGGGTTCGCGCCGTCCACCTGCATCTGGCTGCTGCCCACCGGTTCCACCTTGCGATTGGAGTTGTTGGTCAGCGTGTAATAGATCTCGCCGGTCACGGGATGCACCGTGCACCACTCCGGTCGATCCATCTTCGTCGCGCCGACGGCGTCGGCCGCGAGCCGGGCGTTCACCAGCACGTCGGCCTGGTCCGCGAAGGCATAGGTGGCGTAGCCGGAGATCGCAGGGTTCGCGATGGTCAGTTCGATCCATTGGCCACTGCCGTCGGCGTTGAATTTCGCGACGCACAGCCTGCCGTCGTCCAGGTACTTGTCGCCGGTGGTGAGCCGGTTCGCCGGGTTCGCGTCGGCCGCATCCCAGTTGGCACTGGAGACGAACTTGTAGATGTACTCGCCGCGCGAGTCGTCGCCCATGTACACGGCCAGCGGCCGGCCAGCCTTGCGCAGCCCGAAGCTCGCGCTCTCGTGCGCGAACCGGCCGAGCGCCGTGCGCTTGCGAATGGCCTGCGCCGGGTTGTACGGATCGGCCTCGATCACCCAGCCGAAGGTGTTGAGCTCGTTGCGGTAGTCGTCCGTGCCGTCGGTCGAGACACCCACCTGGCTCACGTCCCAGCGCCGGAAGCGGTCGTCGCTGCCCGCGGTTTCCCAGCCATGGCGGCTGGTTCCGCCCTGGGCCTTGCCATAGCGGTTCAGCGAGACGACGCTGCGTGCGGTCGCGCCGCCGCGCGCGGTGTTGTCGGTGGCCGCACGGGCGAAGTAGTTGACCCAATTCTCCTCGCCCGAGAGGTAGGTGCCCCAGGGCGTGCGGCCGGTGCCGCAGTTGTTGATGGTGCCCCGGCCATCCAGGCCGGCGGTCGAATACTTCGTCTTCACCAGTGCGTTTCCGCGCACCGGACCGCTCAGCCGCATGGGGGTGAGCGGGGTGACGCGGCGGTTGTAGATCGAGTCCTTGACGCAGGCGAATTGGCCACCGCTCTTGCGGACCTCGACGAAGGAGAGCCCGTGCACGGCGATCTCCTTGTCCGCTTCCGCCACGGGCCGCGGGTTCGGAGTGCTGCCCGCCACGTGCAGGAACTGGTCGGTGGTCGCCTCGTGGTTCATGCCGAGGATGCCGCGCTCCGAGCCCGCGACGTCGGCCGCGGTGCCGGCGGCATTCAGGCCGAAGTACTCCATGCCGTCGTGGTGGTCGCCGGCGCGGTTGCCGTGGTCGGTGTCGCTGCCATCGTTGGCATAGGCGGGCGTCGTGCTGGTGAGCGGGTCGCCCATCGCGTACAGCACGGTCGCGGTGTAGCCGGCGGCGACGGTGACCCCGTCGTTGCGGTTCTTGGCGACCGGGGCAAAGCTGAGGGCGAGGGGTCGGGGCGCTGCGGGCGCAGCCGCCGCGGGCGCGGGGGCCGATGCAGGGGCGGACGCCAGGGCGTCGCCGTTGCCGCCTCCGCCGCACGCGGCAAGCGCACCGAGCACCGTCGTACCGGCACTGCCGACGCCGACGCGCAGCACGTTGCGGCGCGACAGGCGGGTCTCCAGGACTTCCAGGAGGGACGGGTTGCGGCTGGTATTGCAGTCCTCGGCGTCATGTTCCGCGATCGCGGCACGTTCTTGGTTGGTGTTGGCGTTCATTGGGTTGTTGGGTTGCCGGGTTGGTTGGAGGGGATGGCCGCCGCGGAGCTTAGAAAGCGCGTGTGTCATGCGCGTGGCTGCGACATGGCGGTTTCGTGACACGCGGATCCAGGACGCTGCACGTTCGAGACGGCCCGCTCGAAGTGGTGGAACCGGAAGAACTGGAAAAAATGAACGACGGACCGCAGCCCGCACCGCTTCAGCCGACCACGCGGCCGTCGGGCGTGAGCATCGACTGGGTGACGAACGAGGCACCACGGCGCTGCCCCTGGAAGCTGATGCGGTAGCCACCCAGGTCGATCTCGCGCCGCTTCTGGAAGGCAGCCAGGGCCGACGCGCGCGTGATCTGCCCGTCGATGTCTTCCAGCACTTGGTACGTGTAGCGCGCGGCGATGAAACCGGCGAGGCTCAACGCGGTCGGAGCTTCGTCGAAGAGGCGCTTCAGCACCTCACGGTACTGCCGCACGACTGGGAGGGAGGCCGTGACCAGCGGAACCGACTGCGTGGCGATGATCGGCGTCGTGCGGCCGGCGCCCATCTGCTGCACGGTCTGCAGGTTCACGTCCGCCAATGCCACCACGTAACGCTGGCGTGCCTGGCGCTCGAGACCCTGCGTGAACTGCACGAGCTCCGGCGAACCGCCGAGGAACAGCAAGAGCGCCGGCGTGGCCGCGCCCAGCCGCTGGCCCAGCTGCGCGAGATCGCCGTTGCCCGCCCAGGTGGCGAGCTTCATGCCGACGGCGGCGGCCGCGTGCTGCACGTCCTCGCGGTAAAGGCCGGCTTCGCGCTGCGACGCGAACACCGCGCCGATTTCCCTCACGCCGCCGACGGTGAGCGACTTCAAGGCATGTGCGATCTGGTCCGTGCGGCTGGAGAAGATGGCGAAGGTCCGTTCGTCCGGGGCGACGCCTGAGTTCTGCAGCCACGGCGCGGCATGGGCGATGGCCGCATCCTCCTGCTGCAGCAGGCCGGCGAGTCCGGTGGCCACGGGGTCGCCGGCCGTCCCCGAGAGCACGACGCAGGCCGGGTTGTCGCGCAACGCGTCCCAGGCCCGTTGCAGGCTGGCCCGGCTGCCATCCACCTCCAGCGCCAGGTGTTCCACGGCACGGCCGCGGAGGCCGCCGCGGGCATTCACGTCCTGCCAGGCCGCGCGTGCGCCGACCAGGAAGTCCCTCGTGACGTCCTGTGCCTGCGTGGAGACGTCGCAGACCTGGGCGACGACGACGCGCCGCGGCGCCGCGCGGCCGGGTTGCGCCAGGGACGGCAGGACGATGGTCGACGCGCTGCCGGCCAGGAAGGCGCGTCGGCGGACAAGGGATGTGGGCATGGGTTCCCCGGTGCCGCCAACGGGGCGCGTGGGCGGTTCTTGTTGTGGGAGGGGGCGAGGGCGAACGCTTGCGGGCTTAGCGACGCGGCGGCATCAGCACGCGATCCACCTTGTGCACCACGCCGTTGCTGGCGCCGATGTCCGCGGTCTGCACCATCGCGTCTTCCACGGTGACGAAATCGCCGGCACGGGAGACGGCGATGCTGCCGCCCTCGGCGGTTTTCGCGTTGCCGTTTTGCATGGCTGCGGCCGTCACGCGCTGGGGCAGCACGTGGTAGCTCAGCACGCTCTTGAGCTTCGTGGGGTCGGCGGACAGCTCCTGCATCGTCTTGGCGGGCACGGCGGCGAAGGCGTCGTTCGTCGGCGCGAACACGGTGTAGGGTCCGGCGGCCTTCAGGGTGTCGGCCAGGCCGGCACGCTCCACCAGCGCATTCAGCGTGCTCAGCTGCGGGTCGCGGGCGATGGTGTCGGCGACGGTGGCGGGCGCCTGGGCGGGTTGACTGGCGCAGGCGCCCAGCAGGACGAGGGCGGGGACGAGGGCCAGGAGACGGCGGTTCATGGGTTGCACTCCGTTGGAAAGTCGCGGCCGAGCTTAGGGACGGCGCGTGACGATGCCGTGACCGATTCGTGACGGCGCCATGACGGCCGCGTCCGGCTTTTCCCCTGTGCAGGGCGGCTCGGGGCGTGTCACGGAGCTGTCACGAAAGCTCCCTAAAGTGCAGGGCAATCGTTTCCCTACCCCAAGAGGTGATTGCATGAATTTCCGATTCCACGTGGCTTCCGCTGCCCTGGTTTCCCTCGCGTTCGCCGGCGTTGCGGCCGCGCAGGACGTGACCGGCGCCGGCGCCACCTTCCCCGCACCCCTGTACGCCAAGTGGGCGGCCGACTACAACAAGGCCACCGGCGTCAAGATCAACTACCAGTCGGTCGGCTCCGGCGCGGGCATCAAGCAGATCGACGCCAAGACCGTGGCTTTCGGCGCGAGCGACATGCCGCTGAAGGACGAAGACCTGGCCAAGAAGGGCCAGATCCAGTTCCCGACCGTCATCGGCGGGGTCGTGCCGGTGGTCAACATCAAGGGCATCGCCGCGGGCCAGCTGCGCCTGAACGGCCAGGTGCTGGGCGACATCTACCTGGGCAAGATCACGAAGTGGACCGATCCCGCGATCAAGGCGCTGAACCCCGGCCTGAACCTGCCCGATGCCGCCATTTCACCCGTACGCCGCGCGGACGGGTCCGGCACCAGCTTCATCTTCACGAACTACCTCTCCAAGGCGAACGCCGAGTGGAAGACCAAGGTCGGTGAGGGCACCGCCGTCAACTGGCCGACCGGAGCGGGTGGCAAGGGCAACGAGGGCGTCGCCGCCTTCGTGGGCCGCCTGCCCAACTCGATCGGCTACGTCGAATACGCGTACGTCAAGCAGAACAAGATGACCTACGCCCTGATGCAGAACGCCGCCGGCCAGTTCGTGGCCCCCGACGACACTGCCTTCAAGGCCGCCGCCGCGGGTGCCGACTGGTCCAAGAGCTACTACCAGATCCTCACCAACCAGCCGGGTGCGCAATCGTGGCCGCTCACCGGGGCGACCTTCATCCTGATGCACAAGGTGCAGGAGAAGCCGGCCGAAGCCGCCGCCACGCTGAAGTTCTTCGAATGGGCGTACAAGAACGGCGACAAGACCGCGGACGACCTCGACTACGTGCCGATGCCGGCGGCGGTGAAGGCGCAGGTCGAGAAGCTGTGGGCCGCCGAGATCAAGGACGGCTCCGGCAAGAATGTTGCGTACAAGTAAGCTGGAACTACCGAAGATGAGTCGCCGGGGCGCGCCGCGTCCCGGCTTTTTCGCATGACAAGAGGGGTCGACGTGTCCTCTACACTCCCCGCCCATGACGCCTCGCTGGACTACCGCACGCTGCTGGAGCGGCGCGAAGAGATGAGTTCGCCCCCTCCCGCCGGCCGTGCCCGCGCCGGCGCCGTGCTCGACCGGCTGTTCGGCTGGGCCGCTCGCGCCGCCGCACTGCTGACACTGGGCCTGCTCGCCGGGATCCTCGTGGCGCTCGTGATCGGCGCCTGGCCGGCGATCCACAAGTACGGGCTCAATTTCCTCACCTCGACCGTGTGGGATCCCGTCGGCGAGGAGTTTGGCGGCGCGGTGATGATCTACGGCACCCTCGCCACCTCGGCCATCGCCCTGGTCATCGCCGTGCCGGTCAGCTTCGGCATCGCGGTGTTCCTCACCGAACTGTCGCCCGCGTGGCTGAAGCGTCCGCTGGGCACGGCGATCGAGTTGCTCGCGGCGGTGCCGTCGATCGTCTACGGCATGTGGGGCCTGCTGGTGTTCGGCCCGCTGCTGGCGACCTTCGTGCAGCAGCCGCTGCAGGGGCTGTTCGGGAACGTGCCGCTGCTGGGGGCCCTCTTTTCCGGCCCCCCGGTGGGCATCGGCCTCCTGGCCGCCGGGATCATCCTGGCCATCATGATCATTCCCTTCATCGCCGCGGTGATGCGCGACGTGTTCGACGTCACGCCGCCCATGCTCAAGGAGTCGGCCTATGCGCTGGGCTCCACCACCTGGGAAGTGGTGTTCAAGGTGGTGCTGCCCTATACCAAGAGCGGCGTCATCGGCGGCATCATGCTGGGCCTGGGCCGCGCGCTCGGCGAGACCATGGCCGTCACCTTCGTCATCGGCAACTTCAACCAGCTCGATACGATCAGCCTGTTCGCGGCCGCCAACAGCATCACTTCCGCGCTGGCCAACGAATTCGCCGAGGCCGGCAGCGGCATGCACCAGGCGGCCCTGATCTACCTGGGGCTGGTGCTGTTCTTCATCACCTTCGTGGTGCTGTCGCTGTCCAAGCTGCTGCTGGCCCGGCTGCGCCGCAACGAGGGAGCCCGCTCGTGAGCACCGGCGACTCCCTGCTGCGCGCCGCGGAGCTCGCCGAGCAGCGCGAGCGCATGTACCTGGCGCGCAAGCGCGTCAACCGGATCGCGCTGACGCTTTCGCTGGTGGCCATGTCCTTCGGCGTGTTCTGGCTGGTGTGGATCCTCTGGTCCACGGTCCAGCTGGGCATCGGCGGCCTGACCTGGACGGCGCTCAGCCAGATGACGCCGCCGCCGAACGAGGCCGGYGGGCTGCTCAATGCCATGTGGGGCTCGCTGCTGGTCGTGCTGCTGGCCACCTTCGTGGGAACGCCCATCGGCATCATGGCCGGCATCTTCCTGGCGGAGTACGACGTGAAGGGATGGCTCGGAACCACGACGCGCTTCGTGAACGACATCCTGCTGTCGGCGCCGTCGATCGTGATCGGCCTGTTCGTCTATGCGGTGGTGGTGGCGCGCTACCGGCAGTTCTCCGGCTGGGCCGGCGTGATCGCGCTGGCCCTGATCGTGATCCCGGTGGTGATCCGCACGACCGAGAACATGCTCCTGCTGGTGCCTTCGGCCCTGCGCGAGGCCGCCTACGCGCTCGGTGCGCCGAAGTGGAAAGTCATCACCCGGATCACCCTGCGCGCCGCCCGTGCCGGCGTGGTGACGGGCGTGCTGCTGGCGGTGGCCCGCATCTCCGGCGAAACCGCGCCGCTGCTGTTCACGGCGCTCAACAACCAGTTCTTCACCACCGACCTGGCGCAGCCGATGGCCACGCTGCCCGTGACCATCTTCAAGTTCGCGATGAGTCCCTACGAAAACTGGCAGCAGCTGGCCTGGGCCGGCGTCTTCATCATCACCCTGGCCGTGCTGGGCCTGAACATTCTCGCGCGCGTGGTCACGCGCAACCGGATCTGAGCCCCATGGACGCAACCCTCGCCCCCGCCCGCGTGCGCGCCAAGCTGGCCGTGCGCAACCTGGACTTCTACTACGGGAAATTCCATGCACTGAAGGGCATCAACCTGGACATCCCCGAAAACCAGGTGACCGCCTTCATCGGTCCTTCCGGCTGCGGCAAGTCCACGCTGCTGCGCACCTTCAACCGGATGTACGAGCTGTATCCCGACCAGCGCGCGGAAGGCGAGATCCTGCTGGACGGCGAAAACCTGCTGACGTCCAAGAAGGACGTCGCCTTGCTGCGGGCGAAGGTGGGCATGGTCTTCCAGAAGCCGACCCCGTTCCCCATGTCGATCTACGAGAACATCGCGTTCGGGGTGCGCCTGTTCGAACGGATGGGGGCCGCGGACATGGACGACCGCGTCGAGTGGGCCCTGCGCAAGGCGGCGCTGTGGAATGAAGTGAAGGACAAGCTGAACCAGAGCGGCGCTGGCCTGTCGGGCGGCCAACAGCAACGCCTGTGCATCGCCCGTGGCATCGCCATCAAGCCGGACGTGCTGCTGCTGGACGAGCCGTGCTCCGCCCTGGACCCGATCTCCACCGGCAAGATCGAGGAATTGATCGTGGAGCTGAAGAACGACTACACCGTCGTGATCGTCACGCACAACATGCAGCAGGCTGCGCGGGTGTCCGACCACACGGCCTACATGTACCTGGGCGACCTGGTGGAAGTGGGGGAGACGGAGCAGATCTTCTTCAAGCCCAAGCGCCAGGAGACCGAGGACTACATCACGGGACGCTTCGGCTGAGGAGTACGACACATGACCGACAAGCATCTTTCCACCCAGTTCGACAGCGAACTCAACAGCCTGTCCTCCCGCGTGATGGAACTCGGCGGGCTGGTCGAATCGCAGATCCGGCAGGCGATCCATGCGCTGGCGGAGTTCAACTCCGACATCGCGCGCCAGGTGATCGAGACCGAGGACCGCGTCAACCAGATGGAGGTCGACATCGACCGGGAGCTGTCCTCGGTGATCGCGCGCCGCCAGCCGACCGCGCGTGATCTCCGGCTGCTGATGGCGATCTCCAAGACCACGGCGAACCTCGAACGCGTGGGCGACGAGGCGCGGCGGATCGCGCGCATGGTGCTGTCCATCGTGGAGAAGAGCGGGGCGGTGCGGACGCTGCCCGCCGGCGAATTGCGCGTGGCGGCCGACCTCGCGTCGGCGCAGCTGCGCAAGGTGCTCGACGCCTTCGCGCGGCTGGACACGGCCGCGGCCGTCGCCATCATGAAGGAGGACCACCTGCTGGACCAGGAGTTCGACGGCTTCGTCCGCAAGCTGATCACCTACATGATGGAGGACCCGCGCACCATCTCCAGCAGCCTCGACCTGCTGTTCATCGCCAAGGCGATCGAGCGCATCGGCGACCATGCCAAGAACATCGGCGAATTCATCATCTACGTGGTCAAGGGCGCCGACGTGCGCCACAGCTCGATGGAAAACATCGAGTCCGCCATCCGCTAGGGGAAGGAATGAAGAACCAGCCGCGCATCCTGATCGTCGAGGACGAACCGGCGATCGCTGAACTGATCGCGGTCAACCTGCGCCACAACGGGCTGTCGCCCGTGTGGGCCGAGGACGGTGATGCGGCCCAGCGGGAGATCGACGCGGTGCTGCCCGACGCGATCCTGCTCGACTGGATGCTGCCGGGGCAGACCGGCGTGGCGCTGGCGCGGCGCTGGCGCGCGGATGCGCGCACGAAGACCGTTCCCATCCTGATGCTCACCGCGCGCGGGGACGAGGCAGACAAGGTGAGTGGGCTGGACGCCGGAGCCGACGACTACATCACCAAGCCGTTCTCCACCCAGGAACTGATGGCCCGCATCCGCGCCGTGCTGCGCCGCCGCGCGCCTGACAAGGCCGAGGACACCGTCGCCCTGGGCGAGCTGGCGCTGGATGCGGCGGCCCACCGCGTGAGCTGGAAAGGCCGCCCGCTGAAATTGGGGCCCACCGAGTTCAAGCTGCTGCATTTCCTGATGAAGCATCCCGAGCGCGTGCACAGCCGGCAGCAGTTGCTCGATCGCGTCTGGGGTGACCACGTGTTCATCGAGGAGCGCACCGTGGACGTGCACGTGAAGCGGCTGCGCGAGGCCCTCGGGCCGGGCGGCACCCTGGTGGAGACGGTGCGCGGTGCCGGCTACCGGATCACGGCGCAGCCCGTGCCCGGCCCGCGCGAAGCGGCCTGAGGGGCCGTCCTTGGCTTTTCGCGTCTTCCTCTTCCTCCTGTTCCTTGCGGCGGGCGGGGGTGCGGGCGCGTTCCTGGGCGGCGATCGCGGACTGGCGCTGGGCCTCGCGCTCGGTGCGCTCGCCTGGTTCGCGCTGGACACGGCCAATGCCTTGCGCGGCTTGCGCTGGCTGCGCAACGGCGACTTGCGGCAGCCGCCGGACCTGCATGGCCTGTGGGGCGAGGCGCTGGACCGGGTGCGCCGCGCCGTGACGTTGCGCGACCAGCGCCTCGAGGAAGCCGAAAGCCGCCTGCAGGACTTCCTGGATGCGATCCGGGGTTCGCCCAACGGCGTCGTGCTGCTGGACCGCGATGCGCGGATCGAATGGATCAACGATACGGCGGCGGCGCACTTCGGGCTGGATCCCGAGCGCGACCTGCAGCAGCACGTGGTGCACCTGCTGCGCGATCCCGAGTTCAGCGCGTTCTACAGCGGCCGCAGCTACACGCAGGACGTGGTGATCCCCGCGCCGGGCAGCACGGCCTCGCGACCGCGCAAGTTGTCGCTGCGCCTGCATCCTTATGGCGAGGGCCGCATCCTGATGCTGTCGCGGGACGTGACCGCCGTGGAGCAGGCGGAGATCATGCGGCGCGATTTCGTCGCCAACGTCTCGCACGAGATCCGCACGCCGCTCACGGTGCTGTCCGGCTTCGTGGAGACGCTGCAATCCCTGGACCTTCCGCGCGAGGAGCGCACGCGCTACCTGCAGATGATGGGCCAGCAGACGCAGCGCATGCAGACGCTGGTGAACGACCTGCTGACGCTGTCTCGGCTGGAGGGCAGCCCGCCACCGGGAACCGGTGAGTGGACGCCGGTGGCGACGCTGGTGGCGCAGTGCCAGCAGGAAGCCCGTGCACTGGCGGCGAGTCTGGGCAGGAAGCTGGACCTGCGGTTCACGACCGAGCCGGACCTCGGCGTCGGCGGGATCGCCAGCGAACTGCAGAGTGCGTTTTCCAACCTGGTGAGCAACGCCGTTCGCTACACCCCCAGCGGTGGCATGGTGGAGGTCGCTGCGGCGACCACGCCGGACCGAAGGCTCGAATTCCGGGTGCGCGACACCGGCCCCGGAGTCGCCGCCGAACACCTGCCTCGGCTCACCGAACGCTTCTACCGCGTGGACCGCAGCCGGTCGCGGGAAACGGGGGGAACCGGCCTCGGCCTCGCGATCGTCAAGCACGTGGTGCAGCGCCACGGCGGGGAGCTGAAGATCGAGAGCACGCCGGGGGCCGGGTCCGTGTTCACCATCCTGCTGCCCGCGGTGCGGGTGCGGACGGCGGAACTCACGCCGGCCGGAAGCGCCGCACAGCCCGCCAGAGAATCAGCGGCAGGATGACGGCCAGCAGTGCGAGCGCGAAGCTGCTCGCGATCCAGAACGCCGCCGGACTCTGCAGCGCGGGCGAACCGGCCAGGCCGCGGTAGGCGAGCTGGTAGCCGCCCACCACGCCCACACCCCACAGCAGCACGCAGTACGCCACCAGCGGCGCCACCGCGACGCGGTACGAGCGCAGCACGAACACGCACAGCGCCTGCATGGCGTCGCCGAAATGGTAGACCGCGACCACCGCCAGCAGGCCAGAGGCGAGCGCGGCCACCTGTGCGTCGGCGGAATAGAGCGAGGCGATGCCGCTGCGCGCCACCAACATCGTGCAGCCAAGCGCCACGGCCAGCGACAAGCCGATGCGGAAGCCGGTGCGGATGCAGGCCCGCGCCTTCTTCGGATCGCCTGCGCCGAGCCAGTAGCTCACGCGCGCGCTGGTCGCGATGGCGATCGACAGCGGCACCATGTACATCACGGCCGCGAGGTTGGCAGCGATCTGGTGGGCCGCCGCCGGAAGGGTGCCCTGGCGCGCGATGAACAGCGACATCAGCGTGAAGGAGGTGACCTCCACCATGATCGCCAGGCCGGCCGGGATGCCGAGGCTGGCGAATTGCCGGATGGTGGGCCAGTGCGGACGCTCCGGCGGACGCCAGATGGCGTACGGGCGATAGAACGCGTCCGTCCGCACCAGCCAAAGGGCGACGGCCAGGAACACGTAGTTGACGACGACCGTGGCCCAGGCGCAGCCCACCGCGCCCATCGCCGGCAACCCGCCGCCGCCGAAGGCGAACCAGATCGTCAGCGGCACTTTCAGCACGAGCGACCCCAGCTGCAGCCAGGTCACGAGCTGCGGCTTGCCCAGGCTCTGGTTGAGCGTGCTGTACATGCGGAACAGCAGGGCCGGCGGCAGCGCGAGCGCGAGCACGCCGAGGTATTGGCGCACGTCTTGCTGCAACAGCGGCGGCACTCCGGTGGCTTGCAGCAGGGCGTTGGGAAAGAGCAGGCCGAACACGCCGGCCACGGAAGCGATCACCGCGAGGTATGCCGCCTGCCGCACCGAGCGACCGACCTCCGCGTGGCGCCGGCCGCCGTGCAGCTCCGCCCAGACCGGCAGCAGCGCCTGCAGCACGCCCATGAGGGCGACGAACACGGTGATGTACACGGCGGAGCCGACCGACAGCGCCGCCAGGGCCTGTTGCGAGTAGCGGCCCGCCACGATCGTGTCGGTGACGCCGAAGGCCATGGTGGCCAGCTGGCCCGCCAGCACGGTGCCGGCATGCCGCGCGATGACGCCGCGTTCGCTCAAGGCTTCTTCTTGTACAGGACCAGGTTTTCGCGCGAGTCCGTGGGGCGGGGGATCTTGGCGACCAGGGACCAGCGACGCTGGTCGAAGGCCATGGGCACCGCGAGCTGCAGGTCTTCCGCGACCACCAGCCAGGGGCAGGTGCTGGGAGATTGCGCCACCTGCAGGTCCAGCTTGCCGTGGTAGCGCAGCGCCGCGATCTGCGCGCGGGTGAGGCCGAACACCTCGACGCAGCCGGGCGTGTCGATGCGGGCCGTGAGGTGCTGCACGGCCGCCGCATAGCTGCGTGCGTAGTCCAGCACCGGCAGCCACAACGTCATGACCAGCAGCCAGCCAAGGGCCGTGCCACCGGCGGGCAGCACCAGGCTTTTCCAGATGGCATGGCGGTGGCGCGAGGTGCGCCACCGCACCAGCGACACCCAGGCGATGGTGGCCACCACGGCGATCACGAAGGGCAGCAGCGAGAAGCTGGGCACGAAGCCGGGCGCGAGCCTGGCGACGTTGGCCGCGGGCTTGGCGGGCACGCCGGTCTGCAGCGAGATCCAGATCACCCAGATCACCAGCGCGCAGCCGCTGAAGAACAGCAGGGTGAACCAGTCGATCAGCGCCGACATGCTGCGCTCGAAGGTGGGCAGCGCGAAGGCGGCCAGCGTGGCGAGCGCGGGCAGCGCCAGCAGCAGGGCGCGGTCCGGGGTGCTGGAGAGCACCGCCGTCAGCACGCCGACCAGCGCAAACCAGAGCGGGAGCGCCACGTGGCGGCGCCCCAGTTGCCGGCGCCAGCGCCACACGGTCCACAACGCCAGGGGCCAGGCGGGCCAGGTGAACCACAGCAGCAGGCGGCCCAGAACCTGCCACTCCCGCGGCTGTCCGGGCGGCGCGGGGCTCAGGCGCCACTCCCACATGTCCAGTGCCGCCGCGATGGCAGCCGCCCCAAGCGCTACCGCGATGATGATCGCCACCCGCGCACGGCCTCCGCCCGGGGCCGCGGCTTCGTCGTCGGGCGGATCGGTGGCCAGCAGCAAGGCCCCGCCGGCAGCGAACAGGCTCGCCATTGCGGGGGCGCCGCTCAGGCCCAGCCCCACCAGGCCGGCAGCCAGGGCCAGGGTGGGCGAGAGCAGCCGGTAGGGCAGCGCCGCCAGTCCGTAGAAGGTGAGCGCCGTGAACCCCAGCTGCGCCAGCGAAGGCGTGGTCTCGTGCGACAGCTGCATGAGGCCCAGGCAGGCGATCAGGGCCAGCAGGCCGCCGTCCGCGATCGCGCGGGCATAGTCCGTCGGATGCGCCTCGCCGCCGAACGCGAAAGGCACGGGTTGCGCGCCGGGCGTGCGGGCGAGGTAGTACACCGCATACCAGGTGCCCAGCAGGCTGAGCACCAGCAAGGCGATGAAGGGAATGCGGGCCGCGAAATCGGCGGCCATCCAGGACGGCGCCAGCTTCATCGCCCAGGCGCCCATCCAATAAGGCAGCAGGGCGTCGAACTCGGGCGGCTGCCCCAGCATCTGCGGCGCGAGCCAGCTGGAGTGCCCCTGGGCCAGCTCCAGCATGTAGCCGAGGGCCATGATGTCCGCGTTCTTCCAGGGCTCCCGCCCCACGAAGCCGCTCAGCACATAGGCGGCGCAGAACAGCAGCAGGGCCAGCCGGGGCAGGCGGCGTACGGCGCCCTGGGCGACGATGGCGGGAGTCGGCTGATTCACGCGCGGGAGTGTGTCACAGCGGCGCGGCGGCACCCCAAGAAAAAAGGCAGCCCGAAGCTGCCTTTTCGCGGGGGTCGCCCTGTCTTACTTGGCGGCGGTCTTGCCGAACTTCTTGAAGAACTTGTCGACGCGGCCACCCATGTCGTTCACCGACTTCTGGGTGCCGGTGTAGAAGGGGTGCGACTCGCTGGAGGTGTCCAGCTTGAACATCGGGAGTTCGCGACCGTCGTCCATCTTCACGGTCTCGCGCGTGCTCACGCAGGAGCGCGTCACGAACTTGAAGCCGTTGGACAGGTCCACGAAGCAGACGTCGCGGTAGTTGGGGTGAATGCCTTCTTTCATGGGGTCCTCGTCAGTTGCGGCAGCCGCGCCAGGACATCTGGGGTACTTTCCGCTGGTAAGCCTGCGATTATAGCGTGAGGCGGTCGGCCGAGCTGAGGGGCTCTTCTCGGCGGTTCGACTGGGCTGGAAGGGCTCTCTGGGCGTGTCGCGCCAGGCGGTGCGCGGTGCCGGCCCGCTGGGGTGGCGTCCGGCGCGCAGGCGCGCCGGCAGACCTGAAACGCTGGTCCCGGCGCCGCCCGCAAAACAACTCGTCTGGAGTTCGTCCGCGCGCGAACGAACTCCAGACTCGGACAAGTTTTGCGAGCCAGAGACGTACGCGCGGCTCGATACGCGCCAAGGCGCTCTCGTAGCCGCGCTGCGGCGCCGGGACCAGCCTTTCAGGCGCCACCCCTTCATGCGGACCGGCACCGCGCACCGCCTGACGCGACATGCAGAGCTCTGGCCAATTCACGCGTCGTGCACCACGGCTCTGACGGCTGCCAAGCCCCGTGCGGGCGGGCCGGGGCGCGCATAAGGGCAGGGCGCCTGCGTTGGCCGGGTGGGCGGCCAGCGGGGCTACGAGAGCGCCTTGGCGCGTATCGAGCCCCGCGTACGAGCTCTGACTCGCGGATGCTGCTCGAGCTGCGTGTTGGCCTGCGCGCAGGCCAACACG
>NZ_JBFUKP010000012.1:0-158863 GCF_056400765.1 Ramlibacter sp. P4_H7
ACGTCCGCCACAAGTTCACTCGCCCCTACCGGCCGCAAACGAACGGCAAGGCCGAACGGTTCATTCAGTCCGCCCTCAGGGAGTGGGCCTACGGCTTCGCGTACCGGCACTCCAGCGAACGCACTGCGGCCCTGGATCGCTGGATCCATCACTACAACTGGCACCGCCCCCATCAGGGCATCGGAGGCGCCGCTCCGATGTCCAGACTCAACAAGTCAAGAAACAACCTCTTGACTCTTCACAGCTAGCCGGCGGCAGCCCGAAAAAAGGCTGCGCGGCTTTGCTACAATACCGTTCGTTGTGGGGGGGTAGCTCAGCTGGGAGAGCGTCGCGTTCGCAATGCGAAGGTCGGGAGTTCGATCCTCCTCCTCTCCACCACAACTCTTGTCAGCAGTGGGTTCTTAGCTCAGTTGGTAGAGCAGCGGACTCTTAATCCGTAGGTCGTAGGTTCGAATCCTACAGGACCCACCACTCATCCTCTTCTGCCTTCACGCCTTCGCTATCGGAAACGTAGCGAACACGGGCGTGCATGAAGGCGAACCCCGTTCTTCGATGCGATCCCGATTCGCTGGCTCGGGCACGGCGGACCGCACCTCGCCCCGGCGACGGACCAGTCGCAGAGTCCCTGCAAAGGCGGATCTGCGACCCACCAGTCCGTTCGGGAGCCAAGACAAGCCGCGAGCGCCGGCAAAGTCCGACCTCGCAGTCTCTTATCTGGAAAGTGCTCGAGCAGCCGGACCCGGCTTAAGCAGCGACTGCCGTCCGGTCGGTCACGCCGTTCCGGCCGCTTCTGCATGAGTGTCTCCTATGCGCGGTTAAACACCGCCTGACCACGCCGCGGCGTGCATGCATCTCTGCACGCTAATACTCCCGCCCCGGATCCCTCTGGGCCCTGTTGCCCGCTGGCCGCGCTTTTCAACCAGCCGCATGCCATCAGCCGCTTCTTCGACGGGCACTCCGGCGCCCCGCGAGTCCGAGGCATATCGACGGCCACCTCCGCGGCAAACCAAAGCGCCGCGAACATTCGAAGGCCCGGTTTCCTCGAGCCAATGAAGAAGTAAATATTCGTCTCGCGCTGGACCTTTCACTGCCCACGCGCAACGGCTGCCGTCCCTCGATTTCGTCGGAAAACATTCGTCCTGTCGCTTTTCGAACTAGACCAGCGGCCGCTTGTGCAGCGTCGGCGGCCTCTGGTCACTCCATCTGGCAAACATTGCACGCATCGCGCGCGCGTCGGCGAGCATTCCATCCAGAGGTTCGGGGGGCGCTTTCATTTCTAGATTGGACACAACTGTGTCGACGGTGTTGCTGGATTCGCAGCTCATCCATAGAGAATTCGATCTGCAAAGAGCAATGGGAAGAAACGACGTCGTACTGCAGCAAGGACTGCCGACGCATCGCTTCGTTGGGGAAGTCACCGGCTAGTTGTTGCCCCTCCAAAGGGCGGTCTGTTGCGAACTTCGCTCCTGGTTTCTCGCTAGAGAACCAGCAGCGTTGGGGGCGAACTCACGCCCGCAAAAGACCCGAGCAGGCGCGAGCTCGCTTGGATGGCTGTCGGACACACAGGAAGCCGAGCACACATCGGCAAGTGTCCCCTCGGTGGAATCCGGGGGCCTAAGCAAGTGCTGCGCGCGAGGGGTCTTGTGCGCAGGTGGAGCAGTCGAGACACGCCGACCGAAGTCCGGCGCTGCGACAAAAGAGGACGTATGCACAAAATGAAGAAGCTGGGAGTCATGCTGGCGGCGGCGGCAGTCGTGGCCGGTTGCGGAGGTGGCTCGGGTGACGGCGCTTCTACGCTTGGTCAGCTCGAGGCCGCGAGGAAGACCCCGCAAGGTGGCCCGAAATCGCAGACCACCACTCCAACGTCGCCTACCACGTCGCCGACCTCACCGACCACATCGCCGACTCCAACACCGACAACGGGCGGCCCGATGATGGGCGTAAACATCGAGAGCCCGTCTGATTACGCGCGGCTTTCTCCCTTCGTCGACATGATGAAGAGCTCGCGCGCGTGGGGACCGGCCGACGCGCCCTGGAACGAAACCGCCCCCGTTGACGCACTCGGCTGGCCGACCAGCGACGCCGGCGTGGTGATCGCGTCGCGTCAGTCCGATCTGGGTGACGACGGCAATACCTACCAGTACCTGCAATCGGGAACCTACCGCCTCAGCTTCACAGGCAAGGCCGCGGTCACCCCGACGGCGTCGATCGGTGTCTCCGTCACCAATTACCTGTATGACCAGGCCACCAACCGCTCCACTGCGGACGTGGTCGTCGGCACCACGACCAATCAGCTGATTCTTAGCTTCCGCAACACCGTCGGTGGCGTCAAGAATGTGGCACTGATCCGTCCCGGCTATGCTGACACGGACACCTTCACGAGCGAATTCAAGCAGGCGGTCGCCCCCTTTACCGCGCTGCGGTTCATGGACTACCTGGCGACCAACACGACGCCGGTGCGCACCTGGGCCGAGCGCACCACTCCCGCGTCTGCCACGCAGGCCGCGGCAAGAGGTGGCGCGTACGAATACGCTATCCAGATGGCCAATGAGCTGGGCAAGGACATCTGGCTCAACGTCCCGCTCAATGCCGACGAAGGATATATCCGGTCACTGGCAGACTTGCTGAATCGGACGCTCGCGCCGGGGCGCGTCGTGTACGTGGAGTACAGCAACGAGATCTGGAACTGGGGCTTCCAGCAAACCGGAGCCAACGCGAACCTGGCAGTTGCGGAAGCGGTGGCCGGGGACACCACCCTCACCTATGGCACGCAGTGCTCGCAGGCTCAGTTCGATGCCGGCAACGTGGAGGCGTGCAACAAGTATTGGGCGGGCTACTTCCGCGTCGGCAAACAGATCGTGCGCATCAGCCAGATCTTCTCCGAAGTGATGGGCGCTTCCGCCCTGAACACGCGCTTCCGTCCCGTGTACGCGACGCAGTGGGCATATGCCGCCATCGGCGAGCAGGTGCTGAAGAACATCGCCAAGTACCGCGGCGCTCCTTCGAGCTACCTTTACGGCATTGCAGGCGCGCCGTACTTCACGCTGCCGCAGGAAACCTACACTTCCACGACCCTCACTGTCGATACGATCCTGCAGGGTCTGCAGCGCTCCGTGGATGTCGACTTTGCTCCGTTCTTCACCACGGGCATGACCGTCAATGGCGCCTTCTCTCGCGGCACGCCCTACAACGGCGGTGACTGGACCAATGCGACGCAGAAGGCCTTGGCCGATTACTACAAGATCAAGAGCATGGCCTACGAGGGCGGACTTGACCTGGGGCAGTCCGCTGCCAGCGGGACCGCCAAGATGCAGGCGAACAAGGACACTCGCATGGGCGACATCGCCAAGAGCGAGCTGGACCAGTGGTTCGGCTGTGGAAATGACCTGTTCATGTACTACAGCCTGACCGGTGCTTGGGGCCAGTGGGGATACTGGGGCCTGACCAACGATCCCAACAACCTGACCGCGCCCAGGTACGCGGCAGCGCAGAAGGTGGCTCAGACCCCTGCTGCGAACTTCACGACCTGCCGTTGAAACTACGGGACCGCTGTGGTTCGCACCCTCTACTGCCAGTTTGCAGCGAACGTCGCCGACAGCGACGCTTGATACTGCGGACTGAGCGTCGTCTGCCCGGCGGGGGGCGGTGAGAACGAGGCCATGGCGTTCACCAGGTTCTGCACCTGCGACTCATGGAGAGCACGGCCATCGCTCGTCCTGAACCAGTCGACACGGTAGGCGCTTGGCGTGAACCAGTTCGAGATGGAGTCGGGCGACGTGAGCAATTGGGTAGCGAAGCTGATCAAGCTCGACGTCGTCGATCCGTACCAGTTTCGCATCGTCATCGAATCCGAGGTGCCGATCACCTGCACCACGAGGTTCGCCCCGGACCGGCTGAACCACAACTGGTCGGCTGCGATGCCGCTTCCGAATTGCGCCAGGTCATTGGCAGAGCCGCCCCACTCCACGACCAGATCGGCACCTGATCCGCGATTGAAATAGTAGGTGTCGTCCCCCGCGCCGCCGACCACCAGGTCGGCCCCGCCCGCACCATCCAGGCCATCGTTTCCGCCACCGCCGACCAGGGCGTTCTCTGCGCTATTTCCCTTCAACGCGTTGTCGAGACTGTTTCCGTAAGCGTCGGCGGACGCAGTTCCAGTGAGGACAAGGTTCTCCACGTTCGCGCCAAGAATGTAGGTTGCTCCGACGTACACGGTGTCTTTCCCTTCACCGGCATTTTCAATGACCATGTCATTGATGCTGTCGAGGACATAACTGTCGTCGCCGGCTCCTCCCAACATCTGGTCAGCACCTGCGCCCCCGTCCAGGAGATTGGCTGCCGCGTTCCCTTGCAGCCGATTTGCCAGCTCGTTGCCAGTCCCTCGGATGGCGTCATTCCCAGTCAGGACGAGATTTTCGATATGTGCCGTCAATGTGTGGGACACCGACGTGTACACGGTATCCACCCCTTCGCTTGCAAGTTCGATGGTGATATCACGCACGTCATCCACGACGTATGCGTCGCTGCCCGCCCCACCCAGCAGGATGTCGGCACCGACGCCTCCGTCCAGCGTGTTCGAACCCGCGTTTCCCTGGATTCGATTGGTCAGATCGTTCCCCATGCCTCGCAGGTCGGAAGTTCCCCCAAGCACCAGGTTCTCTACATTCGCGCCGAGGCTGTACGTCACCGTTGCAAGAACTGTGTCCATCCCCTCGGCTGAATTCTCGATCACCACATCTCCGGCGTTGTCCACGAAGTACGTGTCGTCCCCTGCGCCACCCGCCATGCTGTCAGCGCCACCGCCGCCGTCCAGCGTGTTCATCGCCGCATTGCCCTGGATGCGGTTGTCCTGTGCATTCCCGAAGGCAGCGATCGCCGATGTTCCAGTGAGCACCAGGTCTTCTACGTTCGCGCCGAGGGTGTAGGTGATTGCCGCGTAAACGGTGTCAGTTCCGTCGCCTGCCTTCTCGACAACCTCGTCACCCGAATTGTCAACCACGTAGCCGTCGTCGCCCTGCGCACCAGCCATGAAGTCCTTGCCTGCGCGGCCATCCAGGACGTTGCTACCAGCGTTGCCTTGCAGTCGGTTCGAGAGCTCATTTCCCATCGCACGAGCATCGGCCGTGCCTGTCAGACCCAGGTTCTCCACGTTCGATGCCAGCGCATAGTTCACGCTGGAAAAGACCGTGTCCACGCCTTCTCCGGCGTTCTCGACCACCGCGTCGCCGATGTCATCGACGACATACTCATCGTCGCCTTGGCCGCCTCGCAAGGTGTCCGCACCTGCGCCGCCATCCAAGCGGTTGGCGGCGTGGTTACCAACGAGTTCATTGTCCAGGCCGTTGCCCGTGCCACTGATGGCGTCTTCGCCGATGAGCGTCAGGTCTTCCACGTTGACCGCCAAGGCGTACGACACCACCGTCCTGACGGTATCCCGACCGCCCTGTTCACTCTCGAACACGGCATCCCCTGCGTTGTCGACGAAGTAGGTGTCGTCGCCTCGGCCGCCGCTCATCGCATCGGCGCCACCAAGGCCTTCGATCGTGTCGTCGCCAGCGCGGCCTGAGAGCACATCGTCCCCCGGGGTACCGACGACCATCAGGTTGGGAGCTCGGGCCACGGTCAGGGTGAACGAGTCCCTTGCGGCTTCACCTTCGTCATCCACTACGCTGACTTCGACCTCGATCGCTCCGACGTCCTGCCGATCTGGAATCCCCGAGAAGGTTCGGGTTCCCGCATCGAATATCAGCCACTGCGGCAGAGCACTCCCATCGGCCATCCGCGCGGAGTAAGTGAGCGTGTCGACCGCATCGGTGTCCATGAACGTGGCAATGGGAAGGGTGAAAGCCCACGCTGAACCCTCCTCGACTTGCAGGTCTTGAAGAGGCTGTGCCAGCACCGGTGCGTGATTGCCTGTCGTCAGCGAGAGCATGAGCCCTGCGCTTGCCGAGACGCCTGAGGAATCGGTGGCGGTCAACGTAAGTTGCCACGAAGAAGCCTCGCCGATCGGCGGTGTGCCAGCCAACTTCCTCGTTGCCGGGTCGAACGTCATCCAGCTTGGCAGGCGCGCGCCATCGGCCAGGCTCGCGGAAAGTGTGAGCACGTCCGCGGCATCCACGTCCCTGAATGCATCGCCAGCGAGTGTCAAGACAAACGGCGCTCCCGCGACGACGACTTGATCGTCCAGCGGCATCCACACTTCGGGTGCGTCGTTCGTATTCGAGATTGCCAGGGAGAAGCTGGACTCTGCACCACCACCGGGGCCATCGGAAGCGGTGACCGACACCGACAATTCGCCAACATCGCGGTTAAGAGGCGTCCCGGAGAATGTCCGGGTGGCTGAGTCGAAGGTCAGCCAAGATGGCAGGGCCGTCCCTCCCATCAGGGACGCGCTATAGCTGACGGATCCGACGTCCCCCTGCACGCTGAAGACGGAGCTCGGCACCTGGAACGTCCAGATCCGATCTTCGATGGCCGCCTGTGCTGAAATCGGCGTCGAACGGACGCCGGCCACTTGAATCGTTACCAGCTTGCTGGCGAAGGCGCCCTCGCGGTCGATTGCAGTCACCTCGATGGCGACACTGCCGATCGCACCCGGCACCGGCGTTCCCGCCAAAGTGCGACTTGCCGCATCAAAGGTCATCCATTCAGGGAGGTAGGCCGACCCGGACAGCGACGCTTTGTAGCTGAGGACGTCTCCCGCGTCCGAATCCGTGAAGATCCCTTGGGGCAGCGCCAGCGTGAACGCTCGCCCGACCTGCGCGCCGGAAGTCAGCGTCGTCGCGCTGGCCGCGGGTGCGTGATTCACGACGCTGGAAATCAGCCCCCCCGCAGCGTTGTAGTGCGAGATCGTGACCACGCCTAGGGCGCTGCCCGACAGATCGTCATGGCTGCCGTCGATGCGCCTGACCGTGCCCGTGAACGCACCCGTCGGCTGGTACACGTATTCCGCGCTGCTGCCGTCAAGGTGCATTAAGGCGGCATTGGTCTTGACGCCCGCTGCATTGAAAGTGGTGCTCTCGAAGCCACCCTGCGCCTCGCGAGTGACCGTTGTCCCCACGAGCGTGCCCGCGGCCGAGAAGTGCTTCGTGGTCGTCGTTCCCGCCGCGTCGACGATCGACGTGGATCGACCCCCGTCGGAATAGGTTGCGACCGCACTCCACGATCCGTCGGAGTTGTACGTGCTCGAGCCAACGGCCCCGTCCGCCCGAGACCAGGTGTCGGAGAGCTTGGCCCCCGAAACGCTGAACCAGGTGCTTTCGGATGTTCCGGTCTCGTCCCGGGTGACCGTTTGGTAACTGCCGTCCACTTGCATCACCGTCCGGAACATGGCGCCGTCGGACGAGTACGTTGCGTACTCGTGGACGCCAGACGCGTGCAGCACGTCATCTCGTTGCTTGTGCCCGTTGGCGTCATAGGCAGTCAGGATGGTGTCGCGTTCCGGAGTGATCCGCGTCAGCACGAAGCTGGTCAGTTTCGCCGCGCCGTCGTAGTTGCTGGTGGTGACGCTGCCATCGGATTCGAAGGCCGCCACGACGATGCTGAGCCGCACTCCAGCACTTGAGTACATCTCCGTCTGGATGATGCCGTCGGGACGGACGCGGGTGATCTCGATGCTGGACGTCGTGCCGGACGCGTCGTAGATCGTGACGGTGGTTTCATTCGGCGCCGTGACAACCCGCGTATGAACCTCCGTCAGCACGCCGTCACTGCCATACGTAGAGACGACGGCATTGCCATGGCCGTCGGTGACTTCCAGGGTGCTTGCAATGAGCTTGCCTCTGGCGTCGAACTCCCGCGTAAGGACCTGTCCGTCTTCGGACTTCATTTCCAGGCTGCTACCGATGAATTGGCGGGCGGCGCCGTATTTCAACGTCGTGGTCGAACCGTCTTCGCTGGCTTTGGACAGACTGGTTCCGTTTACCCTCCCCAGGCTGTCCAATGTGAAGGTTTGCAGACTTCCATCCGGAGTGCGGACGACGCGCGAGGTGGGAACACCGCGGACGTCATAGGCCCAGTCGTAGCGCGTTCCTGCAACGGTGACCTCGCTGTCGTAGCCGGGGTCGGTCCGCACGCGATATCCAGACAGCGAGAGTCCGCCTCCGGCATCGAAGCTGACCTCCACGTTGCCTGCTCCATCGAAAAGGGCTCGGTACGTGTCGCTCCCCCGGCTGATGATGATGGGGTCGAACTCGTAACTGGAGTCCGGCGGAACGCCGAGGTCCAGTGGCATCGGTGCCGCCAGCACGGGATCCGAGCTGGTGTCCGGTGCGTGGACGGTCGCAACGGAGACCAGCCCTTGCGCACCGGGATAGGAGGTCAAACGGATCTCTCCCCCCGCGAGCGTGCGGTACTGGTCGATGGTGCCGTCGGCGTTGGAGCTCACACCATCGATCGTTCCGTCTGCCTGGTAGATGTCCGCGCCGGACGACCCATCGTTGTGAAACCACATCTCCCCAAGGCGAACGCCTGTGCTGCTGAAACTGGTGAGGGACACATTCCCCAGTCCATCGTCGTCCATGACGGAGTAGTTGCCGCCTGATCCTGCGATGGCCTGATGAACGATTGCAGTCAGCGAACCGATTTCCGTGAGGGTTCCCGAGTTGATTTGCAGGTACTTCCGGCCCGTGGTGCTGGCGCGGCCAATGACCGTTGCCCCTGTCAGGAAGTCGAACAGCAAGTAGTAGCCTGCCTGCTTCCAGGTGTTGTTCTGGAAGGGCTGTGCCAGTGCAGGCGAGGTATATCCGACCTCCATCGAATACCGGGTGCTGAAGTTCGGCCCGTTGGCGCGCAGCCGGTAATACGCATCGATCTCCGTGGGCGACCAGGTGGTCACGTGGAACTCACCCTGGAACGCGGGGCGGTCTCCGCCCGTCCACCAGTCTTCCCCGTAGTTCCCTGACGTGTGGTCGCTGCGCCCCCCTGCTCCATCCGGTGCGCCCCAGAACTGGAATCGAAGCGGATTGCGCGCGAACGTCGGAGCGATGCGGTTGGCCACTCCGTTGTAGTCGGAGGCGCTGACCGGATCCGTTCCGGTGGTTCCGTCGCTCCGTGTCCAGGATTCGCGCAGCTTCTTGCCTGACGCGTCCAGGAAAGTGGTTATGGAGGTCTGCCCGTTCACTTCGGTAACGCTCGATCCCAGGAGCCGGGCACCCATCGCGTAGTTCCTTGTGAGGGTATGGCCTTCACCGTTGTCTTCCGACTTGCTGTAAGTGCCGTCCCTCCTATACAGCGTCGACACCGAAGCCCCGCTCGAAGAGAAGGTCGTTGCACCGTGCGAGCCGTCGGGGAGGCGGATCTGCTGACCGAGCCTGACGCCGTCGGCCCTGAAGAACGTGCTGCTGACCGTCCCCTTGCCGTCGTTTTCGATCAGCGCGAACGTACCGTCGCCATACGCCACGCGTCCCCCACTGACCGGGTTTCCGGCGGCATCGAAGCTTTGTTCGCGCGCGTTCCCGTCGCCATCGTTCGTCGTGGTGAGGTAACTCCCGTCCGGTGCGTAGGAGATCGCCGAGTAGGTGCCATCTGCGTGGTACGTCGTGGTTCCGTGCACACCGCTGAAGATCCCGGCTGTCGTGGTCCAAGCGTCCGCGAGGATGACCGACTGCGCGCTGAAAGTGACCTCATAGCTTCCGCCGAAGTACGTCTCGTACTGGGTGTATGTGCCGTCGGCGTTGTGGCGGCTCCCCGTGAAGAATCCGTCCAGATCGTAGGTCTCCGATCCAAAACTGCCGTCGTCGCTGTTCCACGCACGACTCAACTTGGGACCTGATCCATCAGGACCCAGGTAAATGGTGCTCGTCACCGCGCCGTTGGGCTCTTGCGACCGGATGACGGAGCCCACGACGCGGCCCACCGGGTCGTAGAGGTTCGTTGTGGTCGTGGCCGGCGCCGGGAGAGGCGCACCCGGCCCCGGCCGTCCCGTCGCGCCGAGGAGCGCCGCGAGGACGGCGCCGTTGATGACCTGCCCATCGATCAGGAAGTTGGCATTGCCCCGGACCCGCACCCGTTGTTCGGTGCTCAGGTCCAGCACGAGTTCACCGTCGGCGGCGAATCCGGACAGGGAACCCAGCCGGACGGCCGCCTCGAACTTCACGAGGTCGGCTTCCGAACCGGACTCGATCAAGATGTCGCCAGCACCGACCTTGACCAGGAAGGTGTTGTTGCCGGCGCCGCCCCGAACCACATCGCTTCCCTCGCCTGTTTCGAGTGTGTCGTCACCGTCACCGCCAGAGAGCATGTCGTCACCGGCGCCTCCGGAGAGAAGATCGTTGCCAACGCCACCGTACAGGTTGTCGCCCCCGTCGCCACCATAGAGATGGTCGTCGTCGGCGCCACCTTGCAGGCGGTCGTTGCCCATCCCTCCATACAGAAGGTCGAATCCAGCGCCGCCCTGCAGGTCGTCGTTCCCGGCGTCACCCCAGACCTGGTCGGAGCCCTCGCCGCCCAGGATGACATCCGCGCCGCCGCCGCCACGCAGCAAGTCGGCCCCTTCCCCGCCGTCGATCCAGTCATTGGCTTCGTACCTGCCGCTGGCACCGTTGCCGTCCCCTTCGATGTCGTCGTCCCCAGCGCCGCCCAGCAGCGTGTCGCTGCCGCCGCCACCGACCAGCAGGTCCTTGCCCTCGCCTCCTTCCATATAGTCGTCGCCATGGCGGCTGAGGGTGAGGTCGACGTTCTCGCGCGTTTCGCCGTCACCGAACAGTCGGTCATTGCCACCGCCGCCATACAACCTGTCGGAGGCTCCTCCGCCAACGAGGACGTCGTCCCCGGCTTCGCCATCGAGCAGGTCGTCGCCGTCGAACAAGGCATCGAGCGCACTGTCGTCACCGAGGATTCGGTCCATGCCATCCCCGCCGAACAGCCTGTCGCCGGCGCCGCCGCCCCAAACGGTGTCGTCGCCGGCCTCGCCGTCGATGTAATCAGCGCCGTGCGCCTCGCCGGCCAGGCGGGCGGCCTCGTCATCCCCTTTCAGGATGTCGTTGCCGTCTCCGCCGTACAGGGTGTCGTCCCGGCCACCGCCGATGATCGTGTCGTTGCCGTCCTCGCCGTCCAGGTAGTCGTCCCCGTGGGCGGAGACCGGCGTGTTGACCGGATCACGATCGTCCCCCCACATCCGGTCGTCCCCGATGCCTCCGTAGACCGTATCGGCACCGCCTTGCCCAAGCAGGATGTCATTGCCGTCGCCGCCATCGAGGAAATCGGAGCCGTGCTGCGCGGCGGGGGCCCAGACGATGCTGTTCCCGCTGAGATTCTGCGCGGGGCCATCGCCGTAGATGCGGTCGTCGCCGCCTTCGCCCAGGAGCACGTCGGCCCCTGCCATCCCGTACAAGTCATCGGAGCCAATGCCTCCCCTGACCTGATCGTCTCCGGTGCCAGCGGCCACGAGATCATCGCCGGCGCCCGCATCAATGCTGTTGCCTTGGTCGCCATCCTGCTTGTCCTTCTGGATTTCCTTGCTGAAGCTCAGGTTGATCCGCCCGTCCAGGTCGGGGCCGAATTCGGAGTAGACGGCCCATCCGAACCCGGTCGAGACGGGGGGAAAGAGGTTGGGAGGGAGGGTCCAGTTCGGATCCGTCGGAAACGTGAAGCTGCCTGTCGACGATCCATAGATAAGGTCATTGCCTGCGCCGCCTTCGAGCATGTCGGCACCCAGACCGCCCTGGAGGACGTCGTCCCCGTCACCCCCCTCCAATCGATCGTTGCCTGCCCTGCCAAAGAGGAGGTCATTGCCGCCTCCCCCGGAGATGCGGTCCGCCTGGCTCGATCCCTGGATAAGGTCCGCGGCGCCGGGCGCCACTGGGTTGGCCGCATCCGCTCGGTAATTGCCCTGCCCATCGAAGACGAACCCGCCGCTGCTGCTCACCAGCTTGGTGAAGTCGCCCTCGAGGACGTTGTACTGGGAGGGTGCGGCCTGGACGCTCAAGCCCCAGGTATTGCTCACGACCGCACTGTCCTGTCCCTTGAGCACGAGCTGAAGACTGCCGGTTCCGTTGCTGGCGTCCGGCGCAAGCAACGCGAACGAGACCTGGGCCTGACCTTCCTGCAGTTCGATGGTGGCTCCATTGGCGACCACCACGCGGTCGCCCAGGACGGCCTTGGTGCCGCTCGCGAAGGCGCCCTCCAAGACGAGCTGCAGCGTCTGGCCGGCCGAAGCGGCCTGGTTCAAGGACACGCTGAACAATCTGCCGGCCGTCAGGTCGGAGCTCCGTCCGGACAGGGTCGCCGGGTCCGCGCCTGGCTGGGCAAAGTAATTCTTGCCCAGGCCTTCGGTGACGACCAGCCGGACGTCACCCGTCAGCCGAACGCCGAGATATCCTGCATCCCCCGCAGCGAGGCCTCGGTCGAAATGGTCCACCGTGATGGTGTTCCCTGGCGACGTCTCCGACCGGATCACGAGCTGCTGTCCGGTCCTCGAGCTCGCCGCATCCACCACGGTGTACGAGACCACTTTGCCGCTGGCGGTCTTCGATATCCAGACGTTGGAACCCGCCGCCTGCCCGCCAGTCAGCGCCTCACCATCCAACAAGATCGATCCGGCGCCGTCCGCATCCTGAATCGTGTCGCGGCCCCATGCACCGGCAAACCGAAAGCGATCCATGCCCTGGCCGCCCATGAGCACGTCATTGCCCAATCCACCATCGAGCGTGTCGTCGCCGGCGTCGCCTTCGAGGTGATCGTCCCCCTCCGCGCCCACGAGCGAATCGTTGCCGGCTCCACCGAACAGCAGGTCGTTGCGCTCGCCGCCCTGCAGTGCGTCCTCCAGATCTCCTCCGAACGCCACATGCTGCGTGTTCGCCGTCACGACGTTGCCTCGCTGGATCTTGATCGCGCTGCCCTTGTCCTCCCAGATCGTGTCGGGCGACTGCGCGTCGTACAAGGTCGCCTTCTCGTCGCCTGGCATTGCCCCGCCACTGCTCGTGTCGTACCTCGCGTTCTGGTTGTTGTAGTACATGACACGGGTGACGTATTCCGCCCGCGTCGCCAGGTACTGGTCGCTGAAGTTGGCCGGCGCAGGACCGCCTGCCGTCGCCGCCAAGCCGCTGTCGGCCAGCCACCTGGCATAAAGATCGCCGCCCGCAACCTGCAGTGCCGGCGGGACGTTCTTCCCGATCGTGAGCGTGAACGGCGTCTGGTAGACCAGGCTCATGAGCACGCCGAAATCGGACCTCGCGGCCACGGGGTCCGGCGGCTCCGTGTTCAGCTGAACGAGGCCGAGCAGCTGGTTGTACGCATCGCTGCGCTGGATCTCAGCCAACAGCGCATACAGGGATTCGCGTCCGGTGTAGCCACCGCCATCGTCGATGGCTGCCCAGGTGTTTCCCTCCGGGCTTCCTTTGAGGCGAGAGGCATCGGAACCCAGCATCATGCGTCCCAGGGCATTGGCGACATTCTCGAGAACGTCACCCTCCGCCTGACCCTGGCCGGTTCCGATGGCGAGGTCGCCGTCTTTCTTCCGGAGGTTGGAGGCATTTCGCAGAATCTGACCCAGCGATTGCGCCGCCAAATCACGCGCTGCTTCGGGCAGGAGCCGAAGCAGCGTGTTCTGGATGGCGAGCGAGTCCACCAGCAGCACGAGGCTGTGGGTGTCGCCGAAGTCCTTCGTCGCATAACCATCGACGAGCAGCTTGATGTCCCCGTAGTCAAGGGAGGTGCTGACCAGGCCTTCCCCCACTCCGCCCCGAAAAAGCGGCTGATCCTCGATGAAGATCCGGACGTCCCGGCCAATGTGCCACTGGCTGTGGGCGACCATCGACGGGTTGGCGTCTCCCACCACGTCAAACTGGTTGCCGATGGGATTCGTCGCGCCGTAGGGCGGCAGATAGGCCTTTGCACCAAAGGCCTGGACGCCCCCCTGAATCAGCGAAGCCGAGACCGACCTCTCGGCGATCAACTGCACGGCCATTCGGTAGCCGAGTGACTCGGCGCCAATGTCCTGGTCCAGCACCCGCAGCGGCCTGCTCGCCTCGGCATCCCCGGACGTCAGCGTTCCCACCCGTTCCGCTTCCTTGACGAGGGACGTGATTTCGTCCAGGGCCCGGGTGATCATTGCCACTTCGGCCTTCAATGCGAGCGCAAGCGGATCGTTGGGGTCTTGCACCGGGGGCCTGTAACCGCCCAAGGTGTTCCTCGCGACGTCCAGCAGGCGCAGCCGCTCCTGGTAGTCGGCGATGCCGTCCCAGATGGGCTTGGCCAATTGCCTGTTGATCTCCTGGTAGACCGTGGCCAGGGTGGCGTCGCTGAATCGGCTCGCAATCAGGTCCGGGCTGTTCCTGAGCTCCACGAAGCCCTGGACCAGCTCGAGGACGTCGTCCGTCGCGAACTTGACCTTGCCTAAGCCCGCGCCATTGAACGTGACCACCTTCTGGGCGGCATTGGGATGCATCAGGTTGAAGGCCGTCGCCAGGTGTCCGCCCAGGCTGTAACCGGTGACACTGAACTTGTCGCCTGCCGCGATCTTTCCCTCCGACCGGAGCCTTGCGTACCAGGCCTCCATGTCAGCGAGTTGACCCCAGGCGAATCCGGTGTTCTTGATCTCCAGGGTGTTGGTGGCGAGGTTGTCGCGAGCGGCGTCGTCGATGAATTCGGTGCTGCGGAAACTCAGCACGAGCTCGCCGGCCTTTGCGCCCGTGATTGGATCGTCGACCAAGCACTTGAAGAGAGTTCCACTGAAGCCACTGGTCGTATTCGCTTGTTGATCAAGGGCGACCCAATGGAGTGCAATGCTTTGAGAGTCTGCCGCTGTGAAGCGGGAGTTGTGCAAATTTCCGTCGCGCAAGGCCGACGCAAGAGCCTCGCCCTTACCGTCCAGAATTTGGCCTCGCCTAATCAAGGCCTCCGCTGCAGCTTGCAGCCGAGCAAACTTCAGGAACTCAGCGATAGTTAGAGTCTTCATGATGTGCTCCTACGGAACCCGAGGCTTGAGAACTTTCTCGACAAAGCGAGCGCTTTGGTAACGCGCGTAAGGAGCTGCGGGCCCTTGTTGCCGTGAGCCAGACGAAAAACTGGGGCATGCGTTATCAAAAGCGTAAAGCCACGGTGACCTACCTCCCCCGCGGTTACCCTGACCGGCATCGACCATGTACCCGATGCGTTCGGCGATGATTTCGTTGGTGGAGAGATCGATGATGCGGAGGGCGCTGCCCGCGATCCAGTATTCGCGCTCTTCGCGAGTGGAGATGTCCTCGTAAGTCACCCCGAAGCGGGGCGGCGGAGTCCCGGGTTCACTCCGATCTGCTACGAAGCGCAGATAGCCTTTTAGATAGGACTTGTTGGTCAACCAAGGCTCTTCGATTCGACCTGTGTACCGGTACTTAACTCCATCCGCAGGATTTACAGCCTCAACGTAGTCGAAGCCGACCAGTTCGGGTGCGGCTCCGGGCGTTTTCGTCGGTCCTGCTGAATTTTGGGAGAAGAATCCTCGGAGGAAAGATCTCGTGTAGGCCTCGCCAACAAAGTCATGCCCGTACGGATCGGTCATCGCGAACTGTTGGTCGTAGTTAATCGCACTCGGCCTCACCTTCATCACAAGGATCCCGTCCACGCCAGTCACCGTGCGGTGAATGAATTCACCGGCCTTCTTGCATCTCTCTTCGAACATCGCCATCGCAGTCCGGCCACGTGAGCTCTGTTCGGTACGCGGAGGTTCAGCACGTGGCGCCGCGCACGCGGAGAGAAACACCAGAATCAGCAAGACCACCGCCAGCCATTGCGCCCTCGCCTGTTTCAGTCGATCAGCCAAGTCGCCCTCCTTGTCATCGTTCACTTGCCAACAAGCGATGCACTTCAACAACCAAACCGTGGTTGCCGAATTCACCTCTCCCGTAATCCTTCTGCACGCATCTGTCGAACCGGTGCCAGCAGGTACTCCAGCACCGTCCTGCGGCCCGTCCTCACTTCCGCCGTCACGTTCATGCCAGGCGCCAGCCGCACCTCTTTGCCGTCCACCTGGATGGATTTGGTGGCCAGCGCCAGCGTCGCAGGAAACAATGCGCCTCGCTTTTCATCCGCGACCGCGTCGGCACTCACACGCGTGACCTTCGCGGGGACGGTTCCATAGTGGGTGAATGGAAAGGTCTCCAGCTTGATTTCGGCCGCGAGCCCCTCCGAGACGAAGCCGACATCCTTGTTCTCGATGGACACTTCGGCCGTGACTTCCGCGTCCCACGGGACGATGACCATCAAGGTCTGGGCCTCCGTCACCACACCCCCTACGGTGTGAACCGAAACCTGCTGCACGGTGCCGCTCGCCGGAGCGCTCAGCACGGTGAGGCGCTCACGTGCCGTCGCTTTCGCGCGCTCCTGGAAGAGCTGTTGCCGCTTCAGTTCCGCCTGCGCCTCCCTCTCGCGCAACGCCCGTCGCGTTTCCGCAAGATAGGCGGCCCTCGCCGCTCCGCTCTCGCGCAGTGCGGCATGGGCTTCGACCATGCGCGCGCGCAGCGTCGCCAAGTCGCGCTCCAGCTCAAGCCGCTCGCGCGTGCGATCCTGGCCCGCGTGTCCTGCCATGAATCCTTCGGACACCAGCCTGGCCACGTCCTTCTCCCTCTCCATGGCAAGAGGCAGGGTGACCTCGAGTTTCGCGATGAGCGCGCGCGCCGTGCTGACTTCCGCCTCCCGGCGCGCCTCCTCGCTGGCCAATTTGGCGAGCTTCGACGAGATCTCTGCCCATTCGGCGAACAGTTGCATCTGGGCGGCCGATGCTGTGCGTCGGGACCAACCGTCGGGTGGCACGAGGTTGGGTTCCGTTCCACCCGGCTCCAGGGCTCGGAAGATCTCGCGGGCGCGCATCTCCTCGGATTCCTGTGCGCGCAACTGTTCTTCCACGTTGGTCCTGTCCGCCACCGCATTGGTCGGATCCAGTTCCATCAGGGCTTGGCCTTCGGTGACCACGTCGCCATCCTTCACCAGGATTCGACGCACCGCACTGCGTTCGAGGGGCTGGACCAGCTTGGTCCGCTCGCTCACGATGATCCGACCTTGGGCGATTGCGACGATGTCCACTTCTCCGAAGGCCGACCACAGCAATCCGCAGAAGAACACACCCATGATCGCGAACGCTGCCCGCCGGGGTGCCGGGTGGACAGGCGTTTCCTGGATGCTCAGCGCCGCCGGAAGAAAAGCGGCCTCCTCGGTGAGCCGTCGCGGCCCTGTCAGCTCCCGGCGAAGTGCCCAGGCCGTTCGGAAGACCGCGCCGTAACGCCGCGCAAGCTCCACGGCCGGGTGCGGGAAGTTGGAAGGCACCGGCGGGATCGACATGGTCATGCCGCCGCTCCGCCGCGATCCTCCGGTGCGGCCGCCTGCATGCGCCACAAGCGGGAATAGATCCCATGGGGATGCTGCAGCAATTGCGCGTGGCTTCCCATCTCGCGCACCTCGCCCTTGTCCAGGACGACGATGCGATGGGCATTGCGCACGGCCGACAACCTGTGCGCGATGATGAACACCGTCCGGCCCCGGCAGATGTGCTGCATGTTGCCATGGACGATCGCTTCGCTCTCGCTGTCCAGTGCGCTGGTCGCTTCGTCGAAAATCAGGATGCGCGGGTTCGTGAACAATGCCCGCGCGATCGCAAGCCGCTGCCTTTGCCCCCCGGAGAGAGAGCTCCCCTGTTCCCCGACGATGGTGTCGTAGCCCTGGGGCAGTTCGCTGACGAAGTCGTGGGCGCCCGCGAGCTGCGCCACTTTCACCACCCATTCGATGGGCGCCGCGGGATCCGCAATGGCGATGTTCTCGCGGACCGACCGGTTGAACAGCACGTTTTCCTGCAGCACCACGCCAACCTGGCGTCGAAGCTGCGCGGCATCGATCAGGCTGATGTCGATTCCGTCGGCCAGGATCCGGCCGGCCTCCGGCACATAGAGTCGCTGGAGGAGCTTCGTCAAAGTGCTCTTGCCGGAACCGGAACGCCCGACGATGCCGATGACCTCGCCCGGCTGCACCGTCAGGGAGATGGCCTTGAGGACGGGCGCGGCGTCCTGGCGGTAGCGAAACGTGACGTTGTCCAGGGTGACGGCCCCCTTGAGCGGCGGCAACTGGGCGGCGCTGGACGGGGCGATCTCCGTTCGCGTGTTGAGGATGTCGCCGAGCCGCGCCATGGAGATGCCCGTCTGCTGGAAGTCCGTCCAGAGTTGCGCCATCCGCATGATCGGCTGCGCTACGCGCTGGGCGAACATGTTGAAGGCGACGAACTGGCCGACGCTGAGCTCGCCTCGCATCACCAGGTGGGCCCCGTACCAGAGGGAACCGGCACTCACCAGTTTGCCGATCAGGTTCACGCCTTCGTGCGCCCATGAGGCCAGCGCCTGCGTGCGAAAGCTTGCGCTGACCGAGGCAGCCAGCTGGTTGTCCCAGCGGCGGGAGAAGCTCGGCTCCAGCGCGCCGGCCTTGACGGTCTGGATGCCGGTGACGGTTTCCACCAGCATCGCCTGGTTCTCGGCGCCGCGCGCGAACTTCTGGTCGAGGCGGGCCCGCAGCACGGGGACCACCGCCACACTCAGTCCGAAATACAGCGGCAGGCTCACCAGCACGATGAGCGTGAGCGGCACGCTGTAGGCCAGCATCACGGCGATGAAGACCACCGAGAACAGCACGTCCAGCAGCACGGTGAGCGCGTTGCCCGTAAGGAAGCTGCGGATGTTTTCCAGTTCCCGGACCCGCGCGACCGAGTCCCCCACGCGACGCGCCTGGAAGTACGCCAGGGGAAGCTGCACCAGATGCCGAAAGAGGCGCGCACCCAATTCCACATCCATCCGGCTGGTGGTGTGGGCGAGCACGAAAGCGCGCAGGCCATTCAGCACGCTCTCGAACAGCACGATGATCACCAGCCCGATGACCAGCACGTTCAGGGTGGTCCACCCCTGGTGAACCAGCACCTTGTCCATGACCACCTGGAAGAACAAGGGACTCACCAGGGCGAAGAACTGCAGCATGACCGAGATGGCGAGGACTTCCGCCAGCAACTTGCGGTACTTCACCAAGGCGGGGATGAACCAGGAGAAGTCAAAGCGGGCGAGCTCTCCAGCCAGGCTTGCCCGGCTCGTGAGCAGGATCAGCTGGCCGGTCCAGTGGTTCTCGAACGCATCCAGCGGCTCGATGGTGGGACGGGACCCGTCCTGGGCAGGGTCCTGGTACAGCACCCGGTGCCCATCACATTGCGCCAGCACGACGTAGCGGGTGCTGCCGTCGCCGGCGGCAAGCAGGGCGATGGCAGGAAGCGGTGTGAGGGCAAGGCGCTCCCGCGTGGCGACATGCAGACGCGCCTTCAGTCCCAGGTGCTTCGCAGCCAGCAACAGGTCGAACGGTTGCAGAGGGGCGCCGGCGCCGATGCCAAGAACGTGTGCAAGGTTGGCGGGATCCGCCGCGACCTGGTGCAGCCTCGCCACGAGGCAAAGCGCCTGGAGACCCGCCTGCGGCCGGTCCTGGCCGCCGGTGGCCGCCTGTACGGGCGCACCCCCTCCCTGGACGTGCGCGTGCCCCTCTGCCTCCATCGTCGCGTCCTCCCTGAATCCGGGACTGCTCGTTCTGCGGCCGATTATTCGCCGTTCGGCACCCAGGTCAATGTGCCGGCGCGGACCGTCTCGTTCGGGTGGGGCGTCATGGTCGCTCTCTCAGTGGAAAGCACCATTGGACGTGGAGCCCATGACGGCTCCAATGCGCTACGACGAGCGCTTCATGCGATTTATTTACAGGGGAATGACGCGCGCGGTGATTGCGCCTTGAGCGCGCTCAATCGCGCGTGGGCGCCCTTCAGGACGGCGTCCACGTAGGCGGGGGGCAGGTCCGCCACCGGCATTGCCTGGATCCGCACAGGCCCGTGCGCGATCGGCCGCACGGCGACGTCCGCCACCGGGGGCGACTGCGGGGCCGGCTCCACTTCGTCCTCGGGGACCACCCGCCACGTGATCGCGCCTGCCGCGACGCCCACGAGGCCGACGACGCCGACGACGAGCGCCGTGGCCACGTGCCCTGCTGCCCACAGGCTGGCCGCGGAGATGGCGACGAGCACGAGGAAGGCGGCGATGAGCAGCAGCAGCGCGAGGCCCAGGCGATTGGCGGTGTGCATGGCAGGCTCCTGAGGGAGGCGAAATGCGATGCTAAGGCTGGGCTGGTCGCCTCGCCCCTGCCCGCTGCCGCCGCCTGTCCCGGTTGGGCAGGAAGGATCAATGCAGATCGCTGCGGCAGAAAGACGGATCAGCAGACCGCCCTCATTTGGGGCGAGCCCGCCGGACCCTCTGCCAGTCTCGGCGGAAAGGCGGCAGCGTCCTACATGGGCGATGCACACCCCGTCCCACAGTCAACGCTGGGCTAACAGGGGATATGCAGCCATGAAGGAGAACCTGAGCATTCTCGAGGCCGTGGGCGGCGACGCCAGGGACCACGCCATGGAACGCATGATCCTGGCCCGCGAATTGCCTAAGCGCACCATCGCTCTCGTGCTGGCGGGGGGACGCGGCTCGCGGCTGATGGACCTCACCGATCGCCGCGCCAAACCGGCGGTTTATTTCGGCGGCAAGTTCCGCATCATCGACTTCGCGCTGTCGAACTGCCTCAACTCGGGGATCCGGCGCATGGCCGTGCTCACCCAGTACAAGTCGCACTCCCTGCTGCGCCACCTGCAGCGTGGCTGGAACTTTCTGCGGGGCGAGCAGAACGAGTTCATCGACCTGCTGCCGGCCCAGCAGCGCGTGGACGAGGCCTTCTGGTACCGCGGAACGGCTGATGCGATCTCACAGAACATCGACATCCTGCGTGCCTACGGGCCCGAATACATCCTCGTCCTTGCCGGCGACCACATCTACAAGCAGGACTACTCGTTGATGCTGCTGGACCACGTGGAAAGCGGCGCCAAGTGCACCGTGGGCTGCATCGAGGTGCCCCGCACGGAAGCCAGCGCGCTGGGCGTGATGCACGTGGACGCCGACCGCCGCATCACCGACTTCCTGGAAAAGCCCAAGGATCCTCCGTCGATCCCGGGGAAGCCGGACAAGGCGCTGGGCAGCATGGGCATCTACGTGTTTGGTGCGGAGTACCTGTACAGGCTGCTGGAAGCCGACATGAACGACGATACGTCCGAGCACGATTTCGGCAAGAACCTGATTCCGCGCATCGTGGCCGACGGGGGCGCAGTGGCGCACCCCCTGAACCTGTCCTCCATTCCCGCCTCGACGCGCAACCGCCCCTACTGGCGCGATGTGGGCACCGTGGACGCGTTCTGGGCGGCCAACCTGGACCTGGCGAGCGATCTTCCGGAATTGAACCTGTACGACCGGGATTGGCCGGTCTGGACCTACCAGGAGCAGTTGCCGCCCGCGAAGTTCGTTCCGGACGAGCGCGGCCTCAACGGCGAGACCTCCAACGTTCTGATCTCCGGCGGATGCATCGTCATCGGCTCCAACATCCGGCGCTCGGTGCTGTTCTCCAATGTGCGGGTGGAGGCCTGCTGCTCCATCCATGAGGCCGTGATCATGCCCGACACCCTCGTCGGCCGCGGATCGCGCCTGTCCAAGGTGGTGATCGACCGCGGCTGCGTGCTGGCGGAAGGCACCGTGATCGGCGAGGACGCGGCCTCCGACAGCAAGCGCTTCCACCGCAGCGAGAGCGGCGTGGTGCTGGTCACCAAGGAAATGCTGGACCGGCTCTGAGGCCGCCCCGAGCAGGGCGGAGCGAGGTTTGGTACAACCTCGTGTTCCCTGCCCTGCTCGCCGGATGAACCCACAAGCACAAGAAATCTGGACAGCCCCACGCTGGGCGCTCGCCGCGCTGCTCGCGCTGTTGGGCATGCTCGGCCCGTTTTCGATCGACACCTACATCCCGGCCTTCTCTGGCATTGCCCAGGCGATCGGCGCCACGCCCGTGGAGATGCAGCAGACGCTGTCGGCCTATCTCTTCGGCTTCGCCTTCATGAACCTGTTCCACGGCGCGCTGTCGGACAGCTTCGGCCGGCGTCCGGTGGTCCTGTGGGGCATCGCCGTCTTCACCCTGGCGTCGGCCGGCTGCGCACTGGCGCAGAACATCGGGCAGCTGGTGTTCTTCCGCGCGCTGCAGGGGCTGTCGACCGGGGCAGGCATCGTGGTGTCACGCGCCGTGATCCGCGACATGTTCCCGCCCGACCAGGCGCAGAGGGTCATGAGCCAAGTGACCATCTATTTCGGCGTGGCGCCGGCCGTGGCGCCCATCGTGGGCGGCTGGCTGTTCGTGCACGCCGGGTGGCACAGCATCTTCTGGTTCCTCACCGCCATCGGCGTTGCCCTGTGGCTTGCCAACTGGAAGCTGCTGCCGGAGACGCTTCATGTCACCCACCGGCAGGACTTCAACGTGCGCAACCTGATGCGCGGCTACTGGCAGCTCGGGTCCAGCCCGCGTTTCCTGCTGCTGGCGCTGGCCAGCGGCGTCCCCTTCAACGGGATGTTCCTGTACGTCCTGTCCGCGCCAGCCTTTCTGGGGGACCACCTGCAACTGGCGCCGACGCAGTTCTTCTGGTTCTTCATCCTCACCATCAGCGGCATCATGGCGGGCTCGTTCGCCAGCGGGCGGCTGGCGGGACGCATCCCGCCGAAGCTGCAGATCCGCTACGGCTTCGTCGTGATGGTGCTGGTCTCCCTGGCGAACGTCGCGGCCAACCTGCTGTTTCCGGCGCGGGCCTGGTGGGCGCTGATTCCCATTGCGATCTTCGCCTTCGGCTGGGCGCTGATGGTGCCGGTGGTGACGCTGCTGGTGCTGGACCTGTACCCCGAGCGGCGCGGCATGGCTTCCTCGCTGCAGGCCTTCATCGGCTCATCGGCCAACGGCATCGTGGCCGGGGGTATCGCCCCGCTGGTGATGGACTCGACCCGCGAACTCGCCATCGCGTCGCTGCTCATGATGAGCGTGGGCCTGTTCGCCTGGCTGTACGTGAAGTGGCGCTGGCCGGAAACGGGACGAAGCGCGATCGGCTGAGCGACCCCGTCCCGGATGCAATCAGGGTAGCAGCGACAAGGCCTGCATGTAGCGCGGTTCGGTCATCAGCGCGTCCCACGAGCTGGCGGGGCCGCAGGGCAGCAGCGCCAGGCGGCGGTGCTCGCTCGCTTCGCTGGGCCGCCAGGTGCCGCGCCGCTGCAAATCCGACAGGCTTTCCAGCATCTCGTCGATGGACCCCCCGCCTTCGCTGTTCACCGACTCGTTGCACAGCAGGACCATGTCGCAGCCGGCCTGCAAAGCGGCGACCGCGGCCTCGGTGAAGCTCACGTCGCGGCCATGGATCTTGCGGGCTCCGGCCATGCTCAGGTCGTCGCTGAAGATCGCGCCCTGGAACTGCAGTTGCCCGCGCAGGATCTCGTTCAGCCAGCGGGGGGAGAAGCCGGCCGGAATAGGATCCACCTTGGTGTAGATGACATGTGCAGGCATGACGCTGGTGAGCGTGGTACCCAGCCACTCATAGGGAATCCCGTCGTCCTGCAGGATCGCCTTGAGGCTGCGGTTGTCGACGGGGATCTCCAGGTGCGAGTCCGCCTTCACGAAGCCGTGGCCGGGGAAGTGCTTGCCGCAGTTGGCCACGCCGGCTTGCAGCAGGCCTTGCATGAGGCTTCGGGCCAGCAGGGTGACGATGCGCGGGTCCCGGTGGAAGGAGCGGTCGCCGATGACGGAGCTGGCGCCGAAGTCCAGGTCCAGCACCGGCGTGAAGCTGAAGTCCACACCGCAGGCGCGCAGCTCCGCGCCCAGCACGTAACCGGCGGCGGTGGCTGCGGCCATCGCTTTCATCGCGCCGGAGCCCTCGCGTCCCCTTCCGTCCTTCATCCACAGATCGCCGAAGCGGCGCATCGGCGGCAGGTGCGTGAAGCCGTCGGTACGGAAACGCTGAACGCGCCCTCCCTCGTGGTCCACGCAGATCAGGAGATCGCCGCGCACGGCCTTGATCTCGGCGCACAGTGCCGCGAGCTGCTCGCGGCTTTCCCAGTTCCGGCCGAACAGGATCATCCCGCCCACCAGGGGGTGGGCCAGGCGGCGGCGGTCCTCGCCGGAGAGGCTCAGGCCGGCCACGTCCAGGATCACCGGTGCGTGTTCACTCATGGATCTGCTCTTTCTGTTCCACCACCACGAAGCTGGCGGCGTAATCGGTCTCGTCGGTCACGCTCACCTGCGCGGTGAGGCCCCGTTGATCGCACCAGGCCTTCAGCACGCCGTGCAGCACGATCACCGGCTTGCCGCTGGGCATCTTGCCGACCTCGCACAGGCGCCAGGTCATGGGCATGCGCATTCCGAGACCGACCGCCTTGCTGAAGGCCTCTTTCGCGGAGAAGCGCGTGGCGAGGTAGCGCAGGCCACGCTCCGGCCAGCGGGCGCTGCGCGCTTTCCAGGTGGCGAACTCGGCTTCGCTCAGGATCTTGAGGGCGAAGCGATCGCCGTGCCGTTCCACCGAAGCGCGGATGCGTCGCACGTCACAGATGTCGGTGCCAATGCCGTAGATCACTTGCGGTCGCTGCGCTGGATCGCGGCCAGGTAGTCTCCCACCGCTGCGGCGTAGCCGAGTTCCAGGGCGTCGGAGATCAGCGCGTGGCCGATGGAGACTTCCAGAACGTTGGGCACGGCACGCAGGAAGTCGGTGAGGTTCTCCCGGCTGAGGTCGTGCCCGGCATTCACCCCCAGGCCCGCTGCATGGGCAGCGCGGGCCGCATCGGCGAAGCGCTGCAATTCCTGCTGCTGGCGCGGTGTGCCCCAGGCTGCGGCATAGGGCTCGGTGTAGAGCTCGACGCGATCGGCGCCCACGGCCTTCGCCAATGGGATCGCGGCGGCATCGGCGTCCATGAAGAGGCTCACCCTCACTCCCAGTGCCCTGGCCTCGGTGATCAGCGGTTTCACACGCTCCCCGTCCTTGCGCAGGTCCCAACCGTGGTCGCTGGTGAACTGGCCTTCGCTGTCGGGCACGAAAGTGGCCTGCTGCGGCCGCAGCGCGCGCACGAAGTCCATCAGGTTGTGGAAGGGGTTCCCCTCGATGTTGAACTCCGCCCGCGGCCACTTCTTCAGCAGTGCGTGCAGGTCCTGCACGTCATCGGCGCGAATGTGGCGAGCGTCCGGCCGCGGATGCACTGTCACGCCATGGGCTCCCGCCTCCAGGCAGATCGTGGCCGCGCGCGTGACGCTCGGGATGCCCAGGTGGCGCGTGTTGCGCACCAGGGCGACCTTGTTCAGGTTGACGGACAAGGCCGTGTTCATGGGACAGCTCTCCCACTGCTTGTTCGCCGGGCGGTTTGCCGTTGTTTCGGCCGCCGGCTCGGGCGAGCGCCTTCGGGGTCTCGTGCGGCGCTCATAAGGCCTGCAGGTCCATCATCAGTTGCCGGGTACGCAGCGTGTTCACGCCGCAATGGTAGTGCAGCAGCGCGCGCAGCTGCGGCTTGAGCTCGCCCATCGTGGCCGCCTGCCGCAAGGTTGCGTTGAAGGGAGCCGGATCGTCGACGGCCGCCTGCAGCGCCAGCCACTGGGCGCCGCTGAGGCTGCCACGCTCCTGCGCGTCGTGCCATTCCACCAGGCCGCCTTCCGGCCGCAACGCATACCGCTGGTCTTCGTCCAATGGCGCCAGGGTGGCCGTCTGCACGTCCAGGGTCGGCAGCAAGCCGATTTCGCGCAACAGCAGCAGCTCGAAGGCCCGCAGTGCCGGCTGCAGCAGTTGCACGTCGTCGGCAGCCAGCATGCGCACGGCGGCGGCATACACGTCGAACAGCGGCGGATGGGGGTCGTCGCGGGCGAGCAGTCGCAACAGCAGCTCATTCAGGTAATAGCCCGAGAGCAGCGCCTCTCCGGTCGGCATCACCTGCCCGCCGACCCACTCGGCGGCCCTCAACGTCCGGATTTCGGCATCGCCGCCGAAGGCCACGTGGAGCGGCTGCAGTGGCAGTAGCACGGGACGAAAGTTGGAGCTGGGCTTCTTTGCACCCTTGGCCACCACGGCAACGCGGCCATGGTGGCGCGTGAGCAGTTCCAGGATCAGGCTGGATTCGCTCCAGTCGTAGCGGTGCAGGACGAACGCCGGCTCGTCGGCGATGCGCTTGACCATGACTCAACGCGGCGCCGGGCCGTCCGGAGCCGGCCTGCGCTGCCCCAGGGGGCCGGGCCGACGCGCAGCGAGGACCTCGGGGGCCATGGCTTTCACTCGTAGCCGAAGCTGCGCACCCGCGCCTCGTCGTCGGCCCAACCCGAACGGACCTTCACGAACAGCTGCAGGAACACCTTGGCGTCGAACAGCTGCTCGAGCTCCTGGCGGGCCTCGGTGCCGATGCGTTTCAGGCGCTCGCCGCCCTCGCCGATGATCATGGCCTTGTGGCTGTCCCGCTCCACGACCAGGGTGGCCGCGATCCGGACCATCCGCTTGAACTTGGCGCTCGGCTCTTCCTCGAACTTTTCGATCACCACGGTCGACGTGTAGGGCAGCTCGTCGCCGGTGAGGCGGAACAGCTTTTCCCGCACCATCTCCCCGGCCATGAAGCGCTCGCTGCGATCGGTGAGTTCGTCCTCGCCGTAGAACCACGGCTGCTGCGGCAGGAACTTCCCGCACACCTCCAGCACCCGCTGGATGTCCTTGGGTTGCTTGGCCGAAATCGGCATGAACTCGGTGAAGGGATGCCGCGCCTGCATGTCACGCAGCCAGGGCGCGAGCTCACCGCGTCGGTTCACCAGGTCCAGCTTGTTGGCCACCAGGATGGCGGGGATTCCGGGCTTCAGCAGCGCCAGCACCTTGGCATCCCCGAGCGTGAAGTTGCCGGCTTCCACGACGAACAACACCACGTCGACATCTCCGATGACGCCGGTGACTGCGCGATTCAGCGAGCGATTGAGCGCGGAGCTGTGCCGGGTCTGGAAACCCGGGGTGTCGACAAAGATGAACTGCGTCGTGCCTTCCGTGCGCACGCCGGTGATGCGATGCCGGGTCGTCTGCGCCTTGCGCGAGGTGATGCTGATCTTCTGCCCCACCAGGGCATTCAGCAGGGTGGACTTGCCGACGTTGGGCTTGCCCACGATCGCCACCAGCCCGCAGCGCTGCCCCGCACCGGCAGCCGGCACGTCGGCAGCGTCGCTGCCTGTTTCACCTTCGGTGTTCATTTCAGCCTGGATTTGAGTACCAGCAGCATAGCCGCAGCGGCGGCCTGTTCGCCGGCACGGCGTGACGCGCCGATTCCCCGCTCGACAATGCCGAGCTCGGTCACCTCACACTCGACGTCGAAGGTCTGCTTGTGCGCCGCACCCAGCGTGCCCACCACGCGGTAGGCCGGCAGATGCATCTTGCGGCCCTGCAGCAATTCCTGCAATTCCGTCTTGGGATCCTTGGCGGCGGCCGACATCTGCGGCTTGATCTCGACGTCCGCGTACAGCCGGTGCACCAGCGCCTCGGCCGCCGCGTACCCGGCGTCGAGATGCACGGCCCCGATGAGCGCCTCCAGCGCATCCGCCAGGATGGAGGGCCTCTTGTGCCCGCCGGAGCGCGCCTCGCCCTCGCCCAGGCGCAGCATGCCGGGAAGGGCCAGGTCGACCGCGATCTTGTGGAGCGTGTCCTGCTTGACGAGATTGGCGCGCACGCGCGAAAGATCGCCCTCGGGCAGGTCTTTCAGGCGCTGGTACAGGAGCGCCGCGACGGCAAGGTTGAGCACGGAGTCGCCAAGGAACTCGAGCCGCTCGTTGTGCTCGGCCGAAAAACTCCGGTGCGTGAGGGCGCGGGCCAGCAGGCGCGGGTCCTGGAAGCGGTGCTGCAGTCGATCCTGCAGCGCCGCGAGCTCGTCTGCCACGGGTGGAAAACTACCTTCCGGGATGCGAACGCCCCTCGTACTTGAGGGTGAGCCACGCCGGGCCGAACATGTGGAATTCCTTCTGGTACGCGAAGGCGACAACCACCTGATCACCGTCCTTCGTGATTTCCAGGTCCCTGCCCTTGATGGAGGTGATGCTGTCGATGTCGGCCGAGCGGTCGAAGGCCGCGCGCACCGCGGCGACGCTGCCTTCGTTCTTTGCCTTGTTGATTGCCCGCAGCGAAGCCTGGTACTCGATGACCGAGGGGAAAGCCTGCAGGGCCACCGCACCCACAGCCGCCAGCACCGCCAGGATGAAGATCAAGGTGATGATCGACATGCCTGCCTGACGCGATTTGACCGCCATTGAAATCCTCCGTCCGATCCTCATTCGAATGAGCCGACCCGCTTGAAGTCCCCGAAGTTCATCCAGATCAGGAATGCCTTGCCGACGATGTTCTTGTCCGGCACGAATCCCCAGTAGCGCGAGTCCAGCGAATTATCCCGGTTGTCGCCCATCATGAAATAGTGCCCCTCCGGCACCTTGCAGACGACCCCTTCGACACTGTAGCGGCAATTCTGCTTGAACGGGAATTCCTCCACGCCCGGGACGAAGGCGGGGCGCTCGTCGTCGTTCAGGAGCCGGTGCTTCTTGCCGCCAAGCTGCTCCTCGAACTGCTTGAAGTACCGCATCGCGTCGCGGTCGAAGTAGTCCGACAGGCGCGCGTCCGGCACCGGCTTCCCGTTGATCGTCAGCTTCTTGTTCAAGTAAGCAACCTCGTCGCCGGGGACGCCGACCACGCGCTTGATGTAGTCCAGCGAGGGCTTGGGCGGGTAGCGGAACACCATCACGTCCCCGCGCTTGGGCGGCGTTCCCTCCGTCAGGCGCGTGTTCAGCACCGGCAGGCGCAAGCCGTAGGTGAACTTGTTGACGAGGATGAGGTCGCCCACCAGCAGCGTGGGAATCATCGAACCCGAGGGAATCTTGAAGGGCTCGAACAGGAACGACCGCAGCACGAACACCGCCAGGATCACGGGGAACAAGCCCGCCGTCCAGTCCAGCCACCAGGGCTGAGCGAGGACCTTGTGCCGGGCATCGGCGAGCCTGGGATCGTCCGCTGCGATGCCGCGCGCGGAAAGATCCGCGTTGCGGCGCGCGGCATTCTCTTCGAGAGCCTCGACCGCACGCCGCCGGCGCGGCAGGAACCACAGGTGTTCCGCGAACCAGTACAGGCCGGTGACGATGGTGGCCAGGAACAGCAGCAGCGCGAAGTTGCCTTCGACGAGCTCGAAGTACCACGCGCCGGCATAACCGACGAAGGCCGCGAGCACCGCGGCCGTCAGGAAAGGCATCATTCTTCTACCTGGAGGATGGCCAGGAACGCTTCCTGAGGCACTTCGACGGAGCCGATCTGCTTCATGCGTTTCTTGCCAGCTTTTTGTTTTTCGAGGAGCTTGCGCTTGCGGGTGATATCGCCGCCGTAGCATTTTGCCAGCACGTTCTTGCGCAATGCCTTGACGGTCTCCCGCGCGATCACGTTCGCTCCGATCGCAGCCTGGATGGCCACGTCGAACATCTGCCGGCTGATGATCTCCCGCATCTTGGCCACGACCGCCCGGCCCCGGTAGGGCGCCTGCGTGCGGTGGACGATGATGGACAGGGCGTCGACTTTCTCGCCGTTGAGCAGGATGTCGACCTTCACGACGTCGGAGGCGCGGTATTCCTTGAACTCGTAGTCCATCGAGGCGTAGCCGCGACTGACCGACTTCAGCTTGTCGAAGAAGTCGAGCACGATTTCGCCCAGCGGGAGCTCGTACGTGAGCATCACCTGGCGGCCGTGGTAGGCCATGTTGATCTGGATCCCGCGCTTCTGGTTGGCCAGGGTCATGACCGCGCCGACGTATTCCTGCGGCATGTACAGGTGCACCGTCACGATCGGCTCGCGGACCTCCTGGATCCGGCCTTGGTCCGGCATCTTGGCCGGGTTCTCGACCATGATCACCTCGCCGTCGCCCTTCAAGACCTGGTAGACCACGCTCGGAGCGGTCGTGATCAGGTCCTGGTCGAACTCGCGCTCCAGCCGCTCCTGCACGATGTCCATGTGAAGCAGGCCCAGGAAGCCGCAGCGGAAACCGAAGCCGAGCGCCTGGCTCACTTCGGGTTCGTAGTGCAGCGACGCATCGTTGAGCTTGAGCTTCTCCAGGCTGTCGCGCAGCGAGTCGTACTGGTTCGCTTCCACGGGATACAGGCCGGCGAACACCTGCGGCTGGATTTCCTTGAAGCCGGGCAGCGGCTCGGTCGCCGTGAAGGCGGCGCCGCCGGAACCCGCCTTGATCAAGGTCACCGTGTCGCCCACCTTCGCGGCCTGCAGTTCCTTGATGCCGGCGATAATGTAGCCGACCTCGCCCGCCTCCAGCGCCTCGCGCGGGGCGTTCGCCGGCGTGAAGACGCCGAGCTGCGTCGCCTCGTAGTTCGTCTCCGTCGCCATCAGCTTGATGCGGTCACCCTTCGTGACGCGGCCGTCGACCACGCGCACGAGCATGACCACGCCGACATAGCTGTCGAACCAGCTGTCGATGATCATGGCGCGTAGCGGCGCGTCGGGATTGCCGCGCGGAGCCGGGATGCGGGCGACGATCGCCTCCAGGATCTCATCGATGCCCATGCCAGTTTTAGCGGAGCACGGGATCGCATGGCTCGCATCGATGCCGATCACGTCCTCTATTTCCGACTTCGCGTTCTCGGGATCGGCCTGCGGCAGATCCATCTTGTTCAACACCGGCACCACCTCGACACCGAGGTCAAGCGCGGTGTAGCAATTGGCGACTGTCTGTGCTTCGACGCCTTGGCTCGCATCGACGACCAGCAGCGCACCTTCGCACGCCGACAGCGAGCGACTCACTTCATATGAGAAGTCGACGTGGCCGGGCGTGTCGATCAGATTGAGGTTGTAGATCTGTCCATCGCGCGCCTTGTATGCGAGCGCAGCGGTCTGCGCCTTGATGGTTATCCCACGCTCCTTTTCGAGATCCATCGAGTCCAGGACCTGCTCTTCCATCTCGCGATCGGAGAGTCCGCCGCACCGCTGGATCAAGCGGTCGGCGAGCGTGGATTTGCCGTGATCGATGTGCGCGATGATCGAAAAGTTTCTGATGTGATTCATCAACGGGAACAGATAAGTGATTGATTCAAAAGCCGCGCACAAAGAAAAAAGGGCGCGTCATGAAGGTGACGCGCCCTGAACCAACAATCTATGGCAACTGCGATAGTTGGAACTTCATTGTAGGCAAAACGCGCCGGGCGTACAGACTGAGGGTCACCTTGACTCGGCCGTTGCGGGTCCGCAACTCGCATGTTATTCACAGGTTTTCAACAATTTACGAGGACATCCCGTGGGACAACTTGTGGGCCACTTGTGGAGCAGCAGTGCACTGCTTGGTGGCATCTCGCATCGTGGTGTAGCTACCGTCTGATATGTCCAGAATGACCGCTGACCCGAGGTGATTCTACCCAACCCGGTTCTTAGGCTCCGACCAAGTTAGCGTCCGCCAACCTCGACAGGCCTAAAAGGGCGCGCCAAAAAACGTCCAACCGCCTGTCTTTTTTTGACCATCGACGAAGAGAAAGCCCCAAACCCGAGCAAGGGCTTGGGGCTTTTCTTGCATGCGCAGGTCAGCCGCGCGCAGGGCGAATCAGGAGGTAATTGGCCAGTTCCCCTCGGCGCAGGAGCACGGGAATCGGCTTGGTCTTGTCCAGCTTTGCGACCACCGCCTCGAAGTCTTTCACTGTGTTGATCTCCGTGTTGCCGATCGCGACGATGATGTCGCCTTCGCGAACGCCGGCTCTCAGCGCAGCACCTTCGCCCACCGATTCCACGCGCACGCCGCCTTTCACTTTCGACTCCTTCTTCTGGGCGGCGGTGAGTTCGCTGACGACGATGCCGATCGACTGCTGCGCCGGAGAGGGTTTCGGCTTCTCATCGGGTGCCTGGGCGGGACGCGCGCGGGCTTGCTCCTGCTCGAACTCGGCGACGGTGACGCTGAGGTCACGCGATCCTCCGCGGCGGAACACCGTCAGGTTCACGCGGCTGCCGGGCTTCGTGCTGCCCACGAGTCGAGGCAGGTCGGAAGCGCGTTCGATCGCCTGGCCGTTGAACTTGGTGATGATGTCGCCCGCCTCGATGCCCGCCTTGTCCGCCGGTGAGCCGCCCTCGACGCTGCGCACCAGGGCGCCCTGCGGGCGGCCCAGGCCGATGGATTCGGCCACGTCACGCGTCACCTGGTCGATCTGCACGCCGATGCGTCCCCGCTGCACGCGGCCGCTCACGCGCAACTGCTCTGCCACGCGGCTTGCCTCGTCGATCGGGATGGCAAAGGAAATGCCCATGAAGCCGCCCGACCTTGAATAGATCTGGCTGTTGATGCCAATGACCTCGCCGCGCATGTTGATCAGCGGGCCGCCCGAGTTCCCGGGGTTGATCGCGACGTCGGTCTGGATGAAAGGCAGGTAGTCCCCGGTGTCACGCCCCTTGGCGCTTACGATGCCGGCCGTCACCGTGTTGTCCAGCCCGAAGGGCGAGCCGATCGCCATCACCCACTCGCCGACTTTCAGGCGGGACACGTCACCCACGCGCACCGCCGGCAGGCCCGTGGCGTCGATCTTCACCACCGCGACGTCGGTGCGCTTGTCGGCACCGATGATCTTGGCCTTGAACTCGCGCTTGTCCGTCAGGGTGACGAGCACTTCGTCCGCGCCGTCCACGACGTGCGCGTTGGTCATGACAAAGCCGTCGGCCGTCAGGATGAATCCGGAGCCGACGCCGCGCGGCTGCACGTCCTCGCCCCCATCTCCACCGCGCGGGTTCGGGCGCTGCTGGCGCGGTGCATTGGGAGCGTTGGGCGTGTTCGGGTTGTTCGGCATGGGAACGCCGAAAAAGCGCCGGAAGAATTCCTGCATCTCCTCGTCCATCTGGCCATCGGCCGCCCGCGAACCGCCGCGCGTGCGCTCGATGGTGCGGATGTTCACCACGGCGGGTCCGACCTGGTCGACGAGTTCGGTGAAGTCGGGCAGCGACCGCGGTTGCGGCGCGGACTGTGCGAGGACCGGCGTGACGGGGACATAGGCCACGGCGCCGGCGAAGGCCAGCGCCATCGCCCATCCGCAGCTGCGCAGGCACTTGGGATCCATGCGGAACATACAGACCTCTCCAGAAGGCTCAGACAAGGGTAATAGCTGAGAATACGACCAAGCGCGGAAGTTGCGCGTCAGCCAAACACGCATGGCCCGCTTTACGCGCGGGTCACTCGGACGGGCATCCGGCCCGCGGACTTACTTCCGGCGCTCAAGGCTGAGCGAGAACGCTCGCAGCGTCTGCGGCGGCACCTCGCCGACTGCGGTTACCCACCATTCCTGCACGTGGCGGGTGAGCGTATGGGTCGAACCGCTGGCGAACACGCCTTCCTGCTGGTGGCGCTGCCGGTCATACGGTTCCACGAACAGGGACACCGAAGCCAGGCCGTCCGAGAAGATCCACTGCAGGATGCCGTCGGACGGCCGCTTGTAGCAGCTCATGGGCCTGAAGCCCGCCACCGGCGCCTTCAGGTCCCAGCCTTCGGCGGCTGCGGTGGTCTTCACGGCGTCCGGCTTCTCCACGCGCCAGCCCACCGGCACGGCCATCATCTGCGCCAGCTTGTCCATCCTCACCGGGGCGTCCAGCTGCAGCTCGGAAAATGCGGCCTGCTCGAGCACCTTGCCGGTTTCGTCCACGGTCTGCAGCTTCACCACCAGGCCGCTCTTCCTTTCGCTCCAGACCCGGTAGCCGAAGCGCAGCGTGTCCTTGGGCAACACCTGCACGATGTCGGCTTCGAACCCGGCGACCCGGTCGCTGCCCAGTCGCCGCGCGGTATAGAACTCCGGAATCGCCGTCTCGTCCGGTTTCAGCAGTTCGGGAAACATCCCGAACGCGTCGCGTCGTTCGCTCCGGACCGTCTTCGTCTCGGGCAGGAACGTCAGGACCTCGTCATCGCGCCGGAAGGTGAGCCGGCGCTCCCCGGAGAGGGTCTCGATCCGTTCCGCCTGCCGCTGGCCATCGCACGCGTGCCAGATGCGCGCGCTGGACATGGAGCCATTGCTGGAAGAAACGACGAAGGTGCCGATGTAGCTCCGCTGGCGCGACGCATCGTGCATGCGCGTGAGCCACTCGTTCACCGTGCGCTCTCTGCCCTCGCCGGGCCGGGGATCGGCGGGCTGGTTGGGACCGGCGGCGACTTGCGCTGCAGCCAGGGCCATGGCCCCGACGGCCCAGAAGGCCAACACGCCGTGGGCCAGGCGCGAGCGGTCGACAGGAGCCGGGCCGAGAGCCATCAGCGAGACGGCGCCTCGAAAGTGGCATTGCGCAGGAAGCCCGAGCTCGTGCCCAGGGCGGTCGCGCCGCCCAGCTGGCGGTGCGCGGCCAGAAGCTTGTCCAGGCCCGGGTCACGAATCAGCGGAGCGCCGCCGGCTTCCACGACCACCGGAGAAGAACTCTGGGCCTTGGCCAGCTGTGGCTGGGCAGCGCTGCCCGCCCACAAGTTCCACCCCACCGCAGTGACCGCCGCCATGGAGGCGACACCCGCCGCGAGCTTCCAGACCCAGTCGTTGGCGGCCGCCGACGGGGGCCCGGCCACGACGATGGGCCGCACGACCGGCAGGGGTGCCGCCTGCTCCTGCAGCCGCTGCTGCAGCCGGGACAGGAAGATTTCCGGAGGCGTGCCGACGCTGGCCCGTCCCGTGCGCAGGACCTCGCCCACCGCGTGGTAGGCACACCAGGAGGCCCGAGCTTGCGGATCGGCGGCCACCGCATCCACGGCGAGCGCGAATGCCTCGCCCTCCAGTTGCCCATCGGCCAGCGCCGAAATCAGTTCCTGCTTGTCCATGTTCATTGCATCCATGTCGCGCCTCACCAGCGCTTGCCCGACTGGTTTTCCAGCAGGGGCTTCACCTTCGCCGAAATCGCCTCGCGGGCCCGGAAAATCCGGGATCGCACGGTGCCGATCGGGCAATTCATCACTTCCGCGATCTCTTCGTAGCTCAGGCCTTCGATCTCGCGCAACGTCACCGCCTGGCGCAGTTCTTCCGGTAGCGCCTCCATGGCAGAGTTCACGGTCGCGGCGATTTCCTTGGCCGCCAGCACCGTTTCCGGTGTCTCGGCGGAGGTTAGTTCGTTCTCCATGCCGGAAGTTTCTTCGTCGTCGTCATTACCGCCGCGCAACGAACTCTCAGACACGACCGGATCCCGTTTCAGGTCGACCAAAGCCTTCTTGGCCGTATTGACGGCGATCCGGTACAGCCAGGTATAGAACTGGGCCTCGCCGCGAAACTGGGGGAGCGCCCGGTAGGCCCGGATGAAGGTTTCCTGGGCAATGTCCTCGATCAGGTTGGTGTCCCGCACCATCCGGCCGATCAGGCGCTCGATGCGCCGCTGGTATTTCATGACCAGCAGGCCAAAGGCCTTCTGGTCGCCCGCCACCGTGCGTTCCACCAGCATCAGGTCGGTGTCGCCGGACGAAGCAGGCGGGGCGGCGGGAGGCGTCTTGTTCATTGTGGGGCCGCCGGAGGCTTGCCGGCAGCGCGCACGTGCGTGCTCGCGCGGGAATATACCGCACGGCGCAGAGAGTCCCAGTGGGACGCGTCCGACGCGCGCTCCAGCCACAGCCAGCGGACGCGCCCGCTTTCCGGGCACCACCGCAGCAGCAGCCGGGACTGCAGGTCCATCGAGATTTCCGGATGGCCGGCGGCGGTGTCCCCGCCCTCTTCCCAGCTCCAGTCGACGCCGTCCCAGCGCAGAACGCCGGTGGGCGACCCGCGCCAGTCCCGCGCGGCGAAGGCGCCGCTGGCCAGCACGGCGGCGAGCACGACCCATTGCCGCCAGCCGAGGGACGACTGCACGACCCAAGCCAGGAGCGCGAACAGGGCGACCGACACGAGCGCCGCATAAAGCCATGCGACGAACGCGCTGCGCCCCACCGGATAGCTCACCGATGGGGCGGAGTGCATGGACTCAGATGCGCTTGAAGACCAGCGAACCGTTGGTGCCGCCGAAGCCGAAGTTGTTCTTCAGCGCGACGTCGATCTTCATGTCCCGCGCCGTGTTGGCGCAGTAGTCCAGGTCGCATTCGGGGTCCTGGTTGAAGATGTTGATCGTGGGCGGGCTCTTCTGGTGGTGGACGGCCAGCACCGTGAAGACGGACTCGATGCCGCCGGCGCCACCCAGCAGGTGGCCGGTCATCGACTTGGTGGAATTCACCACCACCTTCTTCGCGTGGTCGCCCAACGACAGCTTGATCGCGTTGGTCTCGTTGACGTCGCCCAGCGGCGTCGAGGTGCCGTGGGCGTTGAGATAGTGGACCTGTTCCGGGTTGAGGCCGGCATTCTTCAGGGCGGCGCTCATCGAGCGGCGCGGACCGTCCACGTTGGGCGCGGTCATGTGGTACGCGTCGGCGCTCATGCCGAAGCCTGCGAGCTCGGCGTAGATCTTCGCGCCGCGCCTCTTCGCGTGTTCGTACTCCTCCAGCACCATGACGCCGCCGCCCTCGCCCAGCACGAAGCCGTCGCGGTCCTTGTCCCAGGGACGGGACGCGGTCTTGGGGTCGTCATTGCGCGTGGACAACGCGCGGGCCGCGGCAAATCCGCCGATGCCCAGCATCGAGACGCAGGATTCAGCGCCCCCGGCGATCATCACGTCGGCGTCGCCGCTTTCGATCATGCGTCCGGACAGGCCAATGGCATGCAGGCCCGTCGTGCAGGCCGTCACCACGGCGATGTTGGGGCCCTGGAAACCGTGGCGGATCGACACGTGGCCCGAAATCATGTTGATGATCGACGCGGGCACGAAGAACGGCGAGATGCGGCGAGGGCCGCGGCTCATCAATTCCGCATGCGTCTGCTCGATCATCGGCAGTCCGCCGATGCCCGAACCGATGTTCACGCCGATGCGCGTGGCCAGCTCGGGATCGAGCTGGTCGCCCTGGGGCAACCCGGCATCCTTGATCGCCTGGTCGGCCGCAGCCAGTCCCAGGTGGATGAAGCGGTCCATGTGCCGGGCTTCCTTTTCCGGCATGTAGTCCGCGACATTGAAGTTCCTGACCTCGCCGGCAAACTTGACGGAAAGGCTTCCCGTATCGAAGGACGTGACCAGGTCGATGCCGCTCCGCCCCGCGAGCAGGTTGGCCCAGGACTCGGCGACCGAATTACCCACCGGGCTGACGCAGCCCAGTCCCGTCACGACGACGCGGCGACGCATCTTCTATCAGGCCTTCTGGTGGGCGTTGGCGTAATCGATGGCGTTCTGCACCGTCGTGATCTTCTCGGCGTCTTCGTCCGGGATCTCGATGCCGAACTCGTCTTCGAGGGCCATGACCAGTTCCACCGTGTCGAGCGAGTCCGCGCCGAGGTCGGCCACGAAGGCCTTTTCGTTGGTGACCTGGGACTCTTCCACGCCGAGTTGCTCGGCGATGATTTTCTTGACACGTGCTTCGATATCGCTCATGGGTTCCCTCTAAGGGTTTGTGATTGAATCCGCGATTTTAAGCCGGGCGGAGGGTCCGGCTGGAGTGGCTGGCCCGGGGCGTTCCCCCGGGGGGTGGATCAGGCCATGAACATTCCGCCGTTGACGTGGATTTCCTGGCCGGTCACGTAGCCGGCCTGCGGCGAGGCCAGCCAGGCCACGGTGTGGGCGATGTCTGCGGGTTTGCCCAGATGGCCCAGCGGGATCTGGCCCAGCAGGGCTTTCTGCTGTTCCTCCGGCAAGGCCGCGGTCATGTCGGTTTCGATGAAGCCGGGAGCGATGCAGTTGACGGTGATGCCCCGGCTGCCCAGTTCGCGTGCCAGCGCGCGGGTCATGCCCGCCACGCCGGCCTTGGCCGCCGCATAGTTTGCCTGGCCCGGGTTGCCGGAGGAGCCCACCACGCTGGTGATGCTGAGGATGCGGCCGTAGCGCTGTTTCATCATCGTGCGCATCACGGCGCGGCTCATCCGGAAGACAGCCTTGAGGTTGGTGTCGAGGACCGCATCCCATTCCTCGTCTTTCATGCGCATGGACAGGTTGTCACGCGTGATGCCGGCGTTGTTGACCAGCACGTGCAGGCCGCCGGTCTCCTTCGCAATGCGGTCCACCAAGGTTTCCGCGGCCTTCGCGTCGTTGACGTCCAGCCTGGCGCCACCGCAGTCGGCGTACTGGGCCAGCGCATGTGTGATCTTCTCCGCGCCTTCGTCGGTGGTGGCGGTGCCGATCACCTTCATGCCGCGGACGGCGAGTTCGTGGGCGATCGCCGCGCCGATGCCCCGCGAGGCGCCCGTCACCAGGGCGACCTGGCCGTGCATGTCGATGTGCGTGTTCATGCCAGCATTCCCTTCGCTTCGGCCAGCGTCGCCGGGTCGTAGACCGAAGCGCTGTTGAGGCTGCCGTCGATGCGCTTGACCAGGCCCGCCAGCACCTTGCCGGGGCCGCATTCGATGAGCGTGCCAATGCCGCGGGCCTGGATCGCGCGCACGCACTCGACCCAGCGCACCGGACCGAATGCCTGCTCGTACAGGGCGGCGCGGATCCGGTCCGGATCGGTCTCGACCTTCACCTCGATGTTGTTCACAACCGGGATCCGCGGCACCTGCAGGTTCGTGGCGGCCAGGCGTTGTTTCAGCTTGTCCGCAGCAGGCTTCATCAGGCTGGAGTGGAAAGGCGCGGAAACCGGCAGGAGCAACGCCCGTTTCGCCCCCATGCCCTTGAGCACTTCGCAGGCCTTGTCGACCGCCGCCTTGCTGCCGGCGATGACGGTCTGCGCGGGATCGTTGAAGTTCGCGGCTTCCACCGCCTCTCCGCTGTTGGTGCCCAGCATGCGCAAGGCCTCGGCGCAACCCTCGACCACCTTCTGGGCTTCCAGGCCCAGGATGGCGGCCATGGCCCCCGTGCCCACGGGCACTGCTTCCTGCATGGCCTGCGCGCGGAAGCGCACCAGCGGAGCGGCGTCGGCAAGCGTCAGCGCGCCGGCTGCGACCAGCGCCGTGTACTCGCCGAGCGAGTGGCCAGCCAGCATCGATGGCTCGGCACCCCCTTCGGCGCGCCATGCGCGATAAGCGGCGAGACCCGCCACGAGCATCACCGGCTGGGTGTTGGTCGTGAGCGCCAGGGCCTCCTTGGGGCCTTCCTTGATCAGGCGCGCGACGTCCTCGCCCAGCGCATCCGACGCTTCCCGCAACGTCTCGGCGACGGCAGGATGGTCGCCCCAGGCGTCCAGCATGCCGACGGACTGCGATCCCTGTCCGGGAAAGACAAAGGCAAAGGGTTGCATGGCTTGTCTCTTGTTCGTTGTGCGAAGCCCCGGGGGCCTCAGAAGTCCAGCAGGACCGCGCCCCAGGTAAATCCGCCACCGACGCCTTCGAGCATCAGGGTGTCACCCTTCTTGATCTTGCCGCTGCGCACGGCCGCATCAAGCGCGAGGGGGATGGATGCCGCCGACGTGTTGCCGTGCTGGTCCACAGTGACGATGAGCTTGTCCATGGACATCTTCAGGCGCTTGGCGGTGCTCTGCATGATGCGGATGTTCGCCTGGTGCGGAATCAGCCAGTCGATGTCCGCATCGGTCTTGCCGGCCTTCGCCAGCGCCGCGCGTGCAGCGTCCTCCAGCACGCCCACGGCCAGCTTGAACACGGCCTGGCCGTCCATGCGCAGCAGCGGGTTGCCGTGCACCTTGCCGCCGAACACAGTTCCCGGCACGCAGAGGATCTCGACGTGCTTGCCGTCTGCATGCAGGTCGCTGGCCAGGATCCCCGGGGTCTCCGAGGCCTCCAGCACCACGGCGCCGGCGCCGTCACCGAACAGCACGCAGGTGGTTCGGTCCTTGAAATCGAGGATGCGCGAAAACACCTCCGCGCCGATCACCAGCGCCTTGCTCGCGGCACCGCTCTTGATCATGGAGTCGGCGACGGTCAGGGCGTAGACGAAGCCGCTGCACACCGCCTGCAGGTCGAACGCGGGGCAGCCGGCGATGCCCAGCTTGTTCTGCAGGATGGTGGCCGAGGACGGGAACACCATGTCCGGCGTCGACGTCGCCACGATGATCAGGTCGATCTCGGACGCCTGGCGACCGGCCGATTCCAGCGCGCGGCGGGCCGCCTCGAAGCCCAGGTCGCTGGTGGCCACATTGGGTTCGGCGAAGTGACGGGCGCGGATGCCGGTGCGCTCCACGATCCAGTCGTCGGAGGTTTCCACGCCATCGGCGGCGAGTTGCGTCGCCAGCTCCGCATTGGTCACGCGCTTGGGCGGCAGGAAGCTGCCCGTGCCCGTGATCCGGGAATATCTGCTCATTTCTTAGTTCGTGGCCGGTTCGAGTTGGGTGTCGCCTCCGGCGCTCACCAGAAGCGGCCTGGCATGGGCGATTCGGCTCTGCACACGGTCCAGCAAATTGTGCCGGGCCGCATCATACGCGCGGTTCAGTGCCTGCTCGAAAGCGTACTCGTCGGCCGATCCGTGGCTCTTGAACACCAGGCCGCGCAGGCCCAGGAGCGCCGCACCGTTGTAGCGCCGGTAGTCAACGCGCTTTTTGAGAGCAGATAACACCGGATACGCGGCGATGGCAGCGAGCTTGGTGAGCGGGTTGCGGCCAAATTCTTCCTTGAGGAAGCCGCTGATCAGGGATGCGACCCCTTCGCTGGTCTTCAGGGCGACGTTGCCGACGAAGCCATCGCACACGACGATTTCGGTGGTGCCCTTGAAGATGTCGTTGCCTTCCACGTTGCCATAGAAGTTCAGGTCCCCGGTTTCGCCAGCCGCGCGCAGCAGTTCTCCTGCTCGCTTGATCATGTCGTTGCCCTTGATGACTTCCTCCCCGATGTTCAGCAAGCCGACCGAAGGGCTGTCGTGCCCTTCGTGCAGGGCGGACACCAGGGCGGACCCCATCACGGCAAACTGGAGCAGATGCTGTTCCGTGCAGTCCACGTTGGCGCCGAGGTCCAGCACGGTGGTGTCGCCCCCCTTGGCGTTGGGCAGGTGGCTGGCGATCGCCGGGCGGTCGATGCCCTCCACTGTCTTGAGAAGGTAGCGCGCCAGCGCCATCAAGGCGCCGGTGTTGCCGGCGGAGATGGCCACCTGGGCGGCCCCCTCCTTCACCTGCTGGATCGCGACGCGCAGCGAAGAGTCCTTCTTCTTGCGCAGGGCGACTTCGACGTGGTCGTCCATGGCGACCACCTCGGAGGCGGTCACGGTTCGGGCACGGGGATGCCGGAAGGCTGCGAGCGCATCGGGCATGCCGACCAGCAACAGCTCGGCGTCCGGATGGGCCTCGAGGAAGTGCCTGCACGCCGCGAGCGTCACGCGGGGGCCATGGTCGCCGCCCATGCAGTCCACGGCGAGGGTGGTCGTCATGGCATTCACTGTAGAGCCAAACCACGCGCCAGGCGGTGCGAGTCGGTCAAGAAAGGGCAAGAAAAAGGCCCGGACTGCGGTGCGCAGCCGGGCCTGTTCGCGTGATCGGTGGTCAGGCGTCGTTCTTGGTTTTCAGCACCTTGCGGCCGCGGTAGAAACCGGTCGGGCTGATGTGGTGACGCAGATGCGTCTCGCCGGTGGTCGGCTCGACGGCAATGCCGGGCACCGTCAGCGCGTTGTGCGAACGGTGCATGCCGCGCTTGGAGGGCGACTTCTTGTTTTGCTGGACGGCCATGACGGGCTCCTGGAATCGTTGTGCCGCCCGAGGCAGTTGCCGGCGGCAGGTTGGAAGGTGGGACGAAGCGCGCTTCCTGCAGGCCCGAGGCTCTGGCCATGGGTGCCCTGTTGGCGCGAAGCCAGAAATTATAGCCCAAATGCATGCTCCCGCTACCGGCCCGGCTTGAGGCGGGTGAGAACGGCGAATGGATTTTCCCTTTCGGCGCTGGCCGCGTCGAAGTCGGGGTCCTCGGCGGACATCTTCACCGGCTCCGGGCAGACCTCGTGGCGAGGCGCGACCGGCACTTCCATCAGGAGTTCGTCCTCCACGAGCTCCAGCAGGTCGAAACTGCGGCTCAAGGCCAGCAGGTCCTCTTCGGCCCCGTCGTCCTCGGCCGCGGCCGTGGCTTCATCCGCCACGAACCGGAAGGATCGGCTCACCTTCAAGGGAACGTCCACGGGATTGAGGCAACGCTGGCACACGAGCGGCAGCGTGGTGTCCGCCTCCAGGTGGACCCATATCTGGGGGTGAACGTGATGCGGGTTGTGCATCTCGCCCCGCGCGTGCCAGTGGACGGGACCGGAGCTCGCGAGGCCCTGAGTCTCCGCGGAAAGCCGGACGAAGTGCTGCAGTCCCGAGCTTGCATCGAGCTCGGCACCGTTCTCGGCAAAGCGGCGAACGTCCAGTCGCTGCGGGTCGAAGTCCTTGGCCATGAATTCAGTGTAAGAGAATCTGCCGATGCCGCCTGCTTCCCCCCGCCCTGCCGCGCGCCCCCTCATCCTCGGTTCGACCTCGGTGTATCGGCGCGAGCTGCTGTCCCGCCTGCACCTGCCCTTCACCGTCGAGCCACCGAACGTGGACGAGACGCCGTTGCCAGGAGAGCAGCCGGCCGACCTCGCGCGTCGCCTGGCAGCGGCCAAGGCCGCCTCGGTTGCGCGGACGCACCCCGGTTCCATCGTCATCGGCTCCGACCAGGTCGCGGACCTGGACGGCGAATCGCTCGGCAAGCCTGGCACCCATGCGAACGCGCTCGCGCAGCTGCGGCGCATGAGTGGACGGACCGTGATCTTCCAGACGGCCTTGACCGTCCAGTGCGCCGAGAGTGGCTTCACGGCCCACGACCTCGCCCCGGTGCGAGTGCGCTTCCGAGCGCTCGCCGATGCCGAAATCGAGGCCTACCTGCACGCGGAGCAGCCGTACGACTGTGCCGGCAGCGCCAAGAGCGAGGGCCTGGGAATCGCCTTGCTGGAAGCCATCGACAGCGACGATCCGACGGCCCTGGTGGGCTTGCCGCTGATCCGCACCTGCAGGATGCTGCGCGCGGCCGGGCTTCGGTTGTTCTGATGGCAGTCGGTCGCCTTTACCTGGTGCCCGCGCCGCTGGACCACGGCTGCACCACATCCTCGCCCCTCACCGACGTCCTGCCTGCCGCGACCATCGCCGTTGCGGCCCGCCTGACGTGCTGGATCTGCGAAAACGCCAAGTCGGCCCGCGCGCTGCTCAAGCGGGTGGACGCCATCCAGCCGCTGGCGGCACCGCTGCAGCAGCAGGCGATCACCGAACTGCCGAGGGCCGTTCACAAGAAGGGCGACCACGCCCCGGCCTCCTACGACGCTCGCCCGCTGCTGCAGGCAGCACTGCAAGGCCAGGACGTGGGCCTCCTGAGCGAAGCGGGCATGCCCGCCGTGGCCGATCCGGGGTCGTCGGTGGTGCGGGCCGCGCACGACCTGGGCCTGGAAGTGGTGCCGCTGGTGGGACCGGTCTCGCTGTTGCTGGCGCTCGCGGCCAGCGGCCTCAACGGCCAGAACTTCGCCTTCGTCGGCTACCTGCCCCAGGAAGCCGCGGCACGCCTGCAGCGGCTGCGCGAACTGGAAGGATTGGCGCTGCGTACCGGACAGACGCAGCTGTTCATCGAAACCCCATACCGCAATCCACCGATGTGGCAGGCCCTGCTCCAGGCCTTGAGGCTGGACACGCGGATCGCCGTGGCTTCAGCGCTCACCTTGCCGACGGCACGCTGCCGCACCTACAGTGTGGCTGCCTGGAAGCAGCAGCCCGTGCCCGTGGCCGCGGACCTGCCGGCGGTGTTCGCACTGGGCGCGTGATCAGCGCAGCGGCTGCACCGTGCGCAGGGCCTTGACCGCGCCCTCGCCGATGGCCGCGCCGAAGCGCTTGGCGAGTTTCTCGGCCACGTTCTCGTGGCGGGTGTAGTCGACGATCTCTTCGGCCTTGATGACCTCGCGCGCAACGTAGTCCAGGTTGCCGAGCTGGTCGGCAAGCCCCAAATCCACTGCCTGCTGGCCGGTCCAGAACAGTCCACTGAACAGTTCCGGCGTCTCCTTCAGCCGCTTGCCGCGACCGGTCCTCACCACGTCGATGAACTGGCGGTGGATCTGGTTGAGCATCTGTTGCGCATGCTCGCGGTGTTTGTCCGTTTGCGGGCTGAACGGGTCGAGGAAGCCCTTGTTCTCACCTGCGGTCAGCAGGCGGCGCTCGACCCCCAGCTTGTCCATCAGTCCGACGAAGCCGAAGCCCTCCATCAGTACGCCGATGCTGCCCACGATGCTGGCCTTGTCGACGAAGATGCGATCGGCCGACACCGCGATGTAGTAGGCGGCCGAAGCACAGGACTCCTCCACCACCACGTACAGTGGCTTCTTGTACTTGGCCTTGAGGCGCCGCAGTTCGTCGTTGATGATTCCCGCCTGCACCGGACTGCCACCTGGCGAGTTGATCAGGAGCACGACGCCCTGGGCGCCCTGGTCCTCGAACGCGGCCTTGGCAGCGGCCACGATGAACTCCGCGCTGGCCTCGTTCTTGGGGCCGATCTCCCCATCGATTTCGATCACCGCAGTGTGCGGCGCCAGCTTGTCCCCGGCCTGGTTGCCGCGGTAGGTGAGCGCCCAGACCAGGACGATGAAGAAGGCGAGCCAGGCCAGGCGCACGAAGGCACGCCATCGCCGCGCAGATTTCTGCTCTTCCAGCGTGGCGAACAACAGCTTTTCCATGGTGGCGCGCTCCCAGCCAGGCAGCTCCTCTGCGCGGGGCGCGGCCGCGGCCGCGGCCACGGGAGGGGGAGTGCCCGCCGGAGGTTCGGCCGGCGTGTTGCCCGGGGGCAGGTTCTCGTTGTTCATGTCGGCAGCTCAGAAGGCCACGGGTTGCAGGTTCCAGGCAGTATGCCAGTGCACCACGCCGTCCCTTTCGGTGAGATCGATCCGGATCAACGCCCCCCGGCAAGGCCCACCCGCGCACGCCCCGGTGTCCGGCCGGTAGGCGGCGCCGTGCGAACCGCACAGGAGCCACTGGCCGGTATCGTCGAAGAAGCGGTTCGGCTGCCAGTCCAGTTCCATCGCGACGTGCGTGCAGCGATTGAGGTACGCATGCACGGCGCCGCGGTAGCGGATGGCGAAGGCACGGCAGGTCTGCCCCGACAGGACCACGTCGAAGGGCACGGCAACGCCGCCGTCCACCAGGTCGGGCGAGTTGCACAGGGGAACGAGTTCCCCCTCGTTCGCGGCATCCGTCATGCGTTCACCAGCAGCCAATCGTGCAATTCGCGCACGGAATGCACGATGGTCCGCGGCTGCAGCGCCTCGAAGCCGTCCGGCGCATGCGCCCCATAGCTCACGGCCACGCTCGGGCAGCCGGCGTTGAGCGCCATCTGCAGGTCGTGCGTCGTGTCTCCGATCATGAGGGTGCGTTCCGGGTCGGTGCCGAATTCGCGCATCAGCTCGTGCAACATGAGCGGATCGGGCTTGCCCGCCGTCTCGTCGGCGGTACGCGAACCGTCGAAGACGCCGGCCAGCTGCACCGAGCGCAGCACGTCGTCGAGCCCTCGCCGCGACTTGCCCGTGGCCACGGCGAGCCGGTGACGGCGCGCGCGCAGGTCGGAAAGCATGGGCAATACGCCTTCGAACAGGCTCAGGTCGTCTTGCCGGGTCACGTAATGGCGCCGATAGGCCGCGCCCAGTTCCGCATAGCGCTCTCGCGGCACGTCGGGGGCGGCATGCGCGAGCGCATCCATCAGCCCCATCCCGATCACATAGGCCGCATCCCGATCGGTCGGGACCGATCCGCCGACGTCGGACACCGCCTGCTGGATGCAGCGCACGATGATCGTCGTGGAGTCGAACAGCGTGCCGTCCCAGTCAAAGGCGATCAGGTCGAACTGGCGGGGGCGGCTGGCGGGCATGGTCGGTGAATTTCTGCAGGTCCTGCGGCAGCGGCGCGTGCAGGGTGATGCGCTCGCCGGTGGCGGGGTGGTCGAACTGTAACCGCCATGCGTGCAGGAACATGCGCCGCAGGCCCTCCTTCTGCAGGCCCTTGTTGAGCTCGAAGTCGCCGTATTTGTCGTCCCCGGCGATGGGGTGCCCCGCGCTGGCGAGGTGCACGCGGATCTGGTGCGTCCGACCGGTCTTGATGGTCACTTCCAGCAGGCTGAAGCGGGGAAGCTGCTCCTGCACCTTGACCAGGGTGATCGAGCGCATACCGTCGGGATCGTCCCGGGCGACGACCTTGACGCGCCGCTCGCCGTCCGACTGCAGATACTTGTGCAGCGGCTGGTCGATCACCTTCTTGTTGCCCGGCCAGGCGCCCACGGCCAGCGCCAGGTAGGTCTTGCCGGTCTCGCGCTCGCGGAACTGGTCCTGCAGCTTCGTCAGCGCCGAACGCTTCTTGGCCACCAGCAGGATGCCCGAGGTCTCGCGGTCCAGTCGGTGCACCAGCTCCAGGAATCTGGCGGACGGCCGAGCCTGCCGCAGCTGCTCGATGACGCCGAAGCTCACCCCGCTGCCGCCGTGCACCGCAACGCCCGCCGGCTTGTCGATCGCCAGGAGGTGCTCATCTTCGAACAGGACGGGGAATTCGCGCGCGGGCGCCGGCTTATCGGCTTTCGCCGCCACCGACTCGGACAGCCGGACCGGAGGAAGCCGGACGATGTCGCCGATGGACACCCGGGAGTCGGCCGAGGCCCGGCCCTTGTTCACCCGGACCTCGCCGGACCGGATGATGCGGTAGACGTGCGTCTTGGGCACGCCCTTGAGCACGCGGATGAGGAAGTTGTCGAGCCGCTGGCCGGCCGATTCCTCCCCCACTGTCAGAAATTGGACTGAGCCACTTGCGGGGAGCAGACTGCCCCCTATAATCACTTTCACCAGAGTTACGCCGTAAGTGGTTGATTTGGCTGGCAGTTTAGTCCACGCCTCCCCGCTCGGCACCCTGGCAGGTCGATGCCACCGGCATCGTCCCGCGCAGATTCCGGGCCCAAGCCCGTCATGGCGCGGACGTTGTCGTAGGGTCCGGCTCTTCGAAACACTCACGGAATAAAAAGTCCGGCAGCCAAGAGCGGCTGGCGGACGGATCAAAGCGAGACAACGGTGCTGATGGTTCTCCTCCTGGCTTTCTGGCGCTGGCTCCTGCCGGCGCCCGCCATGCAGGTCCCATGGCCCCTCTTCGGCGCCACTCCCACCGCTGCATTTGCGGTGCAGCGCCGTCGCCCACTCGCCCCCATCCTTGTGCCCTTGCGACGGTTGCTGAGCTAGCGCTCGGCACGCCCGTCTGCACTCCGGCAATTCCATTCGTTTCGAAGCGTCTGTCCGGCACCGAAGTTCGCGCCCCTTGGGCGCGCTGAGTGTTGTGAAGAACAAGGTGACGCTATGAAGCGGATGCTGATCAACGCCACGCAGGCGGAAGAACGCCGGCTGGCGATCGTGGACGGGCAGAAACTGCTCGACTACGAAATCGAAATCGAAGGGCGCGAACAGCGCAAGGGCAACATCTACAAGGCGGTCGTGACCCGCGTCGAGCCCTCGCTCGAAGCCTGTTTCGTCGACTATGGCGAGGACCGACACGGCTTCCTTCCGTTCAAGGAAATCTCCAGGCAGTACTTCGCCGCGGGCGTCTCGGTCTCCCAGGCACGCATCAACGAGGCCATCAAGGAAGGCCAGGAGCTGCTGGTCCAGGTGGAAAAGGAAGAGCGCGGCAACAAGGGCGCGGCGCTTACGACCTTCATCTCGCTGGCGGGACGCTACGTCGTCCTCATGCCCAACAACCCGCGCGGCGGCGGCGTGAGCCGGCGCATCGAGGGCGATGACCGGGCCGAGCTCAAGGAGAACATGGACCAGTTGGAGTATCCCAACGGCATGTCCATCATCGCGCGCACGGCCGGCATCGGCCGCAGCGCACCGGAACTCCAGTGGGACCTGAACTACCTGCTGAAGCTGTGGGGCGCCATCGAGGGCGCGTCCAAGGGCGTCAAGGGCGCCTACCTGATCTACCAGGAATCCAGCCTGGTGATCCGCGCGATCCGTGACTATTTCAATCACGACATCGGCGACATCCTGATCGACACCGACGACATCTACGAGCAGGCGCATCAGTTCATGGCGCACGTGATGCCGGAACATGCGGCGCGCGTGAAACGCTACCGCGACGATGCGCCGCTGTTCGCCCGCTTCCAGATCGAGCACCAGATCGAGTCGGCCTATGCACGGGAGGTCAAGCTGCCGTCCGGCGGCGTGGTCGTCATCGACCACACGGAGGCGCTGGTCTCGATCGACGTCAACTCGGCGCGCGCCATCAAAGGCGGCGACATCGAGGAGACCGCCACCCGCACCAACCTGGAAGCGGCCGACGAAGTCGCGCGCCAGATGCGCCTGCGCGACCTGGGCGGCCTGATCGTGATCGACTTCATCGACATGGAAGAGTCGAAGAACCGGCGCGAAGTGGAAAACCGCCTGCGCGATGCGTTGCGGCAGGACCGCGCCCGCGTCCAGTTCGGCTCCATCAGCAAGTTCGGCCTGATGGAGATGAGCCGCCAGCGCCTGCGCCCGGCCCTGTCCGAAGGCGCTTCCATCCCCTGCCCGCGCTGCGGCGGCCACGGCCACATCCGCGACACGGAAAGCTCCGCGCTGCAGATCCTGCGGATCATCCAGGAAGAGTCGATGAAGGACAGCACGGCCGCGGTGCACGTGCAGGTTCCGGTGGAAGTCGCTTCCTTTCTGCTGAACGAAAAGCGCGCTGAGATCGCCAAGATCGAACTGAAGCAGCGCATCAGCGTGCTGATGATCCCCAACAAGACGCTGGAAACGCCGAACTACCGGCTCGAGCGCCTGAAGCACGACGACGCGCGGCTCGACAGCCTGCGGGCGAGCTACCACATGGCCGAAGAAGTCGAGGATCCGACGGCCGTGACGCGACGCTCGCACGAGCGGACCAACAAGCAGGAGCCGCTGATCAAGGGCGTGCTGCCCGACGCTCCCGCGCCGATGCCGGTGGTCAAGCCCCCCGTGCAGGAACCCGTCGCCAAGGCCGCGCCCGCTCCGGCGCCCGTCGCGGCGGCGCACGTGCGCGTGCCGGCGCCGGCACCGGCCGAGAAGGGCTTCTTCTCCTGGCTGAAGAGCGCCTTCGGCCTGGCGCCCACTGCCGAACCGGCACCCGTGGTCGCTCCCACCCCGGAGGCGAAGAAGGAAGAGCGCCGCGAGCCGCGCGGCGAAGGCCGCGGCGAACGTGGCCGGGGCGAGCGGGGAGGAGAACGGGGCGATCGCGGCCGCGGCCGTGACCGGGACCGCCGCAACGGCGAAGGCCGTCGCGAAGGCGAACCGCGTCGCGAGCGGTCGACTGCCGAAGGTGCCGAGGGCACGCAGCAGCGTCCCGAGGGACAGCGTGATCCGCAGCAGCGCGGCGAAGGCCGGCGAGGACGAGGTGACCGTGGCGAGCGCGGTGACCGCGCCGAACGTGGTGACCGTGCCGAGCGCGGAGGGCGCGGCGAAGGCCGCGAACCGGGCGACAACCGCGAACCGCAGGAAAGCCGTGAGCGGCACGAGGCGCGCCAGCGTCGCGAAGCCGAGCGCATGGCGCGCGAAGGCGGTGAGGCGCGTGAGGAAGGCGTCGTCGCTCCCGGAGCCACTGCCCCTGAGGGCGCGGCCCCGTCGCAGCAGCAGGACCGTTCGCCGAGGGGTGAACGTAGCGAACGCGGCGAGCGCGGCCCCCGCGGCGATGGCCGCCGCGAACGTGGCGAACGTGGCGACCGCGGCGAGCGCCGCGAGCGCGGCCCGCGCGAAGCCCAGCCCCAGGAAGCCGGCGTCGAGGCGGAAGCGCTGGCTGCGGCCGGCGGCTCCGTAGGCGCCGTGACCGAGTCGGCCGATGCGCAACTGCCCCCGGGCACCAACCCGGTGCTGGAGTCGCATACGCACTTCGACGAAGCACGGGCCGATGGGGAGTCCGGTGAACGCCACGACCGCCGTTCCCGCGATCGTTATGGACGGGACCGACGCGAACGCGGCGAGCGCACCGACCGTGGCGAACGCCCGGCGGACGCCGTCGTCGTCGCCACCGGCGCAGAGGTCTCGCCGTTCGAAATGGAAGTGTTCGCCGGCCACTCGCCCATGCCGCAGGAACACCATGCCGGCGGCATGCAGGCCAATAAGGCAGTCCCCGTCGCGAGCCGTGCGGCAGAGCCGGTACCGGCGCGGGGAGTGCCCCGAGTGCAGCCCTTCCAGCTGCCGGTGGACGAGCTCAAGAACGTGGCCGAAGGCTCGGGCTTGCAATGGGTGCTGTCGGATGCGGAGAAGATCGCTGCGGCACGCGATGCGATGGCAGCGGAGCCCCGGCCGGTGCACGTCCCGCGGGAACGACCCGCGATGGTGGTGGCCGACGAAGGTCCGTTGGTGCTGGTCGAGACCCGACGCGACCTGGGCAACCTGCAGCTTCCGTTCTGACGCGAAGCAAGGCTAAAAAAAAGGCGCCCGCGGGCGCCTTTTTTCATGGGAGCCGTGTCCCGCTACTCGCCCGCCGCGCGCTTCCAGGCCAACGCCGCCGCCGTTGCGTCCTCGCGTTGCTCCGCGAGTTCCGCCAGCGCCCGCCATGCGTTTCGGTGCAGGCTCACGTTCTGCAGACCCAAGGCGGCCTGCGTGAGGAGCTGTTGCGCCTTGCCCCAGAGTTGCCGCTTCATGCAGGCCATGCCCGCCAGGTATTGCAGCGTGGCGTCGCGCGGATTGGCGCGCTGGGCGGCCTCGACGCGTGCCAGCCATGCAGCGTCGATCGAATCGAGGCCCTCTTCCAGGGCGCAGACGAGCTTGACGCGCAGCACGTCCCCCAGATCGGACTGCGATTCCCACACCGGCAGCAGCCAGTCGCGCGCGGTCCGGGCATCACCGCCCAGCGTCATCTGCCGCTGCGCCGCATGGATCGCCACCTCGGGCATCAGGCGTTCGGACGGCTCCAGCGCCGCCCACGCGCGCTGCAACTGTGCGACGTCGTACGCGCCATTGAGCAGGTCGATCGCCAGGCCGCGCACGATGCTGCGCGCTGCGATCGGTGAAAAAGCGTGGTGCTTGGCTAGCAGGCGCGCGGTCTCCAGCGCCTCGAGCGGCTGGCCCGCCTGGCGCGACGCGCGCAGGCGGGTGCGCAGCGCCACGGTGCGCCGCCCCGCGCCCTGCGGCAGGCTCTGGAGGAGGCTCATCGCCGTTTCGGGCTCGCGGTCCTCGAGTGCCCAGCGCGCAGCGCGCAGCACGGCACCATCGCGGGTTTCCTGCGCGTCGCGCGCGGAGGCCTGCTCCAAGGCCTGYCGGAGGTGATCCTCCCGCGCAGCGCGATCCTGCAGGGCATGCGCGGACTCGCCGGCCAGCAGGTGGGCGATGGCGCGCAGTTGCCCGGCATTGCCCGGCTTGTGGCCTGACGCGGTGAGCGAGCCTTCCTGGTCCAGCACCGCTTCGGCTGCCTTGCGCGAGCGGATGTAGCGGCCGGCCAGCATGTGCGAGAGCGCATCGAGCAGTGCCGCGTGCATCGCACGCTCTTTCTGCTGCGTGCGCCAGCGCAACGCCTGGCGCGGCATGTCCAGCAGGGCCGAAATCGCCCCCATGGCCGTGTGCACGACGAGAAAGGCGCCCAGCAGCAGCAAAAGCACGAGGTTCAGCGACAGGTCGATGCGGTACGGCGGCCAGAACAGCGTGACCGTGCCCTGGTTGTTGCCGGCGAACAGCGCCCCCGCCGCCGCGATCGCGAACAGGATGAGCAGCCAGAGCGCGGCGCGCATGGCCTACTTCCCCGCGGCGGCCGTGGCCAGGGCGGCGAACGTCTCTTCGACGCGCGGCAGTTCCACCGTGCGCACCTGGGCCTGCACCTGCTGCAGCTGCGTCGCCACGGCCTGCGTGCGGCGCGCCGAAGGATCGAAATACTTGTACAACGCGGCCGCGGCCGCATTCACGTCGGCCCGGGCCGCTTCGTTCTGCCGCGCGAGCAGCGACAGCCGCACGTTGAGCAGCTTCAGCTTCATGTTCTCGCGCAGGAAGAAAGCCTGCTCCGGCGCGACCAGCATCGCCTCGGGCTGGTCGATGCGGCTCACCCGGACGAGCGCCCGCGCGTCGTCCAGCACGGCATCGCGCCACCGTTCCCACCACAGCATGGCCGGCGACGTCGAGGTGGTCGCCTTGCGCGGCGCTTCGGCCAGTGCCCGGGCCGGCACGGCGTTGGCCACCGGCAGGTCGTCCACCTGGCGCACGATGTCGTCCAGCCGCGCGAGCAGCCCCGGTACGTCGGTGACGGTGGCCGAGCGGATGCGTTCGATGTCCCGCGCAATGGCGGCCCGCAGGCGCGCCAGCCGGGGCTGCGCGGCACGTGCCAGTCGCTGGTCCGCGCTGCGCAGCGCGGCGAGCAGCGGCTCGGCACTGCCGGTCAGCTGTGTCTGCTGCTGCGCCAGGCGCAGCGCCGACTCGATGTCCACCACCAGGTTCTCGTCCCGGGACCGGGACAGGCTCTGGATCAGCTCCTCCACCTGCGTGCGTTGCAGCGCGACTTCCTGCAAGCGGGATTCCAGCACCACCTGGCGCGCTGCGGCGTCGCGGGCGACATCCTGCGCCTGGCGTGCGAGAGCGCGAGCTTCGATCGCATTGGCCCCGCTGTCGGCGCTCTGGCGCGCCAGCTGTTCCTGGATGGCGGACAGCCGCTGCCAAAGCATCACGCTGGACAACAAGGCGGCGCCTGCGAGGAGCGCAAGGGCGAAGATGGTGGCGCGCGACACCGTGGCGGAGCGCACGGCGGCCACATGCTCCGGCGCGGAACTCACCGGCAGCGCGGGGGCGAGCTCGGGCGGTGGTGGCGACGGAGGCAGGGAACTCATCGGTCCGATTCTATCGACGCGATGACATCCTCGAAGGCGGGACGGCATTCGCGCACCTCGCCGAATCCCAGTGCGCGCACGGCCGCGGCGATGCGCGGGTGCGTGGCGATGGCCCGCGCCCGCGACCAATCCTGCCCCCCCAGCAGGCGCTGCAGGTTGCCCGCGGCCTCGGAACTGCTGAAGAGCCAGGTCGAGCCGTCAGTAGCCGCGCGGCGCGCCGCGTGCTGTTCCTGCGCTGTCCATTGCGGCAGTTGACGGGAGTAGGCCACGACGGTCTCCACGCGAACCCCTTGTGCGGCCAGCTGCTGCGCGAGCCAGTCGCGACCCTGGCTCCGCCCTTCGGCGTCCGCGCCCCGCACGATGAGCAGGCTGTCGCCGCCGGCCAGTTGCCCATGCACCTGGCGCCAGAGGCTTTCGGAATCGAACTGTTCCGCCGATTCGGCCGGGGCATCGATGCGGTCGGAGGGCACGCCAGCGGCCAGCAAGGCGTCGCGCGTCGCCGGCCCCGGGGCCCAGGCGCGCGCGCGGTCGAACACGGGGTTGGCGGCGAGAAAGCCGTGCACGGCATTCGCACTCACGAACATCACCGCCCTGAAACGATCCGCGTCGGTGGCCACGCGCCGAAGTGCCGGCATGTCCGCGGCTGTACCGATCGCGAGCAGCGGCAAGGCGATCGCCTCCAAGCCGCGATCTCTCAACTGCGTCGTCCAGCGCGCGGCCTCCCGGGCCGGCCGCGTGACGATGACGGCCATGCGATGCCTCAGTGGGCGCCGCCGGCACGCAGGCGCGCCGCAACCCGCTCGCCCAGCGCCGCTGCTTGCGCGGCGTCGGCGATCACCTCGGCGGCCTTGGCGCGCACCAGCACGCCCGGTCGGTCGGGGTCGCCCCAGGCCGCTTCCAGCTGCAGGTATTCGCCTTCGATGCGCGCGTGGGCCGCCAGGGGCATGGAGCAGCTGCCGCCCATGGCCCGGCTCACCGCGCGTTCGGCCGCCACGCACAGCCAGGTGGTCTGGTGCGCCAGCGGCGCCAGCGCGGAGCCGACCTCGGGCCGCTCGGAGCGCGTTTCGATCCCCAGCGCGCCCTGGCCGGCGGCCGGCAGCATCTCCGTGGTCTCGAACACAGCACGAATGCGCGAGGCGAGGCCCAGGCGCTTGAGCCCGGCGGCGGCGAGCACGATGGCGTCGTACTGGCCGTCATCGAGTTTGCGCAGCCGCGTGTCCAGGTTGCCGCGCAGCGGTTCGATCTTCAGGTCCGGCCGGAGCGCCTGGAGCAGGACGATGCGCCGCAGGCTGGAGGTGCCCACCACCGCGCCTTGCGGCAGGTCGGCAAGCCGCTCGTACCTGTTCGAAACGAAGGCGTCGCGCGGATCCTCGCGTTCCATCACGCAGGCGAGCTCGAACCCTTCCGGCAGGTCCATCGGCACGTCCTTGAGGGAGTGCACGGCGAGGTCGGCGCGGCCTTCTTCCAGCGCCACTTCGAGCTCCTTGACGAACAGTCCCTTGCCGCCGACCTTGCTCAGGGAGCGGTCCAGGATCTGGTCGCCCTTGGTCGTCATCCCGAGCAGCTCGATCTGGTGCCCCCGCTGCTCCAGCAAGGCCTTGACATGCTCGGCCTGCCAGAGGGCGAGCCGGCTTTCGCGCGTGGCGATGGTGAACTGGCTCACGTCGTAACCTGCTTGTAATCCATGTGGGAAGGTCGATGCTAGCATCCCCCCGCCCCCTCCCAACGGAAGCCAACATGCCGCCCAGTGAGCAGCCGCCCGTGCGGCGTGCCAAGGACAACGAACGACCGCTGCTCGAGGACATCCGCCTGCTCGGCCGCATCCTGGGCGACGTGATCCGCGAGCAGGAGGGCGTCGAAACCTACGAACTGGTTGAGCGCATCCGCAAGCTGTCGGTGGCGTTCCGGCGCGACGCCGACCACGAGGCGGATCGTGCGCTGAAGTCGCTTCTCAAGTCCCTGACCGGCGAGCAGGCGGTGCGCGTGATTCGCGCCTTCACCTACTTCAGCCACCTGGCCAACCTGGCGGAAGACCGGCACCACATCCGCCGCCGCGAAGTGCACGAGCGCGCGGGCGACACCCAGGAAGGCAGCATCGAGGTGGCGCTAGCGCGCCTGCGCTGGGCCGGCATCGGCTCGAAAGCGGTGGCGCAGACGCTGGCCCACAGCTATCTGTCGCCCGTGCTCACCGCGCACCCGACCGAGGTGCAGCGCAAGAGCATCCTCGATGCCGAGCGCGACCTCGCGCGCCTGCTCACCGAGCGCGACGAGATCCGCGCGCGCGCCCTGCCGCGCGATGCGTTGGCCCCGCGCGAACTCGCCGCCAACGAGGTGCAGATGCGCGCGCGGGTGCTGCAGCTGTGGCAGACCCGGCTGCTTCGCTTCACCAAGCTCACCGTCGCAGACGAGATCGAGACCTCGCTCAGCTACTACGAAGCGACCTTCCTGCGCGAAATCCCGAAGCTCTATGGGCAGCTGGAACAGGAGCTGGGACACCAGCCCGTGGCGAGCTTCCTGCGAATGGGGCAGTGGATCGGCGGCGATCGCGACGGCAACCCCAATGTGAGCGCGGACACCCTGGCGTACGCGCTGCGTCGCCAGTGCGAGGTGGCGCTGCGCTACTACCTCACCGAGCTGTTCTGGATGGGGAGCGACTTCTCCATGTCCGCCCTGCTGGTGGCGGTGACGCCCGACATGCAAGCGCTGGCCGACAGCTCTCCGGACCGGGGCGAGCACCGCATGGACGAGCCCTACCGCCGCGCCGTGACCGGCATGTATGCGCGCCTGGCCGCCACGCTCAAGGAGTTCACTGGCGGCGATGCCGCGCGCCATGCGGTGCCGCCGCAGAACCCCTACGGGAGCGCCGAAGAGTTTCTTGCCGACCTTCGCATCATCCGCGACTCGCTGCTCGCCCACCATGCCGGCGCGCTGGTGCAGCAGCGCCTGAAGCCCCTGATCCGCGCAGTGGAGGTGTTCGGCTTCCACCTGGCCACCGTGGACCTGCGCCAGAGCTCCGACCAGCACGAACTGGTCGTCGCCGAGTTGCTCAAGACCGCGCGGCTGGAAGACGACTACGCGTCGCTCGAGGAAGACGGCAAACGCGAGGTTCTCCTCCGGCTGCTGGGCGATGCCCGTCCTCTGCGGGTGCTGGGTGCGGGGTACAGCGACCTGGCGCGCAAGGAACTCGCCATCTTCGAAACCGCCGCGGCGATGCGTCTGCGCTTCGGCGCGCAGGCCATTCGCCACTACATCATCAGCCACACCGAGGCGGTGAGCGACCTGCTGGAAGTGATGCTGCTGCAGAAGGAAGTGGGGTTGCTGCAGGGCACCCTGGACGGCCCTGCCATCAGCGCGTTGATCGTGGTGCCGCTGTTCGAGACCATCCAGGACCTGCGCAATGCGGCGCCGATCATGCGGGCCTTCTACGCACTGCCCGGCATTGCCAAGCTGGTGCAGCGCTCCGGCGCCGAGCAGGACATCATGCTGGGCTACAGCGACAGCAACAAGGATGGCGGCATCTTCACCAGCAACTGGGAGCTGTACCGCGCCGAGATTGCGCTGGTGGACCTGTTCGACCAGCTCGCCAATTCGCACAACATCCAGCTGCGGCTGTTCCACGGGCGCGGCGGCACGGTGGGGCGTGGCGGCGGCCCGAGCTACCAGGCCATCCTGGCACAGCCTCCCGGCACGGTGCGCGGGCAGATCCGCCTGACCGAGCAGGGGGAGGTGATCGCCTCCAAGTACGCCAACCCGGAGATCGGGCGCCGCAATCTCGAGACGCTGGTGGCCGCCACGCTGGAGGCCACGCTGCTGCAACCCACCAAGCCGGCGCCCAAGTCCTTCCTGGAGGCCGCCGAAGCGCTCTCGCAGGCCAGCATGCACGCATACCGGGCACTCGTCTACGAAACCCCCGGCTTCGTCGACTTCTTCCTGAACGCCACGCCCATCCGCGAAATCGCCGAACTGAACATCGGCTCGCGTCCGGCTTCTCGCAAGGCGACGCAGCGCATCGAGGACCTGCGCGCGATCCCGTGGAGCTTCAGCTGGGGCCAGTGCCGGCTCACCCTGCCCGGCTGGTTCGGCTTCGGCGCCGCGGTCGAGGCCTTCCTGGCCATGGCCGACCGCAAGGAGCAGGTCGCGCTGCTGCAGCGCATGTACCGCCAGTGGCCCTTCTTCAAGGCCTTGCTGTCCAACATGGACATGGTGCTGGCCAAAAGCGACCTGGCACTGGCCTCTCGGTACGCGCAGTTGGTGCCCGACACGCGCCTGCGCAAGCGCATCTTCGGCGCGATGGAAGCCGAGTGGAAGCGCACCGTCGATGCGCTCACCCTCGTCACCGGGGAAAAGCAGCGTCTGGCATCGAACGCAGCGCTCGCCCGCTCGATCCGGCACCGCTTCCCTTACATCGACCCGCTGCACCACCTCCAGGTGGAGCTGGTGCGCCGCTGGCGCGAGGGGCAAGCGGACGAACGCGAGCGGCGCGGCATCCACCTCGCGATCAACGGAATCGCGGCGGGATTGCGCAACACCGGTTGACCTACTGGTAGAACGGCTCGACGGCGCCCTTGAGCTTGATCAGCAGCGGCTTGCCCTTGCGATCCAGGGTCTTGCCGGCCGGAACCCGGATCCAGCCTTCGCTGATGCAGTACTCCTCCACGTCGTGGCGTTCCTTGCCGTTGAAGCGGATGCCGATGTCGTGTTCGCACACGGCGGCGTCGTGGTGCGGGCTGCGGGGGTCGACGGAGAGGTGGTCCGGCAAGGGCGGCCGGGATGCAGGGTCGGTGGACGGCGTATCGGTCATGGGCGCGTATTGTCCCGGATACGGCGAGCTCAGGTGCCGAGCAGTTCGCCGATCGGGTTCAGGTGGTCGACGCGATCGCAAACGGCCTTGACGGCCATCAGGATCGGCATGCCGAGCAGCAGGCCCCAGACCCCCCAGAGCCAGCCCCAGGCGAGCACCCCGATGAAGACGGCCACCGCATTCATGCTCGTGGCTTTGCTCGTGGCCCAAGGCACCAGCACGTAGCCCTTGAGGGTGTCGATCCCCATGGATATTCCGCCCACCAGCAGCGCCATCTGAGGACTGCCGCCGAACTGGAGGAAGGCCACCAGCGCCGACGCCCCCGTCACCACGATGGGGCCAACGTAGGGAATGAGGTTCAGGATGCCGGCCGCCACGCCCCACACGGCTGCGTGGTTCAACCCCACCAGCGCAAACAAGACGCCCGTCGCCACGCCGGTTCCCACGCTGGCCAGCACCTGCACGAGCAGGTAGCGCTTCATCTGCGCATTGATTTCGTCCAGGGCCTGCACGGTGAGCTTCTTCTCGGCCAGGCCCGGCCCGGTGATCTTCACCAGCTTGCGCCGGAACGTGTCGCCGGAAGTGAGCAGGAAAAAGGTCAAACAGGCGACGATGACCAGCTGGCCAATACCGGTGGCCACGCCCAGCGTGCCCGTCCACAGGTGGTCGCGCAGGTCGAACCGCGGCTTGTCCACGATCACGTGCGGCACGCCTCGGGGGGCGACGGTTGCGCCGGTGGCAGCCGCATCCTCGGCGGCGCGCTGCAGTTCCGCGGCGGCCTGCTGCACCGAGTCCAGAGTCTTGCTGCTCGTCTTCGGACTGCGGCGCAGGGAATCGCGCACCTTGCGTGCGGCGTCCGGCAGGGTCGAAATCAGCTCGTTGGCGTCATCGGAGAGCGAGTAGACCGCCGCGCCGGTGCCTCCGAGGATTCCGAGGACCAGGATTGCGGCAGTCAGCGACCGCGGGATGCGCCAGCGCTGGCAGCCATCCACGACCGGTGACAGCGCGTAGCTGAAGACCAGGCCGATCATCAGGGGAATGAAGAAGCCGCTGGCCAGCTTGAGCACGGCGAGCACGGCGAGCACCATCAACACCCCGAGCGCCACGCTGCGGACGTTCTGGGACAGAGGAAGCAGCACCTCAGGGGGCTGACTGAGATCGTACGGTTTGCGAGGAATGTCCTCGCCGCCGCCAGCATCGGGTGAATTGGAACTCACGTTGAACCTGCCACTGCTGCGAGTCCCCTGCCCTCGTTGCTCAACTTGCCAGCGCCTCCCGCACGGCGCTCAGTTGGCGCCGCGACACGGCCAGGGATTCTTCGATCCCGTTCAGGCGCACCGCCCAGCCCTCGCCTTCCTCCGCGTCGAAGTGCTTTTCGAGCGCACGCACGGCGCGCCGGGAAACCAGCGCATTCCGGTGCACCCGCAGGAACTGCGCGCCGTGGCGGTCCTCAAGGTCGCTGAGCGAACCGTCGAGGATATAGCTTCTGGCGGCCGTGCGGACCGTGATGTACTTCAATTCCGCCTTGAAATACAGCACCTCGGTCACCGGGACGCGTTCGGTGCGACCCCGATCCTGGATCACGAGCACTTCCTGCTCGGGTTCCGGGCCGCCGGCGCGGGCCTGGCGGGCCTTTTCCACCCGGGCCAGCGCCTGCTCAAGGCGCTCCAGCCGCACAGGCTTGGTCAGGTAGTCCACCGCCTCCAGTTCGAAGGCCGTGACCGCGTGTTCAGCATAGGCCGTGACGAACACCACCACGGGCGGCTCGGGCAAGGTGCGCAGCACCTGCGCGAGCGCCAGGCCGTCGGCGCCGGGCATGTGGATGTCCAGCAAGACGCCGTCGTAGCTCTGGCGCCGCAGGTGCTCCATCGCCTGGGCGGCATTGGCCGCTTCACCCGCGACTTCGGCCGCCGGCGCCTTGCAGTCCGCCAGCAAGGTTCGCAGGCGCGAGCGCGCCAACGGCTCGTCGTCCACCAACAGCATCTTCAAGCCCATGTTTTTTCTCCGTCGCTCGTTATGCCGGAACTTCCATCCGCACCTGGTAGCGCCCATCGATGAGCGCAGTCTGGAACTGCGCCTGCATGTCATGCAGCAGCCGCAGCCGGTCCCTCACGTTGCCCAACGCCACGCCATTGCCGGGACGTCCCTGTCCGGCAGGCACGGTGTTCGTCACCTTGATCACCACGACGCTGCCCCGTTTCTGCGTCGATACCTTCACGTCGGCCCCCGTGGGGCTCGGCTCCACCCCGTGTTTGACCGCATTCTCCACCAAGGGCTGCAGGAACAACGCCGGGACCCGCGCCTTGGCGGCGTCGGGGTCGATGGCCCACTGCACCCGCAGGCGGTCGCCGAAACGGACCTGTTCGATGTCCAGGTAATGGCGCGCCACCTGCACTTCTTCGGCCAGCGTGGCGGCATCCGTCTTGGCCACGAGCACATGCCGGAACAACTCGCTGAGATCCTCCAGCAGATGTTCCGCGCGGGCCGGGTCCTCCCTGACCAGCGCGATGGCGCTGTTCAGGCTGTTGAAAAGGAAGTGCGGTCGGATGCGCGCTTGCAACTCGGCAAGCCGCGCCGCCGTCTCCGCGGGCAGGCTGCCCTTGGCACGCAGCACCAGGGTCGCCACCATGACCGCCGACAGGAGCGCCCCGGCCAGGGCGGAGGCGAGCCAGGGACTGGAACGGGGCGCCCCCACGAGGGCCAGGAGGGCGCAGCCGACCAGGCCGGCCAATGCGCCGAGCGCCACGGCGACGCCCTGTTGCCAGGCTGCCGGGAGGCGGGCGAACAGGTTCTTGCCGCCGCAGGTGATCGCCAGCCAGCCGATGGTGCCGGGCAAGGCGGCGCCGCTGAGGATCGCCACCCGCTGCAGCCACTCGATCACTCCGCCGGCGGCAAAGGTGGCGCCCACGGCCATCACGGCTTCCACGAACAGCACGGACCGCAGCACCACGCCCAGCTGGCAGGTGTCGAAAACCATGGTCGGCCGCGGTTTTGCCAGCGGCTTGGCCGACCGGGACAATTCCTGGAACGCGGATAATAGTTGCGAGTCGTCCATCAGACTGTGTGCGCGCTCAAGCGCGTCCATCGGCCCTCCTTCGGCCTTCATTATTGGTGAAGCCAAGCTCCCTGCCCATCCGCAAGCGCATCCGTGCATCCCCTATGAGTCAACTCGATCACAAGTCCGAGGCGTGGTCCGCCCTCTTCAGCGAACCCATGAGCGACCTCGTAAAACGCTACACCGCCAGTGTGTTCTTCGACAAGAGACTGTGGCAGGCCGACATCGCCGGGTCCCTGGCGCACGCAGCGATGTTGCAAAAACAGGGTGTCATTTCTGCAACGGATTTGGCGGACATCCGGCGCGGCATGGACCAGATCCGCCAGGAAATCGGCGCCGGGGCGTTCGAATGGAAGCTGGACCTGGAGGACGTCCACCTCAATATCGAGGCCAGGCTGACCCAGATCGTGGGCGACGCCGGCAAGCGCCTGCACACCGGGCGCAGCCGCAACGACCAGGTCGCCACCGACGTGCGCCTGTGGCTGCGAGGCGAGATCGACCTGATCGCCGACCTGCTGCTGGACCTGCAGAAGGCCCTGTTGACCCTCGCCGAGCACAACGTGGACGTCGTGCTTCCCGGGTTCACCCACCTGCAGGTGGCGCAGCCGGTGAGCTTCGGCCACCACATGCTGGCCTACGTCGAGATGTTCGCGCGCGACCACGAGCGCATGCTGGACGTGCGCAAGCGCGTGAACAGGCTGCCCCTCGGCGCCGCCGCCCTGGCCGGCACGACGTATCCGCTGGACCGGGAGTCCGTCGCCAGGGAGCTGGGCATGGAAGCGGTGTGCCAGAACTCCCTGGACGCGGTCAGCGACCGCGACTTCGCGATCGAGTTCGCGGCGGCCGCCTCGCTTGTGATGGTGCACGTGAGCCGCTTCTCCGAGGAGCTGATCCTGTGGATGTCGCAGAACTTCAGCTTCATCCGGATCGCCGACCGCTTCACCACCGGCTCGTCGATCATGCCCCAGAAGAAGAACCCGGACGTGCCGGAGCTCGCCCGCGGCAAGACCGGCCGCGTCGTGGGCCACCTGATGGCGCTCATCACGCTGATGAAGGGGCAACCGCTCGCCTACAACAAGGACAACCAGGAAGACAAGGAGCCCCTGTTCGACACCGTCGACACGCTCAAGGACACCTTGCGCATCTTTGCGGAAATGGCGGGCGGGATCACGGTGCAGCCGCAGGCGATGGAGCAGGCCGCGCTCAAGGGCTACGCGACGGCCACCGACCTGGCCGACTACCTGGTGAAGAAAGGCCTGCCCTTCCGCGACGCCCACGAGACCGTCGCGCACGCGGTCAAGGCCGCCGTGTCGCACAACTGCGACCTGAGCGAACTGCCGCTGGCGGTGCTGCAGCAGTTCAACGCCGCCATCGGCAAGGACGTGTACGACCACCTTTCGCTGCGCGGCTCGCTGAACGCGCGCAACACGCTGGGCGGCACGGCGCCGGCCCAGGTGCGGACGCAGATCGCGCGGCACCAGAAGCGGCTGGGCGCCTAGTCGCTGGGCGGACGTCCTCCCCGGCCCTTTGGCCGGGCGGTTGTCGTGCGTTCGATGACGCCAGGCAGCGGGCAAGGGGTTGAAGGCAATTCCGCCGCCGCCGAAATTTCTTCAGGTCGGCCGCCGGCGCGAGCCGCTACCATCTGCCGCCATACCAGAGGAGACCTGCCTTGCCCGTCATCACCAACATCGAGGACCTGCGGGTGCTTGCACAGAAGCGCGTGCCGCGGATGTTCTATGACTATGCCGACTCGGGTTCCTGGACGGAAAGCACCTACCGGGCCAACGAGGCGGACTTCGACCGCATCCTGCTGCGCCAGCGGGTGGCGGTGAACATGGAAGACCGCACCCTGCGCACCACCATGGTCGGCCAGGACGTGGCGATGCCCGTGGCCATTGCGCCGACCGGCCTCACGGGCATGCAGCATGCGGATGGCGAGATCCTCGCGGCCCGGGCGGCGCGCAACATGGGCATCCCGTTCACGCTCTCGACCATGAGCATCTGCTCGATCGAGGACATCGCCGAAGCGACCAACCGGCATCCCTTCTGGTTCCAGCTGTATGTCATGCGCGACCGTGGCTTCATCGAGGCACTGATCGACCGCGCCAAGGCCGCCAACTGTTCCGCGCTGGTGCTGACGCTCGACCTCCAGATCCTCGGACAGCGTCACAAGGACCTGAAGAACGGCCTTTCCGCGCCACCCAAGCTCACCCTGCCGAACATCCTGAACATGGCCAGCAAGCCGCGGTGGTGCATGGGCATGCTCGGCACGAGGCGCCGGCAGTTCGGCAACATCGTCGGCCACGTGAAGGGCGTGGAGAACATGGGCTCCCTGTCCGAATGGACGGCCAAGCAGTTCGATCCGCGGCTGTCCTGGAACGACGTGGAATGGATCAAGAACCGCTGGGGCGGCAAGCTGATCCTCAAGGGCGTGCAGGACGTCGAGGATGCGAAACTGGCGGCCGACTCGGGTGCCGATGCCGTCATCGTGTCCAACCACGGCGGCCGGCAGCTCGATGGAGCGCCCTCTTCCATCTCCGCGCTGCCCCACATCGTCGAAGCCGTGGGCGATCGCATCGAGGTGCACATGGACGGCGGGATTCGCTCCGGCCAGCATGTCCTGAAGGCCGTGGCCTTGGGCGCGCGCGGCACGTACATCGGCCGCGCCATGCTCTACGGACTGGGAGCGATGGGGCAGCAAGGCGTGGAGCGTGCCTTGGAGATCATCCGCAACGAGCTGGACCTTTCAATGGCCTTCTGCGGGCGCACGAACATCCAGGACGTGGACCGCGGCGTCCTGCTGCCCGGGACTTACTGAGCGAAGGCCGCGCGCCAGGCTCCGTCCATGCCGGAACTGTTGGCGGCCAGTTGCCAGCCGGCGAGGAGCGGCTCCAGCGCATGCCAGCTCGACTCCCATTCGCGCGAATCCGCGACCGCCAGCTGGTAAGGAAGGTGGAAGCGCCTCGCCAACGCATGGGGCAGCGTGTGCATCTCGGGCCGGCTGGCGACGCCCACCAGGACGGGCGGCTGCTGCATCGTCGAATAGGCCTCCAACACGCGTTCCATCAACTGCAGGTTGCGGTCCGCATCGAGCGAGAGCAGCAGGACGAAGTGCGAGTAGTCGGCCATGAAGGCCCGGGTGAGCGGCACGGTCAGTCCGTGCCGCGCCATGGCGATCACGCGCAGCACACGCCCACCCTGGTGGAAATCGACGTAATTGGTGCCGACGTCGAGGTCGTGGGCGCCGGCGAAACGGCGGTGCACGACCTCGGTGGCGTAGCGCTCCCCGAGCCAGTTGACCATGTCGAACGAACTGGTACCCGCAGCCGAGCAAACGAGCACCCGCTGGAAGCCATCGGGGTCGTAGTGGTGCATCGCACCCGGATGCTCCATCGGCGTCGACAGGCGTCTCCAGATGGCCGCAGGCGAAAACTGGCGTCCCTCGTCGACTTGCAGCTTGAGGCGGCGCACCCGCTCTTCCATGTCCGAGCCGGTCTCCTGGCACTGCACGACGGCCATCGACCAGGGTCCGCTGAGCAGGCGCGGCCCGCGACTGCGGTGCACCACGCGCAGGTCGTGGTGGCGACCATCTCCGGCGACCCGGTCCATGAGCTTCAGCAACTTCGGCCCCGGCCCTTCCTTCCACTGCACAAACCACCCCGACTGGTAGAGCAACGCGGTCGCTATGCCCGCCGGCTCGTTGTGCTTCAACGCACTGGCGCGAATCTTCTCCATCTCGGCATAGATGCTTTGCGAGATGGTGGCCTGGCTTGCGTACACGATGCGCGCAACCGCGCAATCGGTGCTCTCGGCGCCCTGGTCTGACTCCCAACGATCCATGGGCCGATGATCCCTGCCGAGAGTTCGTAACGATTTGTCATAAATCAACTGCCGGGCACGGGTTCGGCGTAATTGCACAATTCGTTCCGTGCCCAAGCTGCGTCGAATCGCCCATCTGGACATGGACGCCTTCTTCGCGTCCGTCGAATTGCTGCGTTACCCGCAGCTCAAGGGGCTGCCGGTGGTGATCGGCGGCGGGCGGCGGCGCACCGACGACATGCTGCTCCAGCGCTACGCCGATCGACCGCTGGCGCACATTCCAGTGGACGCGTTCCCGCTGCTCAAGGACTATGTGGGCCGCGGCGTGATCACCACCGCCACCTACCCCGCCCGCCAGTTCGGCGTCGGCTCGGCCATGGGCATGATGAAGGCCGCGCGGCTGTGCCCGCAGGCGATCGTCCTGCCGGTGGACTTCGACGAAGTGCGGCGCTTTTCGCGCACCTTCAAAGGCGTCATCCAGGAGATCGCGCCGGTGATGGAGGATCGCGGCATCGACGAGGTCTACGTCGACTTCACCGACGTGCCGGGCGGCCAGCGCGAAGGCGGCAGGGTGCTGGCGCGCTTGATCCAGAAATCGATCGTCCAGGCGACGGGCCTCACCTGCTCCATCGGCGTCGCGCCGAACAAGCTGATCGCCAAGATGGCCAGCGAGTTCAACAAGCCCAACGGCATCTCCATCGTGCTCGAGGAGGACGTGCAGGCGAAGATCTGGCCGCTGCCGGTGCGCAAGATCAACGGCATCGGCCCGAAGTCGGAAGCCAAGCTGCACCGCCTGCATGTGCACACCATCGGCGACATCGCCGCGCAGCCGCGGGACTGGCTGATCGACAATTTCGGCCAAGCCTACGGCGCCTGGATGCATGACGCAGCCTGGGGGCGGGACGACCGGCCGGTGGTCACGGAAAGCGAACCCGTGTCCATGAGCCGTGAGACCACCTTCGAGCGGGATCTGCACGCAGTGCGCGACCGCTCCCAGCTGGGCGCCATCTTCACCGACCTGTGCAGCCGGGTGGCCGAGGACCTCCGGCGCAAGGGCTACGTGGGGCGCACCATCGGCATCAAGCTGCGCTACGACGACTTCCGCACGGCCACCCGCGATCTGACCCTGGACCATTTCACCGCAGACGCGGCCACCATCCGGCGCGCCGCTGGCCAGTGCCTCAAACGCGTCGACCTGGGCCCCCGGCTGCGCCTGCTCGGCGTGCGCGTGGGAAAGCTGGCCCGGGTCGATGGCGACCTCCAGACGCCGGTGCTGCGCCCCGCAACGCCCCCTGTGGCCGCGGAGCAGACGCCGGACCTGTTCCAAGATGGACTGTCCGCTCGGGATGGCGGCTGACACCGGGGTACGTCCTTCGGCCGATAGACAGCGCCTTACGCGGAACTTACATTGACCTCAAGCCCTCGCGGTGGCGGGCGGCGCGAGGAGGACGTTTCATGGACCTGGACGCCTTGCAGCGAATCAAGCGGTGGCACGTGAGCCACCAGCGCGAACATCCCGTCGAATACCACGCCTGGGACGTGATGCTGACGCTTTGGATCGTTGGCTGGGTCGGATGGATTCCGGCCTTCACCTTCGATGCGCTCTGGGCCGCGCCCTTGCTGGCCCTGGCCATGTCGGCCCCCACGATCTACGTGGCCTGGCGAGCGAAGGCCCACCGGGCCCGGCGCCTGCGCTGCGACTGGATTGCCGTCCGCTGACGGCTGCTACTGCCGGGCCGTCCGGATGTTGGGCGGCAAGGCCATGGGATGGCTGGTCCTCAGTGGATTGATGTCCAGCCCGCCGCGGCGCGTGTAACGGGCATAGACCGCCAGGCGCACGGGCTTGCACTGCCGCCAGATGTCCATGAAGACCCGTTCCACGCACTGCTCGTGGAATTCGTTGTGGTTGCGAAAGCTCACCAGGTAGCGCAGCAACCCGCCCTGCTCGATCTGCGGACCCGTGTAGCGGATTTGAACGCTGCCCCAGTCCGGTTGCCCCGTGACCAGGCAGTTGCTCTTGAGCAGGTTGCTGGTCAACACCTCCTCCACCGGTTGCTCGTCGAAGGCCGCCGTCAGCAACTCCGGGGCCGGCGTGTAGCGGTCGCACTCGATGTCGAGGCGGTCGAGGCTCAGTCCGTCCAGCTCGTGCACGGGCTCCCGATCGAACACGTCGGGCATCAGGAGCCGAACCCCCACGGACGATTGGGTTGGCGCGCCACGCCATACCACCTCGCTGAGGTCGGCGCGGAGGCGGTCGCGGACTTCATCGGCGCTGCCAAAGACTGTGGCGTTGTAACTGCCGAGGTAGAGCTTGAGCGACTTGCTTTCGATGATGTTGGGGCTCTCGCACGGTACCGTGAAATGCGCGATCGCGACCTGCGGCTTCCCGCGGGGATTGAGCCAGCTCAGTTCGAAGGCCGTCCAGAGGTCGGCGCCGAAAAAAGGCGGCGCCCCGGCGATCCCGATCTCTTCGCGCTTGGGGGAGCGGGCGAGCGGGAAAAGCAGGGTGGCGTCGTACCGGTCGGGGTAGCTGACCGGCTTGCCAAGCTGGGAGCGTTCGGGAGTAGTCATGGCCCCCTTACTCGAAGCGGCGCTCGCGCAGCCACTTGGTGGCGATCCACTTCTCGCCCGCCAGCACCGGCGCGCCGCCATGCAGCGTGTGGGTGGAGGGATGCGGGCGCTCGTAGCTGAAGAACACGGCGTTGCCACGGCGCGGCGCCACTTCCATGTGGACGTCCGGGAAGACCGTTCCACCGCCTTTTTCCGGTTCGCCCAGGTACATCACCAGGGTCGCCACCCGCTGGCCACCCCGCTTCAGGATGGTGGGGGTCCCTGGCTCCGTCGGGTCGAAGTAGTCGTAGTGCGGCTTGTATTCCGCGCCCGGACCGTACTGCAGGATCTGCAGTCCCTCGCCGTTTTCCACCGGCCAGTTCACCAGCCGGGCGATGCGTTCCTCGATGCGCCGCACCACGTCGTTCTCGCCTCGCTGGAAGAACATGCCGTGGCTGGTGCGGTCGGCATTGACCTCTTCGCCGCCGGTCTTGGTCGCGACCGTCAGGGAGCGCGCGAGGCGGGGCGTGGCGAGCGCGATCAGCTGTTCGCACTCCTCATCGGACAGGAGCTTCCCGAACACCACCACGCGCGGGGCGTACATCGCCTGCAGCACCTCGACGCGCCGGTCGCCCGCGTCCAGGTACAAAGGCGACTCTTCCAGCGGTGGATCCGGCACCCGTGCCGCGGGCGGCAGTCCGTCCGCGCGGGCCTGCCCTTCCAGGTGATCGCGCAGCGTGCTCTCCATCGCCTCCACCGCGGTATCCTGGTTCCAGCCTGACGCCAGCATGGCCTTGAGCACGGACGCGGCGTCGTGCCCGGCCTGGGCCTGCTCCACGATCCACTTGCGCAACTCGGGCGTCACCTGCTGGTGCGTGGTTCCTGTCATGGTCATGGTGCCATCCTGCGCCTGAACACCAGCCGCTCGGCTTGCGAAGCGGCAGGGTCGAAGGCATAGCCTTCGAGGTTGAATTTTTCAAGATTGCGCGGGGTCTCCACCCGGCGGGTGATCGCATACCGCGCCATCAGGCCGCGCGCCTTCTTGGCGGAAAAGCTGATGACCTTCCAGCCACTTGGTCGCCACTCTTCGAATACGCAGTCGATCACCCTGGACTTCAGCGCCCGGCGATCCACCGCACGGGAATACTCCTGGGATGCCAGGTTCACCACCACCGGCGTCTTGTCCGCGGCCAGGGCCTGGTTGAGGTTCTCGGCGATGCGGCTGCCCCAGTACTGGTACAGGTTGGCGGCAGGACCGACTTGGAGGGAGGTCCCCATTTCCAGGCGGTAGGGCTGCATCCAGTCGAGCGGACGCAGCACACCGTACAGGCCGCTCAGCATGCGCAGATGCTGCTGCGCCCATTCCAGGTCGGCCGGTTTCAGCTGCCGCGCCTGGAGGCCGTCGTAGACGTCCCCGTCGAAGGCCAGGATGGCTTGCCTGGCATTGCGTCCGGTGAACTTGGGCGTCCACGCCTGGTAGCGGGCGACATTGAGCGCGGCCAAGGGGTCGCTGATGTCCAGCATCGAAGCCAGTTCCTGCGGCGATTTGCGGCGCAGCACCTCGATCAGGCGCGAGGCATCGTGGACGAAGGCGGGCAGCGTGTGGGGAAGGTCCGGCAACGGCGATTCGTAGTCCAGGGTCTTGGCCGGAGAGAGCAGGAACAGCATGGGGGGCCGATTCTAGGAGCGCCAGGCACGGCCGCCGAGCCATTGGGCGCTGGCGATCGCGACCAGCATGCCCGCATAGGTGAGCATCTTTCCGTCGCGGCCGAACAGCACCAAGCCTCCCACCAGGGCCGCAGCGCCCGCGAGGAAGTTGAGGGAAACTGGCAACCACCAGCGCTTGGGCTGGTTGTTGCGCGGAAGCACCACCCGGCCGGCCAGTGCCACGAGGACGGCGACCGCGAAGGACGGGGCGAAAAAGCTCAGCAGGTGAATGGAGAAGTCGATGGGGCCCACGGGACAGCAGTTGATCTAGAACAAGTGGGATTGATCTACCCTAAGTACTTGATCTGGATCGAATTTTATAATTCGGCGCATGGCAGTCTGGGCCCTGGGCATTAACCATACGACAGCACCGCTGGATTTGCGGGGCCGTTTTGCCTTCGCCATCGACCAGATCGCGCCCACGCTGCACGCCTTGCGCGACAGCGTCGGCTCGCGGATCGGCCGCGCGCCTGAGGCGGCCATCCTCTCGACCTGCAACCGCACCGAGATCTATTGCGCGGGCGCGCAACACGACATCGACAGCACGGTCGACTGGCTGGCCCACTCGGGCGGCGTCAATGCAGGCCTGCTGCGCAGCCACTCCTACATGCTGCAGGACGCAGGGGTCGCCCGCCACGCCTTCCGCGTTGCAAGCGGACTGGACTCGATGGTCCTGGGCGAGGCCCAGATCCTCGGCCAGCTGAAGGACGCCGTGCGCGTCGCGGACGAGGCCGGTGCGCTGGGCACCACGCTGAACCAGCTGTTCCAGCGCTCGTTTGCGGTTGCCAAGGAAGTCCGCACTTCCACCGAGATCGGAGCGCATTCGATCAGCATGTCGGCTGCGGCCGTCAGGCTGGCCGGGCAGTTGTTCGAGGATCTCGGCAAAGTGAAGGTGCTGTTCGTCGGCGCCGGCGAGATGATCGAGCTGGCAGCCACGCACTTCGCCGCCAAGAGCCCGAAGGCGATCGCCGTCGCGAACCGGACACTGGAGCGCGGCGAGAAACTCGCCAGCCGCTTCGGTGGGGAAGTGATGCGCCTGGCGGACCTGCCTTCGCGCCTGCATGAATTCGACGTGGTGGTGAGCTCCACCGCCAGCCAGCTGCCCATCATCGGCCTCGGGGCCGTGGAGCGCGCCCTCAAGGCCCGCAAGCACCGCCCCATGTTCATGGTGGACCTCGCCGTGCCCCGCGACATCGAGCAGGAAGTCAAGGCACTGGAAGACGTCTACCTGTACACCGTGGACGACCTGGCGCATGTGGTCCAGGCCGGCCACGCGAACCGGCAAGCCGCGGTGGCTCAGGCCGAAGCGATCATCGACGCCGGCGTGCAGAGCTTCGTGCACTGGATGGACCAGCGCCACGTGGTGCCGCTGATCCAGCAGCTCAACCTCCAGGCAGACGAGTGGCGTGCGGTCGAACTCGCACGGGCCCGCAAGCTGCTCGCCAAAGGCGAAGACGTGGATGCCGTGCTGGAAGCCCTCTCGCGCGGCCTCACCCAGAAGATGCTGCACGGCGCGATGGCCGAACTGCGGGCCGGCGACACCGAATCCCGCCAGCGCGCCAGCGCGGCGATCGAGCACTTCTTCCTGCGCAAAGAGCGTTAGCGCCGCACACGTCATGCCGGGTCGGTCCCGGCATCCTGACGTGTCGGCCCGCCACGATGGAATGCGGGTCCAGCCCGCAACGAGACCTTCCACCGTGAAACCTTTCCTCCGCCAGCAACTCGAGCGCTTTCCCGTCCGCCTCCAGGAACTGGATTTCTATCTGTCGCAGCCCGAGGTGGTGAACGACATGGCGCGCTTTCGCGAGCTGACGCGCGAGCACGCTGAGGTCACCGAAGTCAACGGCGTCTTCCAGCGCTTCCAGCAGCGCGAGCGCGACCTGGCGCAGGCGCGCGAGATGGTCGAAGACCCCGAGATGGCGGAGATGGCGAAGGAAGAAATGGCCGCCATCGCAGAGGAACTGCCTTCCCTGGAGAATATGCTGCAGGGGCTGCTGCTGCCCAAGGATCCCGACGACGTGCGCAACGCCTTCCTCGAGATTCGGGCGGGCACCGGCGGCGACGAATCGGCGCTGTTTGCAGGCGACCTGCTGCGCATGTACACGCGCTATGCGGAGCGGCAGGGCTGGCGCACCGAGATCGTGAGCGAGAGCGAAGGCGAGGTCGGCGGCTACAAGGAGGTGGTGATCCGCGTCGTTGGCGACGCCGCCTACGGCAAGCTCAAGTTCGAGTCGGGCGGCCATCGCGTGCAGCGAGTGCCGGCCACCGAGAACCAGGGACGCATTCACACAAGCGCCTGCACGGTGGCGGCGCTGCCGGAGCCGGACGAGGCCGTGGCGGTGCAGATCAACCCTGCCGACTTGCGCATCGACACCTACCGGGCATCCGGTGCCGGCGGTCAGCACGTCAACAAGACCGACTCCGCCGTGCGCATCACGCACCTCCCCACCGGCATCGTCGCCGAATGCCAGGACGACCGTTCCCAGCACCGCAACAAGGCGAAGGCCATGCAGGTGCTCGCCGCGCGCATCCAGGAGAAGGAGCGCTCCGAGCGGGCGGCGAAGGAAGCGGCGACGCGCAAGGGCCTGATCGGCAGCGGCGACCGCTCGGACCGCATCCGGACCTACAACTTCCCGCAGGGACGCATGACCGACCACCGGATCAACCTGACCTTGTACAAGTTGGGCGCCGTCATGGAAGGCGACCTGGACGAGGTGATCCAGGCCCTGCTGCTCGCGCGCCGCGCGGAGCAGCTGGAAGAGCTCGAGGTCGGCATGGGCGCCGCACGGGCGTGACTCTCTCGCAGGCGCTGTCGGAAGCCGCCGCGCAGGGCGTCGCGCGGCTGGACGCGCAGTTGCTGCTGCTGTACGTCCTCGGGCGCGGAGGTCGCGAGCGCGCCTGGCTGATCGCGCACGACGAAGACGATCTGGGAGCCGAGCACCGAGAAAGCTTTCTCGCTTTGTGCAAGAGGCGAGTTGCCGGCGAGCCGCTGGCCTATCTCACCGGCGAAAAGGAATTCTTCGGCCTGCCCCTGCAAGTGGACGCACGGGTGCTGGTTCCCAGGCCGGACACGGAGACCGTGGTGGAGTGGGCGTTGCAGGTGCTGGATGATGGGCCCGCGCCCCGTGTGCTCGACCTGGGCACCGGCAGTGGCGCCATTGCACTGGCGATCCAGTCCGCCCGGCCCGATGCGCAGGTGGAGGCGGTGGATCGCAGCAGCGACGCCCTCGAGGTGGCGAGCGCCAATGCCCGCCGACTGGACCTGCCGGTGCGCTTTCGCCAGGCCAGCTGGCTGCAGGGCGCCGGCCGCTACCAGCTCATCGTGAGCAACCCGCCCTACATTGCCGAGTCAGACGCCCACCTGCCCGCCCTGGAACACGAGCCGCGCGAGGCTCTGGTCGCGGGGAGGGACGGCCTTGCCGACCTGCGCGCCATCATCGACGAAGCGTCGTCCCATCTGGAGCCCGGAGGCTGGCTGCTGCTGGAGCATGGATGGGACCAGGCCGACGCCGTGCGGGGCTTGTTAGAGGGCTCGGGCTTTGCTTCGGTGATCAGCCGCAAGGACCTGGCCGGCATCGAACGCTGCTCCGGCGGCCGCTGGCTTGAACTGGGATAATCCGGCGCCAGATATCCGAAGTTCTTGCCCAGGAGAGAGTTCCCCATGAGCGACGCCCAGCAACGCATCGACGACCTCGTCAAACACAACGACATCCTGCTGTTCATGAAGGGCAATGCGTCCTTCCCCATGTGCGGCTTCTCCGGCCGCGCCGTGCAGATCCTCAAGGCTTGCGGGGTCGATCCCAAGCAGCTCACCACCGTGAACGTGCTGGAGGACGATGGAATCCGCCAGGGCATCAAGGAATACAGCAACTGGCCGACCATCCCGCAGCTCTACGTGCGCGGTGAATTCGTCGGCGGCTCGGACATCATGATGGAGATGTACCAGAGCGGCGAACTGCAGCAGGTGCTGGGAACGCCCGCCCAGTCCTGATCCACGGCAGCGCCCAGCTGTCGTTCGTGCCCGGACATCCGGGCACGCTGGCACTCCACCCTCACGGCTGCCAATGGCCCATCTTCCGCCCCGGACTGTCGACTTCAACTGACAAGCTCGTGCGAATGGGCAGCCACTTGTTGCCCGCCTTCGATGCCTATGCTGGAATGAAGCACAGTCGTGAAGGAGTGGAAGATGCAATCCCGTAGCCTCGTTCCGCACAGCCCGGGCCTGAAACTGCCCATCGCCAACCTGCGCAACGTATTCCGTCCGCACGATGTCGAGCGCAAGCTCGCCAAGCTGTCGGCCCGGGAACACGAGAATCTCCGTGCAACCTATGAGCGCATGCTCGAGCGCGGCCCTGAACGCTTCCAGGTCAAGCCGAGCGGCGTGCCGGAGATGGCCGGGCTGTACGAGCAACTGCCCAACTTCGCGGATGCGCTGGACGACCTGAAGCGCCACGTCGCGCTGGCGCAAGACTCCGGCGACGGCATCGAGATCACCCCCATGCTGCTGCTCGGGCCACCTGGCATCGGCAAGACGCACTTCGCGCGGCAGCTCGCGGACCTGCTCGGCACCGGCATGAGCCTGGTCCCGATGAGTTCGATGACGGCGGGCTGGCTGCTCTCGGGCGCGTCTTCGCAATGGAAGGGGGCAAAGCCAGGAAAGGTGTTCGAGGCACTCGTCGACGGACAGTACGCCAACCCGGTCATCGTCGTGGACGAGATCGACAAGGCAAGCGCCGACGCCCAGTACGACCCGCTCGGCTCCCTCTACAGCCTGCTGGAGCACGACACGGCCGAGACCTTCATGGACGAATTCGCGGAGGTCGCGATCGACGCGAGCCAGGTGATCTGGATCATGACCGCCAATGACGATCGCTGCATTCCCGAGCCGATCCTCAACCGCATGAACGTGTTCGAGATCGACGCGCCCACGCCCGAACAGGCGCGCGCCATTGCCCGCAACCTGTACCTTTCGATCCGCACCGAACACGGCTGGGGCAGGCGCTTCGACGAAGATCCCGCGGACGACGTGCTGGACTGCCTGGCCGAACTCGCCCCGCGCGAAATGCGCCGGGCTCTGATGACAGGCTTCGGCAATGCACGCCTGGCACACCGGGACAGCCTGCAGGCGGATGACCTGCCCAAGTGCGGCAACGGCCGCGCGAAGATCGGTTTCCTGAACTGACGCGTCAGGACGGACCGCCCGGCACGCGTTCGGGCGGCACACCGGGGATCGGCGACACCGGCGGCGGCGCGCCCTCGTTCCACTGCCAGGTGCGGCTGGCGGCGAATACAGCGTTCGGATACTGCGGCCGGCCACGACTGCCGTTGTAGCGGCCGAGCGCCATGTACAGGTCGCCATTCTCGCGATCGAGGTAGTGACGCAGGATCACGCAGCCGAAGCGCAAGTTGGTCTGCATGTGGAACAGGCTGGAGGGATCGCCATCGCCGATCAGCCGGGTCCAGAACGGCATCACCTGCATGTAGCCCCGCGCGCCGACCGGACTGACCGCGAACTTGCGGAAGCCACTCTCCACCTGGATCAATCCCATCACCAGCGACGGATCGAGACCCGCTCGCTTGCTCTCGTACCAGACGCTCTGCAGGAATTCCTTGCGCTCGACCCATTCCGTCTTGCGCCGTTGCAGGCGCTGGCTCATCGCGCCCAGCCAGCGCAAGTACTTCAGGCGCTGGTCGATGTCGGTGAAGTCGGGAACGGGCGGAGCGCTGTTGGCGATGGCCGAACTGAGGGCCGTGCGCACCGAGTCGGCGAGCGGCTCCTCGATCTGCCCGCCGGCGCGCGCGGGCGAGCCGAAGAGCGCGAGCCCGGCACCGGCCAAGGCCGGGGCAAGACAGCCGCGCCGGGTGATCACGCGGCGAGCCGTCCCTTCAGGAAGGCCGCGATCTCGCCGAGGGGCATCTTGGTCGCCGCCGTGTCGCGGCGGTTCTGGTATTCGACCTGGCCCTCCTTGAGGCCGCGGTCGGACAGCACCACGCGATGGGGCACCCCGATCAATTCCCAGTCGGCGAACATCGCGCCGGGGCGCTCGCCCCGATCGTCCAGCATCACGTCGACGCCTGCGCCGGCGAGCTCGTCGTGCAGCTTCTCAGCGGCTGCCTTCACTTCCGCGCTGCGGTCCATGCCGATGGGACAGACCACCACCGTGAACGGCGCAATCGCATCGGGCCAGATGATGCCGCGGTCGTCGTGGTTCTGCTCGATGGCCGCCGCCGGCAGACGCGTGATGCCAATGCCATAACAGCCCATCTCGAACACCTTGGGCTTGCCGTCCTCGTCGAGGAATGTGGCGTTCATGGCCTTCGAATACTTGGTTCCGAGGTAGAAAATGTGCCCCACTTCGATCCCGCGTTCGATCGCGAGCCGGCCCTTGCCGTCGGGCGAGGGGTCTCCTTCCACGACATTGCGCAGGTCGGCGACTGCGTCGGGCTCGGGCAGGTCGCGGCCCCAGTTCACGCCGGTGAGGTGGTAACCCTCTTCGTTGGCGCCGCAGATCCAGTCGGCCATGCAGGCCACCTCGCGGTCCGCAACGATCTTCGCCGCCTGCTTCATGCCGATCGGGCCGAGGTAACCCGGCTTGGTGCCGAAATGCGCCTCGATCTCCGCCACGGTGGCAAAGCGGAAGCCTGTATCCAGCCCCGGGACCTTGCCCACCTTGATCTCGTTCATGTCGTGGTCGCCGCGCACCAGCAGCAGCCAGACCTGCGTGCCGACGATGCCGCCCTGCGCGTCCATCTTGTCGGTGGCCAGCACCAGCGACTTCACGGTGGTCTCCAGCGGCACCTTCAGGAGCTCGGCGACCTGTTCGCAGGTGCTCTTGCCCGGCGTGGGCACCTTCTGCATGGACTGCGCGGCGGACGGACGCGGACCCATGGGCGCCAGCGCCTCCGCCTTCTCCATGTTGGCCGCGTACTCGCTCTGCGGGCAGTAGACGATGGCATCTTCGCCCGTGGCCGCAATCACCTGGAATTCTTCGGACAAGTCGCCGCCGATGGCGCCGCTGTCCGCTGCCACGGCGCGGTATCGCAGGCCGAAACGATCGAACACGCGCCGATAGGCCTGCGCCATCACCTCGTAGCTTCGTTTGGCACCGGCCTGGTCCCGGTCGAAGCTGTACGCGTCCTTCATGATGAATTCGCGGCCTCGCATCAGGCCGAAGCGGGGCCGGCGCTCGTCGCGGAACTTCGTCTGGATCTGGTACAGATTCTTGGGCAGTTGCTTGTAGCTGCGCAACTCCTGCCGGGCGATGTCGGTGACGACTTCCTCGCTGGTGGGCTGCACGACGAAATCACGATCGTGCCGGTCCTTGATGCGCAGCAGCTCGGGCCCCATCTTCTCGAAGCGCCCCGTCTCCTGCCAAAGCTCGGCGGGCTGCACGACGGGCATGCTGCATTCGACGGCGCCGGCGCGGTTCATCTCTTCGCGCACGATGGCCTCGACCTTGCGGATCACGCGCAGCCCCATGGGCATGTAGGTGTAGATTCCGGCCCCCAGTTTCTTGATCATGCCGGCCCGCATCATCAGCTTGTGGCTGGTCACTTCCGCATCGGCGGGCGCTTCCTTGAGCGTGGAAATCAGGAACTGGGAGGCTCTCATCAAATCGGGCGAGGGAGGTGGGATTGGCTGAGCCCTTCCAGCGCGCAGAGGCGCCGTGCATAATGAACTCAGTTCAAAGATTTGGGGTGTGATTATGCTTGACCGGGACGGCTTCAGGCCTAACGTCGGCATCATCCTGCTCAACCAGAAAAACCAGGTGTTCTGGGGCAAACGCATCCGGACGCACAGCTGGCAATTCCCTCAAGGCGGCATCGACCGCGGCGAAAGTCCCGAACAGGCAATGTTCCGGGAACTGCACGAGGAGGTCGGGTTGAAGCCGGATCATGTGCGCATCGTCGCGCGCACCCGGGACTGGCTGCGCTACGAGGTGCCCGAGCGCTACATCCGCCGCGACGCGCGTGGCCATTACAAGGGCCAGAAGCAGATCTGGTTCCTGCTGCAGTTGATCGGCCAGGACTGGGACCTCAACCTGCGTGCAACCAACCACCCCGAGTTCGACGCCTGGCGCTGGAACGATTACTGGGTGCCGCTGGACGTGGTGGTGGAGTTCAAGCGGGGGGTCTACGAAATGGCCCTGCGCGAGCTGGCGCGCTACCTGCCCCGCACCGATCACCGCAACCGCTACTTGCGCAGCGGCATGCGCTCGCGCGAGGCGGAACACGGCATGCACGACAACGGCGCCGACGCAGTGCCGGGATCGGGTATCGAGCTTCCTCCGGGCGCCACGTTCGAACCGAATCCGCAGGGACGGGACCAACCGTCCGCCAAGGGAAAGCATGCTTCTTAGATTCCTGGCGCTGGCCCTGGCCGGCGCCTCCCTCTACGTCGGCGCACAGCCTGCGCCCGACAGCCCGGATTGGAAGGAAGTCGACGCCCCGCCACCGCCGGCGCTGCGCACACAAGGCCTGATCCCCGTGGAGGTCCCGGGCGGCGCAAGCAGTCTGCACTTTGCCGTCGACCCCGACTCCGTGAGCGTCGGACCGGATTCGGTCGTGCGCTACGTCGTGGTCGCCGCAGGCAGCTCCGGCGTCACCAACGGAATTTACGAAGGCATCCGGTGCAGCACCGGCGAGGTGAAGGTCTATGCGCGGCACAACCCGGACAGCGGCTGGGTGGCGGCGAATGGAAGCGACTGGAAGGACCTGTACAGCGTGCCCAACGCGCGCTACAGCCTGGCCATCGCGCGCAGCGGGGCTTGCCTCGGGCGCGCGCCCAACGGGCCCGCGGTGCAGATCGTGCGCGACCTGCGGGCGCCGGTCGACCGCCGCTTCGAACGGGGCGGCGTGAACCGCTAGCTTCGCCCCCGCCCCTAGTCTAACGCGTGACGACCAAGTTGGTCCGATGGATCATCTCGGGTTCGGCCATGTACCCGAGGAGCTTCTCGATGTCGCTGGAGGGCCTGCGGCACAGCATACGAGCCTCCGCCGCCGCGTAGTTGGCGAGTCCGCGGGCGATTTCCTGCCCCGACGGATCCCGTACCGCGATGACTTCGCCGCGAGAGAAGTCGCCTTCGACCGCCGTCATCCCGATCGGCAGAAGGCTCTTGCCCTCGTCGCGCAGCTTGGAGACGGCCCCGGCGTCGATCGTCACGGCGCCCCGGAGTTGGAGGTGATCCGCCATCCAGCGCTTGCGGGCCTGGCTCTTCTGCGTCGGGGCCACCAGCAGCGTGCCGACGATTTCACCCTGCGCCAGGCGCAGCAGGCAATCGTGTTCCCGGCCGGACGCAATCACGGTCGACGCCCCGGAACCGGCGGAGCGCCTGGCCGCGAGCACCTTGGTGATCATGCCGCCCTTGCCAATGCTCGAACCCGCGCCGCCGGCCATCTGCTCCAGTGCCGGATCGCCCGCGCGACCCTCCTGGATGAAGCGCGCGTTCGGGTCCTTGCGCGGATCGGCGCTGTACAAGCCTCTCTGATCGGTGAGGATCACCAGCAGGTCGGCCTCCACCAGGTTCGCCACCAGCGCCCCCAGCGTGTCGTTGTCGCCGAACTTGATCTCGTCGTTGACGACCGTGTCGTTCTCGTTGATGACGGGTAGCACGCGCAGGGACAGCAAGGTGAGGAGCGTGGAGCGCGCGTTGAGGTAGCGCTCGCGGTCTGCCAGGTCCGCGTGGGTCAGCAGCACCTGCGCGGACGCCAGGCCGTGCTCGCGCAGCTTGGTCTCGTACATCTGCGCCAGGCCCATCTGGCCAACCGCCGCTGCCGCCTGCAGTTCATTGAGTTCGTGCGGGCGCGTCGTCCAGCCGAGTCGCTTCATCCCCTCGGCGATGGCGCCGCTGGAAACCATGATCACTTCACGGCCCTGCGCAGCCAATGCGGCCAGTTGCCGGCACCATTCGCCGATGGCGCCTTCGTCCAGCCCACGGCCTTCGTTGGTGACCAGGCTGGAGCCCACCTTGACGACGATGCGCCGCGCATCACGCAGGGTCGCCGATCCGTTTCTCTCCGACATCAGGAAGCCTCCGTGTTCCAGACTGCAGCGCGCGCCCCTTCGGGGGACCGAACAGGGTTCATGGACCCGGATTGTCGCTGCCGGCAAAGCGTGGGTCGACTTCCACCGGCGGCTGCTCGGCGACCTGCTGCGCGCGAATGTGCTGGTAGATCGCCTGGACCAGGTGTTCACAGCCTTGGCGCGTGAGCGCGGAGATCTCGAAGACGGGCCCCTTGTACTTCAGTCGCTTCACGAAGTCCTTCACTCTCGCGGCGCGCTCGTCGACCGGGACCATGTCCAGTTTGTTCAGCACCAGCCAGCGCGGCTTCTCGAACAGCGCCTGATCGTACTTCTTCAGTTCCGCGGTGATGGCCTTCGCCTGGGCGACCGGATCGACGCCCTCGTCGAACGGGGCGATGTCGATCACGTGCAGCAGCAGGCGGGTCCGCTGCAGGTGGCGCAGGAACTGGTGGCCCAGGCCGGCGCCTTCCGCCGCGCCTTCGATCAGGCCGGGGACGTCGGCGATGACGAAGCTCTGTTCAGGTCCGACGCGTACCACGCCCAGATTGGGGTGCAAGGTCGTGAAGGGATAGTCGGCGATCTTCGGCCGCGCGTTTGACACAGCGGCGATCAACGTGGACTTGCCCGCATTGGGCATGCCCAGCAAGCCCACATCGGCGAGCACCTTCAGTTCCAGCTTCAGGTTCTTCTTCTCGCCCGGCCAGCCAGGCGTCTTCTGCCGAGGCGCCCGGTTGATTGAGCTCTTGAACCGCATATTGCCGAAGCCGCCGTCGCCGCCCTTGGCGATCATGATCTTCTCGCCAGGCTGCATGAGTTCGTACAGCACCTCCCCCGTTTCGGCGTCGCTGAGGATCGTGCCCACCGGCATCTTCAAAGTGATGTCGTTGCCGGCGTGCCCGAACATGTCCGAGCCCATGCCGTGTTCGCCGCGGCCGGCGTCGTGCCGACGCGAGAAACGAAAGTCGACGAGCGTGTTGAGGTTGGGATCCGCCACCGCGTAGACGTGGCCGCCCCGACCGCCGTCGCCGCCGTTCGGGCCGCCGAATTCCTTGTATTTCTCGTGGCGGAACGAGACGCAGCCGTTGCCCCCATCGCCCGCAGCGATGTCGATGTATGCCTCGTCGACGAACTTCATGGTGTGCCCTGAAAAAAACAAAGCCCCGACAAGTCGGGGCTTTGGACTTGCCGCTAAAGATTACCTTAGGCGGCAGGGATCACGTTGACCGTGTGCTTGTTCAGCGAGCCCTTGATCTTGAAGCTCACGTGCCCATCCACCAGGGCGAACAGCGTGTGGTCCTTGCCCACGCCGACGTTCGTGCCGGGATGGAACTTGGTGCCACGCTGGCGCACGATGATGGAGCCGGCGCTGATGAGTTCGCCGCCGAAGGCCTTGACGCCCAGCATTTTCGGCTGGGAATCACGCCCGTTTCGCGTAGAGCCGCCGCCTTTTTTCTGTGCCATTTCCCGTTCTCCTTAACCGGCGATCGCACCGATCTGGAGCTCGGTGTATTGCTGGCGATGGCCTTGGTGCTTCTGGTAGTGCTTGCGGCGACGCATCTTGAAAATGCGCACTTTCTCGTGCTTGCCGTGCGCCACGATCGTGGCTTTTACCGTGGCACCGGACACCAGGGGGACGCCGATCTTCAGGTCGCCGCCGTTGCCGACAGCGAGAACTTGGTCGATCGTGATTTCCTGGCCGATGTCCGCAGCAATCTGTTCTACTTTGATCTTGTCGCCGGAAGCAACGCGATACTGCTTGCCCCCGGTTTTTATGACCGCGTACATGGTTGACCTCACAAATGGGACGGCCCATCGAAGGGCCCTCGTTTTCCCGGACGGATTTCCGGAAAAGCCGGCGATTCTAGCATAGTTTGTAGGCGCTCACAAGGCAGGGCGCCCGTCCGGGGAGAGGGCTGCAGAGCCCTTCCTATAATCCTGCAACTCCGCGGATCCCTGTCTTGACCGATTCCTCTTCCAGCGTCGCCTCCGTGCTAACCCTCATCGCGGACGACATGCGGGAAGTCGATGCCGTCATCGCCCGTCGCCTCGACTCGGGCGTTCCCCTGGTCGGCGAGGTGTCGCGCTACATCATTTCGTCGGGCGGCAAGCGGCTGCGCCCTGCGCTGCTCCTCTTGGTATGCGGCGCGCTCGGATTTCGCGGCGAACAGCGCTTCAACCTGGCGGCGGTGGTGGAGTTCATCCATACCGCCACGCTCCTGCACGACGATGTCGTCGACGAGTCGACGCTGCGGCGAGGCCGTGCCACGGCCAACGAGAGCTTCGGCAATCCGGCCAGCGTACTGGTGGGCGATTTCCTCTATTCCCGCGCCTTCCAGATGATGCTGGATGCCCACGACATGCGCGTCATGGAGATCCTGGCCGAGGCCACCAACGTGATCGCCGAAGGGGAGGTCATGCAATTGATGAACATGCACGACCCCGAGCTCGACGAGGCTGCCTACCTGCAAGTGATCCGCTCCAAGACGGCGAAGCTCTTCGAGGCGAGCGCACGCCTGGCCGCCGTGCTGGCCAAGGCCACGCCGAGCGTCGAGGAGGCGTGCGCCGTCTACGGCCAGGCCTTGGGAACGGCATTCCAGGTGATCGACGACGTGCTGGACTACGCCGGCGATGCGGGAGAAATGGGGAAGAACCTTGGCGACGACCTGCGCGAAGGAAAAGTGACCTTGCCCTTGATCGCTGCCATGCGGCGTGCAGGCGACACCGAACGCGGGCTCCTGCGACACGCCATCGAGCACGGGGCGACGGGGGAACTCGACGAAGTCATCCGCATCGTGCAGGAAACGGGCGCCCTGGAGGTCGCGCGCGACGCGGCATCGGCCGAAGCAAAGCGCGCGATGTCAGCCGCCGCACAGCTCCCAACGAATGAGCATGCTCAGGCTTTGGTACAATTGGCGGCTTCACTGCTGCAGCGTCGCAACTGAGGATCCCTCAGCACGCGGCGTGTCGCGGAAATCGGGGTGTAGCTTAGCCTGGTAGAGCGCTACGTTCGGGACGTAGAGGCCGGAGGTTCGAATCCTCTCACCCCGACCAGTTTGCAACTGGTCTTCTTCCATCCGTCAGTAACAAGTCATTGCGCGGACGACACTCGACGCGTCGCGCCGTGACTTCATTCCAACGCTGACGCCCGGCGCAGGCCGTTCAGATTTACACCAACTCGGCTTTTCGGGATGATGAGGCGGTAACTTTTGCCTGGGTCGGACCCATCCGTCCCCTGAATCCCAAGTCCATGGCCGCTGTCGATCCGATCACCGAAGCCTCCATCGCCCTCCCGGGCCTCGGCCGCGCGCTCGTTTCCGCGGGCAAGCTCGGGCAGAAAGCGGCCGAAGAGACGTACCGGAAGGCACAGGCGAACCGGACCAGCTTCATTGCGGAACTCACGGGATCGGGCGCCGTGTCCGCCGCCGACCTGGCCCACACCATGTCCACGGCGTTCGGAGCACCGGTGCTCGACCTGGACGCGATCGACCTCCAACGCCTGCCCAAAGGCCTCCTGGACGCCAAGATCTGCCAGGCCTACCGGGTCGTGGTCCTGTCGAAGCGGAACAACCGGCTGATCGTCGCCACCGCGGACCCGTCCGACCAGCAAGCGGCCGACAAGATCAAGTTCGCCACGCAGATGGGCGTGGACTGGGTGATCGCCGAGTACGACAAGCTGACCAAGATGGTGGAGGGCCTCGCCACCACGGCCACCGAGGCCATGGACAGCATCATCGGCGACGATTTCGAGTTCGATGAATCGAACATCGACACTTCCACCGGGGACGAGGACGATAAGGGTGCGACCTCCGACGTCGACGACGCCCCGGTCGTCAAGTTCCTGCACAAGATGCTGCTGGACGCGATCGGTGCGCGCGCCTCGGACCTGCATTTCGAACCTTACGAGCACCAATACCGCGTCCGCTTCCGGGTCGACGGCGAACTGCGCGAGATCGCTTCCCCGCCGGTCGCCATCAAGGAAAAGCTCGCTTCCCGCATCAAGGTGATCTCCCGCATGGACATCTCCGAGAAGCGGGTTCCGCAGGACGGCCGGATGAAGCTGAAGGTGGGCCCCGATCGGGTGATCGACTTCCGCGTTTCGACGCTGCCCACGCTGTTCGGCGAGAAGATCGTGATCCGTATCCTGGATCCCAGCAGCGCCAGGCTGGGCATCGATGCGCTGGGCTACGAACCGGAGGAAAAAGAGCGGCTGATGGAAGCCATCGGCCGCCCCTACGGGATGATCCTGGTCACCGGGCCAACCGGCTCCGGCAAGACGGTGTCCCTGTACACCTGCCTGAATCTCTTGAACAAGCCGGGCGTGAACATCTCCACCGCGGAGGATCCGGCGGAAATCAACCTGCCCGGCGTCAACCAGGTGAACGTGAACGACAAGGCGGGATTGACGTTCGCCGCAGCGCTGAAATCGTTCCTCCGGCAGGACCCGGACATCATCATGGTCGGCGAAATCCGGGACCTCGAGACCGCGGACATCGCCATCAAGGCGGCCCAGACCGGCCACCTCGTGATGTCCACGCTCCACACCAACGACGCACCCACGACGCTCACGCGGATGCGCAACATGGGCATCGCGCCCTTCAACATTGCATCGTCGGTGATCCTGATCACCGCCCAGCGCCTGGCGCGCCGCCTCTGCGCGCAGTGCAAGAAGCCGATGGATATACCCTATGAGACCCTGATCGATGCGGGTTTCAAGGAAGAGGAAGTCGACGGATCCTGGACGCCCTACCACCCGGTGGGCTGCTCGGCGTGCAACAACGGCTACAAGGGCCGCGTCGGCATCTACCAGGTGATGCCCATCGGCGAGGACATGCAACGGATCATCCTGGCCGACGGCAGTGCGCTCGAGATCGCCGAACAGGCGCGCAAGGAGGGCGTGAGGAGCCTGCGCGAGTCCGGCCTGAACAAGGTCAAGCTCGGTCTGACTTCCCTCGAGGAAGTGCTGGCTGTCACGAACGAATAAAAGCGCAAGACGCAAAGAGGAGCCCTGATGGCCACCGCTACCGCAACCAAGGAATTCGTCTTCGAGTGGGAGGGCCGGGACCGCAACGGCAAGCAGGTGCGCGGGGAAACCCGTGCCGCCGGCGAGAACCAGGTCATGGCGTCGCTGCGCCGGCAGGGCGTTTCGCCCACGAAAATCAAGAAGCGCAAGATGCGTTCGGGCCAGAAGATCAGGCCCAAGGACATCGCGATCTTCACGCGCCAGCTCGCGACGATGATGAAGGCAGGCGTGCCGCTGCTGCAGTCCTTCGACATCGTGGGACGCGGCAACGCCAATGCCAGCGTGACCAAGCTGCTGAACGACATCCGTCTCGACGTGGAAACCGGCACTTCGCTTTCCGCCGCCTTCCGCAAGTACCCCCTCTACTTCGACAGCCTGTACTGCAACCTGGTGGAAGCGGGCGAGGCGGCGGGTATTCTCGAGAGCCTGCTCGATCGGCTCGCGACCTACATGGAAAAGACGGAGGCGATCAAGTCCAAGATCAAGTCCGCCCTGATGTACCCGATCGCCGTGGTGGTCGTGGCTTTCGTGGTGGTCTCGGTGATCATGATCTTCGTGATCCCTGCGTTCAAGGAAGTGTTCACCTCCTTTGGGGCGGATTTGCCTGCTCCCACGCTGTTCGTGATCGGGCTGAGCGAGATCTTCGTGAAGTGGTGGTGGCTGATCTTTGGCAGCATTGGCGGCGGCCTTTATTTCTTCATGCAGGCCTGGAAGCGCAACGTGAAGGTCCAGCAATTCATGGACCGGCTCATGCTGAAACTGCCGGTGTTCGGGGACCTTGTCTTCAAGTCCGTGATCGCGCGCTGGACGCGCACCTTGTCGACCATGTTCGCGGCGGGGGTGCCGCTGGTGGAAGCCCTGGACTCCGTCGGCGGAGCCTCCGGCAACTCGGTGTACGAGATGGCGACCCAGCGCATCCAGCAGGAGGTGTCGACCGGCACCAGCCTGACCGCGGCGATGACCAACGCCAACGTGTTCCCGTCCATGGTGCTGCAGATGTGCGCGATCGGCGAAGAGTCGGGCTCCATCGACCACATGCTGGGCAAGGCCGCGGACTTCTACGAAGCCGAGGTCGATGACATGGTGGCCGGCCTTTCCAGCCTGATGGAGCCGGTGATCATCGTGTTCCTGGGCGGCATCATCGGCGGCATCGTGGTCTCCATGTACCTGCCCATCTTCAAGCTGGGCTCGGTCGTCTGATGGCGTTCGGTGCAGGATGGGACGCGGCGGTGATCGCCGGCGTCCTCGGCCTCCTGGTCGGCAGTTTCCTCAATGTCGTCATCCATCGGTTGCCGAAGATGCTCGAACGCCAATGGGCCGGGGAGTGCGCAGAGTACACGGGCCAGGCGCTGGAGCCACAGGAACCTTTCAACCTGGTGGTCCCGCGCTCACGCTGCCCGCGCTGCGGACACGTGATCCGCTGGTACGAGAACATCCCCGTGGTCAGCTGGCTGGTGCTGCGAGGACGGTGCTCCGAATGCAAGTCGCCCATCAGCTTGCGTTACCCTCTGGTCGAACTGATCACCGCCGGCTTCTTTGCGTTGTGCGGATGGCGCTGGGGACTGACCCTCCAGGCAGCTGCATGGGCCGCGTTTGCCGCCCTCCTGATCTGCCTGTTCCTCATCGACATGGACACGCAGATCCTCCCGGATGACCTGAACTACACGCTGCTGTGGCTGGGTCTTCTCGCCTCGGCCCTCGGGTGGACCGTCCCTCTCGCCTCTTCGGTGTGGGGCGCCGCGCTGGGCTATGGCGTCTTCTGGATGATCTTCCAGGCCTACAAGCTCGCCACCGGCAAGGAAGGCATGGGTTACGGTGACTTCAAGTTGCTGGCCGCCCTCGGAGCATGGTTGGGCGCGCCGTTCCTGCTCGCCATCATCCTGATGTCGTCCATGGTGGGCGCCGTGATCGGCGTGCTGCTGATCGTCGTCGGCAAGCTGGCCAACAAGGACATTCCCATGCCCTTCGGGCCTTACCTAGCCGGCGCCGGGCTGCTGGCCCTGGCGCTGAGTCCTGCGGCGCTGCCCGCCCTCTTGCCCTTCGCCTTCCCCTTCGGCGCCTAGGACAGCCATGGCCGTGCGCATCGGGCTCACGGGCGGAATCGGCAGCGGCAAGAGCACCGTGCTGGCGATGCTCCAGGAGCTGGGCGCCGCCGCCGTCGATGCCGACGCCATCTCACGCGCCACCACGGCGGCGGGTGGCGTTGCCATCCCCCGGATTGCGCAGGTGTTCGGCCCGGAGTTCATCACCCCCGAAGGCGCGCTGGACCGCATGAAGATGCGCGAGCGCGCTTATGCCCATCCCGACGCGCGCCGCGAACTCGAACAGATCATCCATCCACTCGTGGCCGAAGAGATCGCACGGCAGGTCGATGCGGCCCTCGCCGCCGGCGCGCGCTGCATCGTGTTCGACATCCCGCTGCTGGTGGAGTCCGGCCGCTGGCGCCGGGAGGTGGACCGCGTCCTGGTCGTGGACTGCGAACCGGAGACCCAGGTTGCCCGCGTCATCGCCCGCAGTGGCTTGTCCGCCGGGGAGGTGCGCGCCATCATCGCCGCGCAGGCCCCGCGCGCGCTGCGGCTCGCGGCCGCCGACCTCGTGATCTGCAACGAAGGGCTGAACCTGCAAGCCCTGCGCAACGAAGTGGAACAGGCCGCCCGGACCTTCGGGCTATGATGGCGCCCTGCTTCCTGCCTGTCCGCCCAACGCCCGCGCGTGATCCTCTACGAATATCCCTTCAACGAACGCATCCGGACCTACCTGCGGCTGGAACACCTGTTCCGCCGCCTGGGCGAGCTGATCCCGCGCAGCCATCCCCTTGACCACCACTATGCGCTCGCCACCATCTTCGAAGTGATGGACGTGGCAGCGCGGGCGGACCTCAAGTCGGACGTGCTGAAGGACCTGGAACGCCAGAAACAGGTCATGAACGGATACCGCGGCAATCCCGCCATTTCCGAGAAGGCCCTGGACGGCGTGATCGCGCAGATCGAGTCCTGCTTCAGCGTCGTCAACGGTACGCCGGGCAAGGCCGGGCAGCCGCTCACCGAGAACGAGTGGCTGATGAGCATCCGCAGCCGCGCTGGCATCCCCGGCGGCACCTGCGAGTTCGACCTGCCCGGTTACTACGCCTGGCAGCATCTGCCGCCGGAGCAGCGTCGGGCCGACCTGGAGCGCTGGGCGACCACGCTGGCGCCGCTCGCCGAGTCGATCCACCTGCTGCTGCGCCTGCTGCGCGATTCGGGCGCGCCTCAGAAGGTGATCGCCACCGGCGGACAGTTGCAGCAGACGTTGCCGCAGGGTCGCACCTTCCAGCTGCTGCGACTGCGCATCGATCCAGCCCTCGGCGTGGTGCCCGAAATCAGCGGCAATCGGCTGATCGTCTCCGTTCGCATGATGCGGCAGGAGAGCGACCGCATGCAGGCCAGCAGCGACAACACCCCTTTCGAACTGACCCTCTGCGCGTGAGGTCGAGATGGCGACGCGTGCCGACAAGCCCCGCATCGTGCGCTGCCCCGCCTGCGGCGGCGACAGCGTGTTCGCGCCCAGCAATGCCTTTCGGCCGTTCTGCAGCGAACGGTGCAAGAACCTGGATTTCGGCGCCTGGGCCAGCGAGAGTTTCCGGGTGCCGGACGAGTCCCCTGCGGACGACCTGCCGTTCGGCGACCCCAAGGAACAGTGAAGCTTCAGTGCGTCGCGCCGGGGTAGGCGCGCTCTTCGGCAAACCAGCGCAGCACGGGCACGGTCCCCGGGAGCACCGGCCCGACCGTGACGGGCAACTGCTGCCAGGCGAACTGCTGGCCTTCGTGCATGTGCAGGTCGCCCGTCCAATCGTAGACCTTGCAGAAGTTCAGCCGGACCAGCGCGTGCGGGTAGTCGACGCGTTCCACCCGCCAGGGATGGACCGCGCCGATCGTGACGCCGATCTCCTCCTGCAATTCCCGGCGCAGCGCCTCTTCGACGCTCTCCCCGGACTCCACCTTGCCGCCGGGAAATTCCCAGTAGCCCTCGTACACCTTGCCAGGGGGCCGTGAGGTCAGCAGGAAGGCGCCGTCGTCGCGCAGCAGCACCCCCACGGCAACTTCCACTTCCTTGCGATCCGGCCCGCCTTCGCGCGGGCGATCCCCATCGGCAACGAGCACCCCGTTCACGCGTGGTGCCGTCCCGCGTAGTCCCGGGCGAACTGGTACGCGACCCGGCCACTGCGGGAGCCGCGCTCCAGGGCCCACACCAGGGCCTGCGGACGCGCGGCCTCGATCTCGGCCTTCGGCACGCCGAAGTGCTCCAGCCAGGTCGCGGTGATGTGCAGGTATTCGTCCTGGCTGAAGGGATAGAAGCTCACCCACAGGCCGAAGCGTTCGGACAGGGAAATCTTTTCCTCCACCACCTCGCCCGGATGGACCTCTCCGTCGGCGGTGTGCGTGTAGGTGAGGTTTTCCTTCATGTACTCGGGCAGCAGGTGGCGCCGGTTGCTCGTGGCATAGATCAGCACGTTCGGCGTGGAGGCGGCCACCGAGCCGTCCAGGATGGACTTGAGCGCCTTGTACCCTGGCTCGCCTTCCTCGAAGCTCAGGTCGTCGCAGAACACCACGAACTTCTCCGGCCGGCCCGACACCACGTCGACGATGTCCGGCAGGTCGGTCAGGTCGGCCTTGTCCACCTCGATCAGCCGCAGGCCCCGGCCGGCATAGGCGTTCAGGCAGGCCTTGATCAGCGAAGATTTCCCGGTGCCGCGCGCCCCGGTCAGCAGCACGTTGTTGGCGGGATGCCCCTGCACGAACTGCAGCGTGTTGCGCTCGATCTTCTCCTTCTGCGCATCGATTTCCTTCAGGTCTTCGAGGCCGATGGCGGCCACGTGCCTGACGGGCTCCATGACGCCATGCCCGCTGGAGCGCTTGCGGTAGCGCCAGGCGATGGCGGCGTTCCAGTCGGGGGACGTGAGGGGCTGCGGCAGGATCGCCTCGATGCGGTCCAGGAGCTGCGTGGCACGCGCGATGAGCGTATCGAACTTGTCGGTCATGAGCGGTAGTCGGCGTTGATCGTCACGTAGTCGTGGCTGAAGTCGCAGGTCCACACCTGGTCGGCCGCGCTGCCGCGGCCCAGGCCCACGCGAACAGTGATCTCCGCCTTCTTCATCACGCGCTGGCCATCTTCTTCGCGGTACGACGGGTTGCGCCCGCCCTGGGTCGCCACGTGCACATCGTCCAGGTGCAGCTCGATCTTCGTCTGGTCCAGGTCGTCGATGCCCGCGTAGCCCACGGCCGCCAGGATGCGGCCCAGGTTGGGATCGCTCGCGAAGAAGGCGGTCTTGACCAGCGGCGAGTGGGCGATGGCGTAGGCCACCTGCCGGCACTCCGCGGCGTTCTTGCCACCTTCCACGCGCACCGTGATGAACTTGGTGGCGCCCTCGCCGTCGCGCACGATCGCCTGCGCGAGCAGGCGCGCCACGTCCAGCATCGCCGCCTTCAGGGCTTGCCCGGCAGGCGAGTCGAAGGAGGTGATGGCCGCATGCTGTGCCTTGTTGGTGGCGACCACTACGAACGAATCGTTGGTGGAAGTGTCGCCGTCCACCGTCACGCGGTTGAACGAGCCCTCGGCCAAGTCGAACGCCAGGCCCGGCAGCAGCTTCGCGTCGACCTTCGCGTCGGTGGCGAGGAAGCCGAGCATGGTGGCCATGTTGGGCCGGATCATCCCGGCCCCCTTGCTGATGCCGGTGACCGTGACGGTGGCACCGTCGATGCGCAACTGGCGGCTGAAGGCCTTGGGCAGCGTGTCGGTGGTCATGATGCCTTCGGCGGCCCGCAGCCAGTGCGACGCCTGCGCATCCGCCAGGGCGGCCGGCAGCCCCGCCTGGATGCGGTCGACCGGCAGCGGCTCCATGATCACGCCGGTGGAAAACGGCAGCACTTGTTCCGGTGCGATGTCGAGCAGGCGCGCGGCGGCAACGCAGGTCGTGCGTGCGCGCACCAGGCCGTCCTCGCCCGTGCCGGCGTTGGCGTTGCCGGTGTTGATCACCATCGCGCGGATGTCGCCGCGGGCCAGGTGGTCACGGCACACCTGCACCGGTGCGGCGCAGAAACGGTTCTGGGTGAACACGCCCGCCACCGCCGATCCCTCGTCGAGCAGGAAGACCGTGAGGTCCTTGCGGTTCGCCTTGCGGATGCCGGCCTCGGCCACGCCGATGCGCACCCCCGCGACGGGGTGCAGCGATTCCGCGCCCGGGGCGCTCAGGTTGACTGCCATGGATGGACCTTTGTCGAAAGAAAAGAAACGGGCGCCTCAGTTCTGGCGCCAGGGCAGGCCGAGCAGGCGCCAGCCGCCCTTGCGGCCGCGGTGCCCCTGCTCGTCGGCATCGCCCTCGAAGCCTTCCAGGATGTTGTACGCCTCCAGGCCGAGTTCGGTGGCGCGGCGGGCAGCGGCAATCGAGCGGATGCCGCTGCGGCAGAGCAGGACGGCCTTCTTGCCGGGCGGCACGGCGGCGCGGAGGGCCTCGTCGAAGCCGGGATTGATCTGCATCCCCGGCCATTGCTTCCATGACAGCCCCACGGCACCCGGCACGAAGCCGACCCATTCGCGCTCGGCATCGGTGCGCACGTCGATGAGCACTGCATCGCCCGCCTGCCACCAGCGGCAGGCCAGCTCGGGCGTGACGTCCCCGGCATAGCCTTGCGCGGGGCGCGGCACATCCCGGTTGACGGTGGGGGAAGGAGATGCGGCGGCGTTCATGCCGGCGATTTTGCCAGCGCGACGCCGCCGGGGTCTTCAGACGACGCGGACGCTGAGGTTGGGGAGCTTGTCGATGTGGATTTCCATCACGTCGCCGCGCACCACCGGACCCACGTTCTCGGGGGTTCCCGAGTAGATGATGTCGCCGGGGAACAGCTCGTTGGCTTCCGACAGCTTGGCGATCTGCTCGGCCACCGACCAGATCATCTGGTTCAGGTTGGCGTTCTGCTTGGTCTGGCCGTTCACCTTCAGCCAGATGGCACCCTGTTGGAAGTGGCCGATCTGCGCGACCGGAAACAGCGGGCCGATGGGGGCGGAGTGGTCGAAGCTCTTCCCGATCTCCCAGGGTTTCTTCTCGTCGCCCATCGCGCGCTGGAGATCCCGCCGGGTCATGTCCAGCCCCAGCGTGTAGCCCCACACATGGTCGAGCGCGCTTGCCACGGGGATGTTGCGCCCTCCCCGGCCGATCGCCGCCACCAGCTCCACCTCGTAGTGGTAGTTCTTGGTGAGCGAAGGGTAGGGGTGGTCGGCGACCGCGCCCGGCGCCACGTTCTGGATCGCGTCGGTGGGCTTCTGGAAGAAGAACGGCGGCTCGCGGTCCGGGTTGGATCCCATCTCGATGGAGTGCGCGCGGTAGTTGCGGCCTATGCAGTAGATGCGCCGCACGGGGAACACCATGTCGGACCCTGCCACCGGGATGGTCGCGCCGGCCACCGGGAAAGGCGTTCGGCCCGTGCCGGCGCCCATGCCCGTGGTCGCGCAGCCGGCGAGCCCTGCAGCGGCGGCCGCGGCGGTGCCATGGAAGAAATGACGTCTGTCCATCGTTGATGTCTCCTAGGTCTCTCGATTCTTGAATGCAGGGCGACAGGGTCTTGTCAGCTATCCCTTGTCGCTTTGTGTGATCGCTCCGTACAAACCCTATTACTGGCTTGCAGGAGCGGAAACAAAGATAGCTTGCTAACGATACCAACGCAAGGAGACAAGGCATGACCACCCCCCAGACCCCTCGTCGTCGCAGCCTGTTGAAGGGCGCCGCCGTTGCCGCCGGCGCCATGTCGGCGCCGATGGTGGCCGTCGCGCAGACCACGGCGTTCCGCTTCCAGAGCACCTGGCCGGCCAAGGACATCTTCCATGAGTTCGCACAGGACTTCGCGAAGAAGGTGAACGACATGGCGGGCAACCGCCTGAAGATCGAGGTGCTGCCCTCCGGCGCGGTCGTGCCGGCTTTCCAGCTGCTGGAAGCGGTGAACAAGGGCACGCTGGACGGCGGCCACGGGGTGGTCGCGTACCACTACGGCAAGAACTCGGCCCTGGCGCTGTGGGGATCGGGCCCGGCCTTCGGCATGAATCCGAACATGGTGCTGTCCTGGCACTACTACGGCGGCGGCAAGGCGCTGCTGGAGGAAATCTACAAGTCCATCAACATGGACGTGGTGTCGTACCTCTACGGGCCGATGCAGACGCAGCCGCTCGGCTGGTTCAAGAAACCCATTTCCAACGTCTCCCAGATGAAGGGCCTCAAGTACCGCACGGTGGGCCTGGCGGTGGACCTCTTCACCGACCTGGGCGCCGCGGTCAACCCGCTGCCCGGCGGCGAGATCGTGCCGGCGCTGGACCGCGGCCTGATCGAGGCCGCCGAGTTCAACAACGCATCGTCCGACCGCGCGCTCGGCTTTCCCGACGTGGCGAAGAACTGCATGCTGCAAAGCTTCCACCAGTCGGGCGAGCAGTTCGAGGTGCTGTTCAACAAGGGCAAGTACAACGCCCTCGCGCCGGAGCTCAAGTCCATCATCGACTACGCCGTACAGGCCGCCTCGGCCGACTTCTCCTGGAAGGCGATCCACCGCAATTCGCAGGACTACATCGACCTGAAGACCAAGGACAAGGTCGCCTTCTACAAGACGCCCGACGCCATCCTGAAGGCCCAGCTGGATGCGTGGGACCGGGTCGTGGCGAAGAAATCGACCGACAACCCGTTCTTCAAGCGCGTGCTGGATTCGCAGCGCGCCTTCGCCCAGCGCGCGGGCCAGTGGCAGTTCGACTACGAGGTCGATTTCAAGATGGCCTGGAACCGTTACTTCGGCACGAAGAAGACCTGACGCGAGCCCCGCCCCGCGGCGGCCAGCATCGGGGCAGTCCCGGCGCTGGCCGTTTTTTTGCGCGAGGAAGTCGAAACACCACTACAACTTATGACGATCGACAAACTGCTGCATGGCGTGGAATCCTTCAATACCCTGGTCGGCAAGGCGTTCGCCTGGCTGATCGTGGCCCTGATGCTCCTGGTCTGCGTCGAGGTGTTCAAGCGCTACATCCTCAACATGCCGACCGCTTGGGTGTTCGACGTGAGCAACATGATGTACGGCACCCTGTTCATGATGTCGGGCGCCTATGCGCTCGCGCACGACGGGCACGTGCGGGGCGACTTTCTTTACGGCAGCATGCCGCCGCGCCGCCAGGCCGCGCTCGACCTCGTGCTCTACGTCGCGTTCTTCCTGCCCGGCATCCTGGCGCTGACGTATGCCGGCTGGGTGTACGCCGGCGACGCGCTGAAGATCCGCGAAACGACGTTCAACGCGACGCCGCTGCCCATCTATCCCTTCAAGTTCATCATTCCCATCGCCGGCGCCACCGTGCTGCTGCAAGGCATTTCGGAGATGGTTCGCTGCGTCGTGTGCCTGCGCCGTGGCGAGTGGACGCCGCGCCTGGACGACGCCGAAGAGATCGACGTGGTGGAGCAGCAGCTCGCCGGGAGCACCTACGTGGACGAAGACGCGCGCCGTGACGCGATCGCCCGTGCCAAATCCATCGACGACGCCGCGCGCCAGCGGATGCAGCAGGAGTGATGATGAGCGACGCAGCACTGGGCATGACGATGCTCGCCCTCATCGTGGTGGTGATCATGATGGGGTTTCCGACCGCCTTCACCCTCATGGGCCTCGGCATCATGTTCGGGTGGGTGGCCTTCTACGATCCGGGCGTCCACTTCTGGAACAACAAGATCTTCGACCTGATGGTGCAGCGCGCCTTCGGGGCGATGAACAACGACACCCTGCTGTCCATCCCGCTGTTCGTTCTCATGGGATACGTGATGGAACGCGGGGCGCTGGTGGACAAGATGTTCCACAGCGTGCAGCTCGCATTCCGGCGCGTCCCGGGATCGCTGGCCGTCACCACGCTGATCATCTGCACGTTCTGGGGCATCGCGTCGGGGCTGGTCGGCGCGGTGGTCGTCCTGATGGGCGTGATCGCGATGCGCCCGATGCTCAACGCCGGCTACGACGTCCGGCTCGCCTCGGGGGTGATCACGGCCGGGGGCACGCTGGGCATCCTGATCCCGCCTTCGGTGATGATCATCGTGTACGCGGCGGTTGCAGGGCAGTCCGTGGTCAAGCTCTATGCAGCCGCCATGTTCCCGGGATTCTTCCTGGCGCTGCTGTACCTCATCTACGTGATCGGCTGGGTGCTCATCAACCCGAAGATCGCGCCCAAGCTGCCGCCGGAAAAGATGAAGGTTCCGATCCCCGAGTGGCTCACGCACCTGTCGGCGACTTATTCGCCGCGGATGGTGCCGGCCCTCTTCGCCGCCGCGCTGTCGCCGCGCAAGGCGCTGGCCGTTCCCGCACAGGGCGGCGCCGTCAGCCTGGCGTCGCCACTCGGCGCCGGGCGCATCCTGCGCGCGCTGGGCATTTCCTTCGTGCCGCTGCTGCTGGCGGTGGTCACGATGGGCGTCACCTGGTGGTACGTGGTGATCTACTCGCAGAAGGACGACCGCCCGGCCATCACCGCCACGCAACCCGCCGAAAAGCAGGTGGCGAGCGTGGGCAAGTCGCAGGACGTGCCGGGACCCGTGCCGGCGGGCGGCGGCCTGCAGGAGCCGCCGGCTGCCGGCGGTACGGGCGCATCCTCCACGGCGCTCACGGAACCGCCTGCCGCCAGTTCCGGCCTAAGCGAGCCCCCCGGGTCGGAGGCCGCCCCGGCCGCTGCCGGCGCCCTGCAGGAGCCGCCAGGCTCCGACAGCACCAATGCGGCGGCGTCCTCGGGCGACACGCTCAAGCGCCTGGACGAACCGCAGGCGGAAACGGAGCACGTGGCCGTACCGCCGGCGTTCTACACGGGGTTCTGGATCGTGTCGGCGCTGATTGCGCTGGCGCTGGCCTGGTACTACTGGACGTTCGACGCCGAACAGTTCGAGATCCTGCGCATGCTCACGTCCTCGGTGATGCCGCTGGCGATCCTGACCTTCGTGGTGCTGGCAGTGATCCTGTTCGGCATCACCACGGCGACGGAGTCGGCGGGCGTCGGCGCAGCAGGCGCGTTCCTGATGGCGTGGCAGGCAGGCACGCTGAACTTCCAGAAGATCAAGGAGGCGGTGTTCCTCACGGCCAAGACGACCGCCATGGTGTGCTGGCTGTTCATCGGCTCGGCGATCTTCTCCGCGGTCTTCGCCATCCTGGGCGGCCAGAGCCTGGTGGAGCACTGGGTGTTGAGCCTGAACTTGTCGCCGATCCAGTTCCTGCTGCTGTCGCAGGCGATCATCTTCGTGCTGGGCTGGCCGCTGGAATGGACCGAGATCATCGTGATCTTCGTGCCCATCTTCCTGCCCCTGCTGCAGCATTTCCAGATCGACCCCATGCTGTGGGGCGTGCTGGTGTTCGTCAACCTGCAGGCGGCCTTCCTGTCGCCGCCGGTGGCCATGTCGGCCTTCTACCTGAAGGGCGTGTCGCCGTCCCACGTGACGATCAACCAGATCTTCGCGGGCATGATGCCGTACATGCTCATCGTGATCCTCTGCATGGTGTTCATGTACGTCTGGCCCGGCCTCACCCTCTGGCTGCCGAATTACCTGTACGGCAACGGCTGACCAGGGCTTACGGAAGGGCGCCGCGAGGCGCCCTTTTTTCCGCCTTTTGATTGACGTTAACGTAAACGTCAATTAGGCTCCAGGCTTCCTGGAGACAATGCCGACATGACCGACCTGTCCGCCGAATTCAAGGCGCTCGCCAACTACCGCCCGACGAACAAGGTGCGCTTCGTCACCGCCGCCAGCCTGTTCGACGGCCACGACGCGGCCATCAACATCATGCGGCGCATCCTGCAGGGCATGGGTGCGGAGGTGATCCACCTGGGCCACAACCGCAGCGTGGACGAGGTCGTCACGGCGGCGCTGCAGGAAGACGTGCAGGGCATCGCGGTCAGCTCCTACCAGGGCGGCCACGTCGAGTATTTCAAGTACATGGTGGACCTGCTGCGCGAGCGCGGCGGCGCCCAGATCCAGGTGTTCGGCGGCGGCGGCGGCGTCATCGTCCCGGCGGAAATCCGCGAGCTGCAGGACTACGGTGTCGCCCGTATCTACAGCCCCGAGGACGGGCAGCGCATGGGCCTGGCCGGCATGATCGGCGAGATGGTGATGCGCTGCGACCAGGACCTGTCGCCCCATGCGCCGAAGGAACTGGCCGCCATCCAGGGGCAGTCCGAAGCCAGCTGGCGGGCGCTGGCCCAGCTGATCACCGTGCTGGAAAACGGCAGCGCCGACGCGCAGCTGCTGCAGGCGATCCGGCTGCAGGCCGGGCAGCGCCAGATCCCCGTGCTGGGCATCACCGGCACCGGCGGGGCGGGCAAGTCGTCCCTCACCGACGAACTGATCCGCCGGCTGCGCCTGGACCAGGACGACAGCCTGCGCGTGGCGATCATCTCCATCGACCCGTCGCGCCGCAAGAGCGGCGGCGCGCTGCTGGGCGACCGCATCCGCATGAACGCGATCTCGCCCTGGCCGAAGCCGGCGGGCCAGGCGGGTGCGGCCGATTCAGGGACGCGAGTGTTCATGCGTTCGCTCGCAACCCGCGACTTCGGCAGCGAGATCTCGGCGGCGCTGGGCGACGTCATCGCCGCCTGCAAGGCCGCGGGCTTCGACCTGGTGGTGGTCGAGACCTCGGGCATCGGCCAGGGCGATGCGGCCATCGTTCCGCACGTGGACATCCCGCTGTACGTGATGACGCCCGAATTCGGCGCCGCGAGCCAGCTGGAAAAGATCGACATGCTGGACTTCGCCGAGTTCGTCGCGATCAACAAGTTCGATCGCAAGGGCGCCTCCGACGCGCTGCGCGACGTCGCCAAGCAGGTGCAGCGCAACCGCGAAGCCTTTGGCCAGCGGCCTGAGGAGATGCCGGTGTTCGGCACCATGGCGGCGCGCTTCAATGACGATGGGGTCACTGCGCTGTTCCAGGCGCTCAAGCCGCGCCTGGCCGGGCTGGGCCTGAAGCTCAAGGACGGCCGGCTGCCGCTGGTGAGCGTGCGCCACAGCACCAACCAGACGCCGGTGGTCCCGCCGGCGCGCACGCGCTACCTGGCGGAGATCTCCGACTCGGTGCGCGGCTACAAGGCCCGGGTCCGCAAGGAGGCGACGCTGGCCCGCGAGATCCAGCAGTTGCGCGAAGCGGGCCGCATGCTGCGGCTGGGCAAGCCGGACAAGGCGCGCGCGGCGGAAGCCGCCGAGGACCTCGCGGTGCAGCGCGAGCAGCAGCAGGACGGAAGCGCGCGCAAGCTGCTGGCGCAATGGCCGGACATGAAGAAGGCCTACGCCGGCGACGAGTACGTGGTGAAGATCCGCGACCGGGAGATCCGCACCGCCCTCACCTGGAAGTCGCTCTCCGGCACCACCGTGCGCAAGGTCTCGCTGCCGCAGTACGAGGACCACGGCGAGCTGCTCAAGTGGCTGATGCTGGAGAACGTGCCAGGCAGCTTCCCCTATGTCGCCGGCACCTTCGCCTTCAAGCGCGAGAACGAGGACCCCACCCGCATGTTCGCGGGCGAAGGCGACGCCTTCCGCACCAACAAGCGCTTCAAGCTGCTGTCGGCCAACATGCCGGCCAAGCGCCTGTCCACGGCCTTCGACTCGGTCACGCTGTACGGGAACGATCCCGATCCGCGTCCCGACATCTACGGCAAGGTGGGCAACTCCGGCGTGTCGATCGCCACGCTCGACGACATGAAGGTGCTGTACTCCGGCTTCGACCTGTGCGACCCCGCGACATCGGTGTCGATGACCATCAACGGCCCGGCGCCCAGCATCCTGGCGATGTTCATGAACACCGCCATCGACCAGAACCTGGAGAAGTTCAAGGCCGACAACGGCCGCGACCCGACCGACACCGAGGCGGCGAAGATCCGCGAATGGGTGCTCGCCAACGTGCGCGGCACCGTGCAGGCCGACATCCTGAAGGAAGACCAGGGCCAGAACACCTGCATCTTCTCCACCGAGTTCTCGCTCAAGGTGATGGGTGACATCGCCGAGTACTTCGTGCACCACGACGTGCGCAACTTCTATTCGGTGTCGATCTCGGGCTACCACATCGCCGAGGCCGGGGCCAACCCGATCTCGCAGCTGGCCTTCACGCTGTCCAACGGCTTCACCTTCGTCGAGGCCTATCTCGCGCGCGGGATGCACATCGACGACTTCGCGCCCAACCTGTCCTTCTTCTTCTCCAACGGCATGGACCCGGAGTACACGGTGCTGGGCCGCGTGGCGCGTCGCATCTGGGCGGTGGCGATGAAGGACAAGTACGGCGCCAACGAGCGCAGCCAGAAACTGAAGTACCACGTCCAGACCTCGGGCCGCTCGCTGCACGCGCAGGAGATCCAGTTCAACGACATCCGCACCACGTTGCAGGCGCTGATCGCGGTCTACGACAACTGCAACTCCCTGCACACGAACGCCTTCGACGAGGCCATCACGACGCCGACCGAGGAGTCGGTGCGCCGGGCCATGGCGATCCAGCTGATCATCAACCGCGAATGGGGCCTGGCGAAGAACGAGAACCCCAACCAGGGCGCGTTCATCATCGACGAGCTCACCGAGCTGGTGGAAGAAGCGGTGCTGTCCGAGTTCGAGCGCATTGCCGAACGCGGCGGCGTGCTGGGCGCGATGGAGACGGGCTACCAGCGCGGCCGCATCCAGGACGAGAGCATGCACTACGAAATGCTCAAGCACACCGGCGAACTGCCCATCGTCGGCGTCAACACCTTCCGCAACCCGCACGGCGACGCGGTGCTGGACAAGCTGGAACTCGCCCGCTCCACCGACGACGAGAAGAAGAGCCAGCTGCAGCGGCTGCAGGCGTTCCACGCGCGCAACGCATCGCAGGCGCCTGCGCTGCTCAAGCGCTTGCAGCAGGCCGTGATCGATAACCGAAACGTATTCGAAGTGCTGATGGATGCCGTGCGCGTCTGTTCATTGGGACAAATCACCAATGCCCTGTTCGAAGTCGGGGGCCAGTACCGTCGCAACATGTGAGTCGGCGAGGCATACTCGCCCGGTGACCGCGTCGCTGCATTTCACCCATGGCCCTGCGTTCTCGGTGGTGGAAGTCACCGCCCTCGCCTTCGTGGAGACCGCCGAACCCGTCCTGCTGGCGATCGCCGAGCGCACCCGGCAAGACGGCACCCGTCGCCTGCTGATCAACCTGATCGACGTGGTCGGCACCTTCGGTCCCGAACAGCAGCGCGCGATCGGGCTGCTCGCCTACTACCACCTGGGCCACCTCGAGAAAGTGGCCTCCCTGGTTCCGCCGGAAAAACTCACCCGCCTGAGCGAGGCCGCCGCGCGCGCGCAAGGCATGGAGCTGCGCGTTTTCTCCGAACTCAGCGAGGCGATCGGCTGGCTGGTGGCCTGAGCGGGCTGGGGTTCGCGCAGCGCCCTCACCCGTTCCGCCGTTGCCGCGTCGCGACGGCCAGTTCCCGCAACACTTCCTCGGTCTGCTCCCAGCCGATGCAGCCGTCCGTGATCGAAACGCCCCGGGCCAGCGGCACACCGGGCTTGAGGTCCTGCCGCCCCGGCTGCAGGTGGCTTTCGATCATCACCCCGAGGATGCGCTGCTCGCCGCCGGCAACCTGGCGCGCCAGGTCCCGCGCGACCTCCACCTGCCGGCGGTAGTCCTTCGCCGAATTGGCGTGGGAGCAATCCACCATCACGCGTTCCGTCACGCCGGCCTTGCGCAGGATCGCGCAGGCGGACTCGACGTCGGCTGCGCCGTAGTTGGGACCGCGCGAACCGCCGCGCAGGATGATGTGGCAGTCCTCGTTGCCGGCCGTCTCGAACACCGCGGCCTGTCCCATCTTGGTCATGCCCATGAACGCGTGCGGCGCGCGGCAGGCCACCAGCGCATCGGCGGCCATCTGCACGCTGCCGTCGGTGCCGTTCTTGAAGCCGATGGCACAGCTCAGGCCCGAGGCCAGCTGGCGGTGGCTGGGGCTTTCGGTGGTGCGGGCGCCGATCGCGCCCCAGCTGATCAGGTCGGAGATGTACTGCGGGCTCAGCAGGTCCAGGAACTCGGTGCCCGCGGGCAGCCCGAGCTGCGCAACCTCCAGCAGCAGTTGGCGCGCCAGGCGCAGGCCTTCGTTGATGCGGAAGCTGCCGTCCAGCCGCGGATCGTTGATGAAGCCTTTCCAGCCGACGGTGGTGCGCGGCTTCTCGAAGTACACGCGCATGACGAGCAGCAGGTCCTGCCCCAGTTCGCCGGCAAGCGCTCGCAGGCGCTGCGCGTATTCGATGGCCTGCTCGTGGTCGTGGATCGAGCAGGGGCCCACCACCGCCAGCAGGCGCGGGTCGCTGCCGTGCACCACCGCCGCCACCTCGTCGCGGCTGCGCTCCACGAACGCCTGCACCGCATCGTCGGCGGGCAGTTCGTACTGCAGCAGCGCCGGCGAGATCAGCGGCCGCACCTCGCGGATGCGGACGTCATCCAGGCGCGTGGCCTGGGGCATTTCTTCGGCGCCTTCCGGGCGCGCAACCGTGGTGGGACGCATGGGGTTCTCCTGGACCTGCACTATATTGGCTGGCCATGGCCTTCGCCTCGCTTTCCGTCCAGGGCGCGCCGCTGCGCATCGAGTACGAGTGGGTCGGCAGCGCGGCGGCCGACGCGCCCGCCATGGTCTTTCTGCACGAAGGCCTGGGCTCGGTTGCGATGTGGCGCGACTTCCCTGCCCGCCTGTGCGACGCGGCCGGCCTGCGCGGACTCGTGTACTCCCGACCCGGCTACGGCAAGTCCACGCCGCGTCCCGCTGGCGAGCAGTGGGCGCCCGACTTCATGCACCACCAGGCCCGCCAGGTGCTGCCCGCGCTGCTGCGGGAACTCGGAGTCGAGCGGCCTTGGCTGTTCGGTCACAGCGACGGTGGCTCGATCGCGCTGCTGTATGTCGCAGCCTTCCCGCAGGCGCTGCGGGGCGCGGTCGTGCTGGCACCGCACATCCTGGTGGAGGACGTCTCCGTCGCCAGCATCCGGCAGGCGCGCGATGCCTACCTGCAGACCGACCTGAAGCAGCGCCTCGGCCGCTACCACGACGACGCCGATTCGGCGTTCTGGGGCTGGAACGACATCTGGCTGGCGCCGGCCTTCCGCGGCTGGACGATCGAAGAGGAGATCCGCGCGATCCGCTGCCCGCTGCTGGCGATTCAGGGGATGGACGATGAATACGGCACGCTGGAGCAGGTCCGCGGCATTGCGCGCCGCGTGCCGCAGACGCAGCTGCTCGAGCTCCCGGACTGCGGGCATTCGCCGCACAAGGACCAACCCGACGCCGTGATCGAGGCCGTGCGCGCCTTCGTCCGCCTCTCGTAGATTGGGGTGAGCGCCTTCGTGCACTCTCCGTAGGCTGGGGTGAGCGGCGCAGCCCGAACCCCAGCGACGCGCGTCACTCCCGCGCGCAGCGGAACAGCTTCAGCGAGCGCCCCGGCAGCAGCGTCTTGCCGCCCGCGGCACACGTCTCCCTCGCCGCATCGTCGCTGGTGTCCACCAACAGTTCCCAGTCCGTGCAGCCGGACAGCTCGGGCAGGCTGAACTCCAGGTCCTCGTGCGAGGCGGACAGCATGAAGAGCAGGTGGTCGTCCTGCACGGGACGGCCCAGGCGGTCGGTCTCCTTCAGCCCGTGGCCGGCCAGGAACATCGCCAGCGACTGCGTGTGCGGGTTCTGCCAGTCCTCGTCGCTCATGGCCTGGCCATCGTGGCGGTACCACTCGACGTCGTGGATGTCGCTGCCGCGGATGGGGCGGCCGGAGAAGAACTTCTGCCGGTGCAGCGCCGGGTGCTCGCGGCGGATGCGGATCAGCCGGCGCGTGAAGGCCAGCAGCGCGGTGTCGGCCTGCGCCCAGTCGTACCAGCTGAGGGCGTTGTCCTGGCAGTACGCATTGTTGTTGCCCTGCTGGCTGTTGCCGAACTCGTCGCCGCCCAGCAGCATCGGCGTGCCCTGGCTCAGGAGCAGGGTCGCCAGCAAGTTGCGCTGCTGGCGCGCGCGCAATCCATTGACCGCGGCGTCGTCGGTGGGACCTTCGGCGCCGCAGTTCCAGGACCGGTTGTCGTTGTGGCCGTCCTGGTTGTTCTCCAGGTTGGCGTCGTTGTGCTTGTCGTTGTAGCTCACCATGTCGCGCAGCGTGAAGCCGTCGTGCGCGGTGATGAAGTTGATGCTCGCCGACGGCTTGCGGCCGTCGCCCTGGTACAGGTCGCTGGAGCCCGTGAGGCGGTAGCCCAGGTCGCTCGCCAGTCCGCCCTCGCCCTTCCAGAACGCGCGCAGCGAATCCCGGTACACGCCGTTCCACTCGGCCCATTTCACGGGGAAGTTGCCGACCTGGTAGCCGCCCTCGCCCACGTCCCAGGGCTCGGCGATCAGCTTCACCTGGCTGATGACGGGATCCTGGTGGATGATGGTGAAGAAGCCGGACAGCTGGTCCACCTCGTGCAGGCCGCGCGCCAGCGTGCTCGCCAGGTCGAAGCGGAAGCCGTCCACGTGCATCTCCTGCACCCAGTAGCGCAGCGAATCCATGATCAGCTGCAGCGTCTGCGCATGCCGCACGTTGAGCGTGTTGCCGGTGCCGGTGTAGTCGAAGTAGAAGCGCGGGTCGTCGCCGACCAGCCGGTAGTAGGTCGGGTTGTCGATGCCCTTGAAGCTGAGCGTCGGGCCCAGGTGGTTGCCTTCCGAGGTGTGGTTGTAGACCACGTCCAGGATCACCTCGAGCCCCGCCGCATGCAGCGCCTTCACCATCTCCTTGAACTCGCGCACCGCGCCCACCGCGTCGCCGCGACGGAACGCCGCGCTGTAGCGCAGCTCCGGCGCGAAGAAGTTGAGCGTGGAGTAACCCCAGTAGTTGGTAAGACCCTTGTCGATCAGGAAAGGATCGTCCAGGTGGGCGTGCACCGGCATCAGCTCGATGGCGGTGATCCCCAGCTCCTGCAGGTAGGCCAGCATGACCGGATGCGCCAGGCCGGCGTAGGTGCCGCGCAGTTCCTCGGGCACCTCCGGATGCAGCATGGTCAGGCCCTTGACATGCGCCTCGTAGATCACGGTTTCGTGCAGCGGCCGGTTCGGGGGACGGTCGCCCTCCCAGTCGAAGGCGCGATCGAGGACGACTCCCAGGGGCACGCCGCGCTGCTCCGATTCCAGCATGGCGTGGTCCTCGCGCTCGCCCCCCACTTCATAGGCGAACACGCCGCCCTCGAAATTCTCCACGCCGTCCAGTGCCTTGGCGTAGGGATCGAGCAGGACCAGGTGCGGGTTGAAGCGCAGGCCGCGATCGGGCTCGTAGGGTCCGTGCACGCGGTAGCCATAGCGCTGGCCCGGCCGCACGCCGGGCAGGTAGCCGTGCCAGACAAAGGCCGTCTGCTCGCGCAGCGGCACGCGGGTCTCCGCATCGTCGCCATCGAACAGGCACAGTTCCACCCGCGTCGCGTTCTCCGAATAGAGCGCGAAGTTCGTGCCCTGTCCGTCCCAGTTGGCGCCGAGCGGGTAGGGGTCGCCGGGCTGCGCCGTGAAGGCGGCCGCCTCGCCAGGGAGACCTTGCATGGCATTCACTCCAGGAAGACGGGACCGGAGAGGCGCGTGCCGGGGGTAATGCCGCGCTCGGCGAACCAGCCCTGGTTCACTTCCAGCACGAAGCGCACCGGGTGTTCGGAAGATTCCGATTCCAGGTCGTGCGGTTCGAGGTCCGCGATCTTCAGGATCGTGCCGTCTTCGTCGACGAAGGCGATGGACAGCGGCAGCGGTGTGTCCTTCATCCAGAATTTCTGGACGGCGCTGCGGTCGCACATGAACAGCATGCCCTCGTCCTGGGGCATTTCGCGCCGGTGCATCAGGCCGAGCGCCCGTTCCTCGTCGCTGCGGGCGACATAGACCTGGATCGGGTGGCCATCGGCCGTGAGCTGGACGCGTGGGAGATTCATCGCCGCCTATGGTCGCGCCTGCCGGCCGCCGGCCCCGTAGGACGGCGCCAACGGCTGAACCAGCCGCGCCGGGCGGCCGATGTAGGATTTGCCGTGAATTCCCCCGCCATCAGTACGCCCGCCGGCGGCTCGGACGCCGCGACGCGCTCCGCCGTCACCCTCCTGTCCATCGCCTGCTTCTTCAGCGGTGCCGCCCTGCGCATCTGCGACGGCCTGCTGCCCCGGCTCGCCAGCGACTTTGGCCTCACCGCCGGCACGGCCGGCCGCGTGGTCCTGACCTTCGCGGTCGCCTACGGTGTCTCCCAGTTGCTGTTCGGCCCGCTGGGCGACCGCTACGGCAAGGCGCGCGTGATGTGCGCGGCCCTCTTCGGGTGCGCCCTCACCTCGCTGGCCTGCGCACTGGCCCCGGATTTCGACGCACTGGTGCGCCTGCGGGTCTTCTGGGGCATCGCCGCCGCCGGCGTGATCCCGCTCGCCATCGCCTGGATCGGGGACGCCGTGCACTACGAGCAGCGCCAGGCCACGCTCGCGCGCCTGCTGATGGGAACGCTGTCGGGCATGACCGCCGGCCAGCTCGGCGGTGGACTGTTCGCCGACACGCCGCTGGGCTGGCGCGGGGCGTTCGGCGCCCTGTGCGCCGGCTACGTGGTGGTCGCGTTCCTGCTGCTGGTGCGGCTGCGCCACATCCCGTCGGTGCCGCCACTGCGCGGCACGGGCCGTTTCGCGTTCGCCCGCCAGCTGGGATCGGTGCTGGCGGTGCCGTGGGCCCGCGTCGTGGTGGCCGCGGTGTTCGCCGAGGGCGTGTTCCTGCTGGGCCCGCTCGCCTTCCTGCCTTCCTACCTGCACCAGCGCTTCGGCCTCGCCCTGTCGGCGGCGTCGGCGCTGATCGCGCTCTATGCGCTGGGTGGCCTGCTCTATGCCATCGTCGCGCGCCACGTGGTGCGGCGCTTCGGCGAACGGCGCATGGTGCTGGCCGGCGGCTTCGTGATGGGCCTGGGCTTCCTCGGCTGGTATGTCTCGCCCTGGGCCTGGGTGGCGGCGCCGGTGGCGCTGGCCGTCGGCTTCGGCACCTACCTGTTCCACAACACGCTGCAGACCAATGCCACGCAGATGGCGCCGGCCATGCGCGGCACCGGCATGGCGCTGTTCGCGTTCTGCTTCTTCAACGGCCAGGCGATCGGCGTGTCGCTCGCGGGATTCGCCTACGACCATGGGGGCCCGCTGCCCCTGCTGGTGGTGCCGGCGCTGGCGCTGCCCGTCATCGGCTGGGCTTTCGCGCGCGCCCTGCAGCGGCGGGCGCAGGCTTGACGTACGCTATCGCCCAGCGGAGGGCAGCAACATGCAGGCAGCGTTCTACACCCGGCAGGGGCCGGCCAGCGAGGTGTTCACCGTCGGCGAGCAGCCGACGCCCCAGCCCGGGCCGGGCGAGGTGCGCGTGCGGCTGCGCACGTCCGGCGTCAATCCTTCGGACTTCAAGACGCGCAAGGGCGGTCCGGGACGACCGACGTTGGCCTGGCCGCTGGTGATCCCGCACAGCGACGGCGCGGGCACCATCGATGCGGTCGGCGCCGGTGTGTCCGAGCGCCGCATCGGCGAGCGTGTCTGGATCTGGAACGGCCAGTGGAACCGCCCTTTCGGCACCGCGGCGCAATGGATCGCCCTGCCCTCGGCGCAGGCGGTGGCGATGCCCGACAGCCTCGGCGATGCGGAAGCCGCGTGCCTGGGCATCCCAGCGTTCACCGCGCTGCAGGCCGTGCGGCTGGCGCAGCTGCAGCCCGGCATGACGGTGCTGGTCGCAGGGGGCGCCGGCTCGGTGGGCCATTACGCGATCCAGTTCGCCCGGCGCAAGGGCGCCACCGTGCTCACCACCGTGAGCACCGAGGCGAAAGCGGAGCACGCGCGGCGTGCCGGTGCCGACCACGTGATCCGCTATCGCGACGAGGACGTGGCCGCGCGGGTGAAGGCGATCACCGGCGGGCAAGGCGTGGACGCCGTGATCGAGATGGACCTCACCGCCAACGCGCGCCTGTACCCGGCCTGCGTGCGGCCGCACGCCACCCTCGTGGTGTACGGCATGGGCGCGCTGGAATCGACGCTGCCGACCTTCTGGCTGATGCGCAGCCAGGCGACGATGAAATTCGTCTTCATCTACGAGATCAGCGACGCGGACCGGCAGGCCGGCCTGCGCGAACTGGACGCGCTGCTGCGCGAGGGCACGCTGTTGCATACGGTGGGGCAGCGCCTGCCGCTGGCGGAGATCGCCCGCGCCCACGACCTGGTGGAACAGGGCCAGGTGCTGGGCAACGTCGTGCTGGACATCGCCTGAAGGAGACCCCATGGACCTGCAACTGCAAGGACGCCACGTCCTCGTCACCGGCGGCAGCCGCGGCATCGGCCTCGCCTGCGCCCGCGAGTTCCTGCGCGAAGGTTGCCGCGTCAGCATCGTCGGCCGCGATCCGGCCCGGCTGGAACAGGCGCGCGCCAGCCTCGGTGGCGGCGAAGCCGTGCGGGCTTACGCGGCCGACCTGACCGATGCGGCGGCGGCGCTGCGCATGGTGGATGCGGTCGAACGCGAGGGCGGACCGATCGACGTGCTGGTGAACTCCGCCGGCGCGGCCAGGCGCACGCCGTTCCCGGAGCTCGAACCGCAGGCCTGGCACCACGCGATGCAGTCCAAGTTCTTCGCGACCATCCACGTGCTCGATCCGGTGGTGCGGCGCATGGGCGCGCGCGGCGCGGGCAGCATCGTCAACGTGGTCGGCATGGGCGGCAAGGTCGCGACGCCGACCCACCTGCCCGGCGGCGCCGCGAATGCGGCGCTGATGCTCGCCAGCGCGGGCCTGGCGGCGGCCTGGGGCCCCAAGGGAGTGCGGGTGAACGCCGTGAACCCGACCCTCACGCTGACCGACCGGCTCGCGGAAGGCTTCGCGGCCGATGCGCGGCTGCGCAATGCGACGGTGGACGAGGTGCGGCAGCAGGCCGAGAAGAAACTGCCGCTCGGGCGGCTGGCGCAGCCGGAGGAAATCGCCGCGGCGGTGCTGTTCCTCGCCTCTCCGCGCGCTTCCTACATCTCGGGCGCCATCCTCTCGATGGACGGGGCCGCCACCGCCATGGTCGTGTAGCCGCTCAGTGGCTGACCGTGCGCCGGTCGCCGATCAGCTGGTCCAGGGTGGCGAGCAGCGCCTCGGGATCCACAGGGGACACCATGTAGGCATTGCCTCCCGTGCCCATGCCTTCCTGCTGGTCCTGTTCGGTGATGTAGAGGGCGGAGACGTAGACCACCGGCAGCTCGGCCGTGGCCGGCCGGCTTCGCAGCAGGCGGCAGACTTCGAATCCCAGCAGGTCCGGCAGGTGCACGTCCAGCACGACGGCGGACACGAAGTCGACGAGTTCGAGCGCCTCGGCGCCGGCCGCGGCCTCGACGACGTTGAAGCCCCCGGCGCGCAGGCTGCGGGAGGTGGAGTACCGGGACGCCGCAGTGTCGTCCACCACCAGGATGCTGTGTTGCGTGCGGTCGATCATCGGAAATGCTGAGATCGGGGGAAGGCGCGAGTGTAGACCGGAGGTGTCCTCGGCGGTAGCCCCCTCCTCCACCCCGTCGGGTCCAACGGTCGAGCAGGCCCCACGTGGCCTCGGCCCGCGAGAGGGCCAAGTCCTACGCCACGCCGACGGCACGGTCCGACAAAATGCCGCATGAACGTCGACATCTACCGCCGCCCGGAAGCGGGCAACAAGTTCTCCTACCTCATCGTGCCCAGCGGCCGGCCGATCCCGGAAGAGGCCACCAACGTCGACTGGCAGGCCCGCCAGCAGGCGGTGCACGTGGACGAAAGCGCGGAGCACCTGCATCCCTATGAGATCGACAACGCGCGCGCGCAGATCGACGAAAAGGGCTACGCCATCACGAGCGTGTTCCACCAGGTGGCGAGCGAGGGTAACGCGCCCTGAGCCTGCCGCCGGCATCGGACGCCTCCTACGGCCGTCCGGCAATGGCGACGGCGGCTCCGTCGTCCGGCTGACGGGCAGAGCGCGCCGCGGACCCGAAGATGCGGACCAGACCCACGCACCGCACCGGAAAAGAAAATGCTGTTCGCCGTTTCCCTGCTCTCTTCCATCGCCCAATCCCGCCTGGCCCAGTGGGCCCGCGCCGCGACGATGCAGAGGCGCGCGCGGTCCTGAGTCCGGTCAGGAGCCGGCCGTGGGCTCCGTCCAGCCGCCGCCGAGGGCGCGGTACAGCTGCACCTGGTTCTGCAGGCGCGCCAGCCGCGTCTGCACCAGGCCCTGCTGCGCGGTGAACAGCGAACGCTGCGCGTCCAGCAGGTCCAGGTAGCTGGCGACGCCGGTCTGGAAGCGCAGGCGGGCCAGCCGCACGCGCACCGACTCCGCCTCGACGACGCGCGCCTGCGCGGCCACCTGGTCGCCGAAGGTCGCTCGGCCCGCGAGCGCGTCGGCCACGTCGCGGAAGGCCTGCTGGATGGCGCGCTCGTACTGCGCCACGGCGATGTCGCGCGACACCTCGGCCGAGGCCAGGCCCGCGCGGTTGCGCCCCGCGTCGAACAGCGGCAACACCAGCGAAGGCGCCACCGTGTAGCCCCAGGACCCGCCGGCGAACAGTCCGGACAGCTGGGTGCTCGCCGTGCCCACGCCCGCGGTCAGCGTGATGCGCGGGAAGAAGTTGGCGCGCGCCGCGCCGATGTTGGCGTTGGCCGCGACCAGCTGCTGCTCGGCCTGGCGCACGTCGGGCCGGCGCGCCAGCACGTCGGAAGGCAGGCCGGCGGGCACGTCGGGCAGGTTCACGCCTTCGGTGGTGACGCCCACCTCGTAGCCGGGCGGCACGCCCTCGCCGATCAGCAGGGCCAGCGTGTTGAGGTCCAGCGCGCGCTGGCGCTGCACCTGCGACTGCGTGACCCGTGCCGTTTCGTAGAGCGACTGGGCGACGCGGAAATCGATCTCCGACGACACGCCGTTCTCCAGTCGCAGGCGCGTGAGGCGCAGCGTCTCCTCGCGCGTGGCGAGCGTCTGCTGCGTCAGCGCCAGCAGTTCCTCGTCGGCCGCCAGGGCCAGCCAGGTGTTCGCCACGGTGGCTACCAGCGAGATCTGCGCCGCCTTGCGACCCTCCTCGGTCGCCAGGTACTGGGCCAGCGCGGCCTCGCTCAGGCTCGCGATGCGCCCGAAGAAGTCGATCTCCCAGCTGCTGATCGCGAGGCCGGCGGTGTAGAGATTGGCCTGGTCGCCGCGAACGTCGGGCGCGCGGGTGCCGTTCACCTGGGCGCTCACCGTGGGCACACGGTCCGCGCGACGGATGTCGTACTGGGCCCGGGCCTGGGCGATGTTGAGCACCGCGACGCGCAGGTCGCGGTTGTTGCGCAGCGCCGTGGCGACCAGCGAGCGCAGCTTGGGATCTTCGAGGAACTGGTCCCAGGGGGTCTCGGCGGCCGCCTTCCCGTCCTTCGCCGATTCGTAGGGGAAGGAGGTCGGCACGGGGGCCTCGGGCCGCTCGTACTTGGGGATGAAGGAGCAGCCGGCCAGCAGCGCGGCGGCGGCGACGAGGGATAGCTTGCGCATGGGCGAACTCATATCTGGTCTCCGGCGGTGGCGCCGGCGGGCATCTCGCGTTGCAGCTCGTGGGCGTGCAGCTTGCGTTGGCGCTCGCTGCCGTGGAAGTAGCCGCGTACGACGACGAAGAAGATGGGCACGAAGAACACGGCCAGGCCCGTGCCGGTGAGCATGCCGCCGATCACGCCGGTGCCGATGGCCCGCTGGCTGGCGGAGCCCGCACCGGAGGAAATGGCCAGCGGCAGCACACCCAGGCCGAAGGCCATGGAGGTCATGATGATCGGCCGGAAGCGCAGGTGGGCCGCCGCCAGAGCCGACTCGATCACGCTCTTGCCCTGGGCCTGCAGGTCCTTGGCGAATTCGATGATCAGGATGGCGTTCTTGGCCGACAGGCCGATGATCGTGATCAGGCCCACCTGGAAGTACACGTCGTTGGCGTAGCCGCGGAACAGCGTCGCGAGCAGCACGCCCAGCACGCCCAGGGGCACCACCAGGATCACCGCCAGCGGGATGGACCAGCTCTCGTACAGGGCGGCCAGGCACAGGAACACCGACAGGATGGCGAAGCCGTACAGGATCAGCGACTGGGAGCCGGCGAGCTTTTCCTCGCGCGACTGCCCGGTCCATTCGAAGCCGAAGCCGGCGGGCAGCTGCGCGGCCAGCCGCTCCATTTCGTCCATCGCCGCGCCCGTGCTGAAGCCGGGCGCCGGCGCGCCGGAAACGCGCATGGCCGGATAGCCGTTGTAGCGGACCGACTGCATCGCGCCGGTGATCCAGCGCGTGGTGGCGAACGCCGACAGCGGAACCGCCTTCCCCTGGCTGGACATCACGTTCAGCCGCATCAGGTCTTCCGGCTGCATGCGCGAGGGCGCATCGGCCTGCACCACCACGCGCTGCAGGCGGCCGCGGTTGGGGAAGTCGTTGATGTACGCCGAGCCGAGCGCCGTCGACAAGGTGGTGTTGATGGCGTCGAAGCTCACGCCCAGGGCCTGTGCCTTGTCGCGGTCGATGTCGACCTGCAGCTGCGGCGCGTCCTCCAGGCCGTCGGGCCGCACCTGCGAGAGCACCTTGCTCTGCCCGGCCAGTCCCAGCAGCTGGTTGCGGGCGGCGACCAGCGCCTCGTGGCCGTTGCCGCCGCGGTCCTGCAGGCGGAAGGTGAAGCCCGAAGCCACCCCGAGCTCGGGGATGGGCGGCGGGCTGAGCGGGAAGATGAAGGCATCGCGGATGCGCGACAGCGCACCGAAGGCGCGGCCCGCCAGCGCGCCGGCGGAGTGCTCCTCGCCCTTGCGGTCCTTCCAGTCCTTCAGCGTCACGAAGGCGAGCGCCGCGTTCTGGCCCTGGCCGGAAAAGGAGAAGCCCAGCACGCCCACCATGCTCTGCACCTCGGGCTGCTTGAGGATGAAGCCTTCCACCTGCTCCATCACGCTGCGCGTGCGCTCCAGCGTCGCGCCGGGGGGCAGCTGCACGTTGACGATGATGTAGCCCTGGTCCTCCTGGGGCAGGAAGGATGTCGGCAGCCGCGTGTAGACCAGCGCCGCGACGGCGCCGATGGCCGCATAGATGACCAGGTAACGCGCGGCCCGCCGCAGGATGCGGTGCACCACCAGCTCATAGCCCTTGGCCGTGCGCATGAACAGCCGGTTGAAGCCACCGAAGAAGCCGCGCTTGTCCACGTGGTGGCCGGCCGGGATCTGCTTGAGCAGCGTCGCGCACAGCGCCGGCGTGAGCGACAGCGCCATGAAGGCGGAAAAACCGATGGACGCCACCATCACCGCGGCGAACTGCCGGTAGATGTTGCCGGTGGAGCCGGCGAAGAAGGCCAGCGGCACGAACACCGAGATCAGCACCACGGTCACGCCCACGATGGCGCCCTGGATCTGGCCCATGGCCTTGCGCGTGGCCTCGCGCGGCGGCAGCCCTTCGTGGCTCATGATGCGCTCGACGTTCTCCACCACCACGATGGCGTCGTCCACCACGATGCCGATCACCAGCACCATGCCGAACATGGTCAGCACGTTGATCGAGAAGCCCAGCGCCAGCAGCGCGCCGAAGGTGCCCAGCAGCGCCACCGGCACCACCAGCGTCGGGATGATCGTGTAGCGCCAGTTCTGCAGGAACAGGAACATCACCAGGAACACCAGCGCCACGGCTTCCAGCAGCGTCTCCACCACCTGCGAGATCGAGATCTTGACGAAACGCGAGCTGTCGTAGGGGATGTCCCATTTCATGCCGCGCGGGAAGTACGGCGCGAGTTCCCCCATGCGCTTGCGCACGGCCTCGGCGGTGGCCAGCGCATTGCCGCTGGGCGACAGCTGCACGCCGATGCCGGTCGAGGGCTTGCCGTTCAGGCGGGCGGAGCTGGCGAAGGTCTGGGCGTTGAGCTCCACCCGGGCCACGTCCTTCAGGCGCACCGTGGCGCCGTCGGGCGTGGAACGCAGCACGATGTTGCCGAACTGCTCGGGGCTGGTGAGCTGGCCCGGCACCACGATGGTGGCGGCCACGGACTGGCCGCTCACGTTGGGCAGGTCGCCCATGGTGCCGGCGGCCACCTGCGCGTTCTGCGCGCGGATGGCGTTGTTCACGTCGGCGGTGGACAGGTTGAGGCCCACCAGCTTTTCCGGATCGATCCACACCCGCATCGCCGCTTCGGTGCCGAACAGCTGCGCCTGGCCGACGCCGGGGATCCGCTGGATCTCGGGCAGCACGGCGCGCGACGCATAGTCGCCCAGGTCCACCGGCGTGAAGTTGGGATCGTCCGAGGAAAGGATCGTGAACAGCAGGAAGTTGGAGCGCGCCTTTTCCACGCGTACGCCCTGCTGCGTCACCGCCGACGGCAGGCGCGGCGTCGCGCGCGCCAGGCGGTTCTGCACGTCCACCTGCGCCAGGTCCGGGTTGGTGCCCGGTTCGAAGCTGATGGTGATCTGGCCGATGCCGTTGGCCTGCGTCACCGACTCCATGTAGATGAGGCCCGGCGAGCCGTTCATCTCCTGTTCGATCACGCTGATGACGCTCTCCTCCAGCGTCTTCGCCGAGGCGCCCGGATAGGTGGCGGTCAGCACGATGGAGGGCGGCGCCACCGGCGGGTACTGGGAGATCGGCAGCTTGGTGATGGACACGGCGCCGATGACGACGACGAACAGCGCGATCACCCACGCGAAGATGGGGCGGTCGATGAAGAACTTGGCCATGCGGCGCCCCTCAGCCCTTCTTCGCGCCGGAAGCCGCGGAAGCCGGCGCGGATGGCGCCGCGGTCCGGGCGGACGCGGCCGATGCCGGCGCGGACGCCGCGGGAGCCGCGCCTGCGGCCGCCCAGGGCACGGGCTTCACCGGCGAGCCGGGACGCAGCTTCTGGAAGCCGTCCACCATCACCTGCTCGCCGGGCTTGAGGCCTTCGAGCACCACCCATTGGCCGTTCTGCGCGCCGCCGATCTTCACCGTGCGCGGGCTCACCTGGCCGTCCTGCGCGACCACCATGACGGTGTCGCCGGTGGCGGCGCGCGTCACGGCCTGCTGCGGCAGCAGCATCGCGTTGGCGGCCTTGGCCTGCTCGATGCGCACGCGCACGTACATGCCGGGCAGCAGCACGCCGCGCGGATTGGGCACTTCGGCGCGCAGCGTGACCTGCCCGGTGTTCTGGTCGACGCTCAGGTCGGCGAACAGCAGCTTGCCCGGCTGGGTGTGCTCGGTGCCATCTTCCAGCAGCACGCGCACCTGGGCGCCCTCGGCGCCGGCGCGCTTCAGGCGGCCCTGCTCCAGCGCGCGGCGCAGGTTCATCACCTCGCCCACGGGCTGCGTGAAGTTGACGTACAGCAGGTCGATCTGCTGGATCACCGCCAGCGGCGTCGCCTCGCCCTGGCCCACCAGCGCGCCTTCGGTGACGAGCGAGCGGCCGATGCGGCCGGAGATCGGCGCCGTGACCGACGCATAGCCGAGGTTGATCTGTGCGGTCTGCACGGCCGCGCGGGCGGCGGCGACGTCGGCCTCGGCCTGCTTCTCGGAGGCGATCGCGTTGGCGTACTCCTGCTTGCTGACCGCGTTCTCTTCCACCAGCGGGCGATAGCGCTGCGCAAGCGCTGCTGCCTGGGCGTGGTTGGCGAGCGCCTTGCTGAGCGAGGCCTGCGCGCTGGCCGCCGCCGCCGTGTAGGGAGCGGCATCGATCTTGTAGAGCACCTGGCCCGCGCGCACGTCGCTGCCTTCGCGGAAGATGCGCTGCTGCACGATGCCGGCGGCGCGGGCGCGCACCTGCGCGACGCGGGCCGGCTCCAGCCGACCGGGCAGCTCCGTCACCAGGCCGACGTCGCCCATGGTGGCGGTGACCACGCCCACTTCCGGTGGTGGGGGCGCCCCGCCCGCCTGGGGCGCGGAAGTTCCGTTCGACTGGCCGCACGCCGCGAGCGCCGCGGCGAGCAGGAGGGACAGGGACCAGGCTAGACGATGCGGCAAGCGAGCGGCCATGGAATGTTCTTGTTCGAAGAGGGAATGGGCAGATCAGGCCCCGGGACTGCAGGCCAACGCAAGGGCGCAAGTATATACATACAAGGTTGCATGTATATTCGAGGGGTCATGGCCCGCCGTTCCAAGGAAGACGCCCTCGCCACCCGCGCCCATTTGCTGGACGTGGCGGAGCACGTGTTCCTCGCGCAGGGGGTGGCCGGCACCTCGCTGAACGACATCGCCGTGGCCGCAGGCACCACGCGCGGCGCCATCTACTGGCATTTCCGGGACAAGGCCGACCTGTTCAACGCGATGATGGACCGGGTCGCATTGCCCCTGCAGCGCGCACTGTCTTTCGTGGAAGAGACGCCGGAGGAGGATCCCCTGCCGGCCCTGAAGAAGGCGCTGCGCCTGGCCCTGCGGCAGACCGTCGCGGATCCCCAGACCCGGCGCGTGTTCGAGGTGGCCACCCACATGGTGGAGTACGTCGACAGCCTGTGCGCCGTGCGCGAGCGCCACCTGAAGATGCGTGGCATCTGGGTCGACCGCTTCCGGGATGCGCTGCGCAAGAGCGCGGCCGCGCGCGGCGTGCGGCTCGAGGCACCAGCGGCGGTGGCCGCGCACGGCCTGCATGCCCTGCTCGACGGGCTGGTGCAGAACTGGCTGCTGGATCCGGCGGAGTTCGACCTGGAGGCGGTCGGGATGAAGGCCCTGGACTGCCACCTGCGCGGCCTGGGCCTGGAGTAGGCACCGCTCAGGTGCCGGGCAAGGTGCCCCTGGGCTGCTGCGCCGCGTGCCTGCGGAACATGCCCCCGGTCTCCTGCACCTTCTCGACCTTGGCCTGCCGGATCGCGGCCTCGCGGGCCAGCTTGGCCTGCTGGCCACACCGGTCCTTCGCCTTGCCCTGCAAGGCGCTGCACCTGGCCCTGGCCACGTCGTAGTTCGCTTCCGCGATCACGGTCTTGGCCTTCAGTTCGCGTTCCGCGCTGGGCCGGTAGCGCTGCTCCAGTTCGGCCAGGGCGGATTCCTGCTTGCCCTGCGCCTGGGCTTCGCAGACCTCGTGCTTGTTGCCTGTGACCGGGTCGCAGGTCTTCTGGTCGGCCTGGAACTCCGCGGCGATCTTCTGCTGTTCGGCCAGATAGGCCGCACTGGTCATGGGCGCGTGGGCCGCATGGGGGACCTGGGGCGCGGCGTGCGTAGCGCCTGCCAGGCACAGCGCGGCGGCCAGGCCGATGGAACTCCTCGTCATCGATGCATGTCCTTTCCACGCCAGCGTAGCGCCCGATGGGGCGCTACGCTGTGGGAATGCGGCTACAGCCGCGGAGGGACGGGACTCGCCGGCCCCCACCTGAACGCGCTCAGGACTTGTTGAACTTCTTCTTCGCGTCGGCAATGCACTTGTCCTTGGCATCGCCCTTCATCGTGTCGCAACGCTCCTTGGCAGCGGAGTACTGCGCATCGGCTGCGTCCTTCTTCGCGTCCTGGCGTGCGTCGACCGCGGCTGCGGAGTCCGCGCCCTTGGTGTTGGCGGCGACCTTGGCCTTCGCCTGCGCCTTGGCGGTCTCATGGGTGGCCTTGGCGTCCTTCTTGCAGACGTCCTGGGCGTTGCCCTTCTGGTCTTCGCACTTTTCCTTGGCCACGTCGAAGTCGGCATCGGCCTTGGCCAGCGCGACCTTCTCGTCGTTGCGCGGGCTCGGCTTGTACTGCGCCTCGAGCTCGGCCTTGGCGACCTTGTCCTTGCCCTTCGCCTCGGCCTTGCAGATGTCCTTGGCGTTGTCCTTCATGCCGTCACAGGCCTTCTTGTCGGACTTGTACTGGGCCTCGATCTTTTCCTTGGCAGCCTTGTAGGCGTCCTTGCTCATGGCGGTGTTGTCGGCGGCGAAACCGGCGCTGGCAAAGCCGAGGGTGAGAACAGCGGCGAGGCTGATGAGTTGCTTGTGCATGGAATTTCCTTTCCTGGGGGAATCGAATGGAACACGTGTCCACCCCCAAGCAACGCACCAGCCCCCTGCCCCAGCAGTAGGAGCCGGCGAAAGGTCCATGTCGGTGAACGACTACACGCCCGGCTACCTGCGCGGCCGTGATGGTCGTCAGGCCGCGGCGTCCACCACCAGAGCGGCGTGCAATTCGCGGATGCGCTCTTCCACGTAGTAGCCGCCGTACTCCGTGTAGCGCAGGAAGGGTCGGCCGCATTGCACGCACTGCCAGACGTCGCAGCGGTTGTAGGGAAAGTAACGCGGCGCAATCGGGGCGTCCGGCGACCAGCCGCGCGTGCCCTGCGGGTGGTACTCCTCCAGTGTCGGATCGTCCAGCCCGGGCTGCCTGAGCGTGCCCACCTGGCGCAGCGCCGCGCGCTCGAAGCCGCCCGGCAAGGCTTCCCACCCCGGTGCCCGCAAGGCCGCGCAGCGGGGACAGGCTGCGCTGGCGTGGGACTCGGCCAGTTGCCGCAGCGCCGGTGCGTCCAGCAGCGGCGTGGAGTTGTCAGTCATGCCCGCATTGTCGTACGCTGGCCCCATGAGCGATCACCCCCACGACCCTCCCCACGAGCACGCGAAGTGGAAGCACGACGGCGTGCGCGTGATCCCCGGCAACCAGCTGGACCCCAACACCGCGCAGACGCCGGGCATGGACCGCCGCGCCGCGATCAACTTCGCACGCGTGGGCGCGCAGAAGCTGTGGGCGGGCACCGTCACGATCCACGCCAACGCGAAGACCGGCGCACACCACCACGGCCACCTCGAAAGCGTGATCTACGTGGTGAAGGGCCGCGCGCGCATGCGCTGGGGCGAGCACCTGGAGTTCACCGCCGAGGCGGGACCCGGCGACTTCATCTACGTGCCGCCCTACGTGCCGCACCAGGAGATCAACGCGAGCCCCACCGAGGTGCTGGAATGCGTCCTGTGCCGCAGCGACGGCCAGGCCGTCGCGATCAACCTGGACATCGAGCCGGCGGAGAAACCCGAGCAGGTGCTGTGGGTAGACCCGACGCATCCGCACGGCGGCGTCTGAAGCTTCTTCGAGGATCCCATGAAACTGCGTGTCCTGGGCCGATCGTCCCTGATGGTGTCTCCGCTGTGCTTCGGCGGCAACGTGTTCGGGTGGACGGTGGACGAGCCCACCTCGTTCGCCCTGCTCGATGCGTGGGTGGAGGCCGGCTTCAACTTCGTCGACACGGCGGACGTGTATTCGCGCTGGGTGCCGGGCCACACGGGCGGCGAATCGGAAACGGTGATCGGCCGCTGGCTGGCCCAGGGCGGCGGCCGCCGCGACAAGGTGGTGATCGCCACCAAGGTCGGCATGGACAAGGGCCTGTCGCCGCAGTGGATCACCCAGGCGGTGGAGGACTCGCTGCGCCGGCTGCAGGTGGATTGCATCGACCTGTACCAGGCGCACAAGGACGACGACGCGACGCCGCTGGAGGAGACGCTGGAGTGCTTCGCGCATCTCGTCAAGCAGGGCAAGGTGCGCGCCATCGGCGCCTCCAACTACGGCGCCGCGCGGCTGGAAGAGGCGCTGCAGACGAGCGACCGGCTGGGCCTGCCGCGCTACGAAAGCCTGCAGCCCAACTACAACCTGTATGACCGCGCCGAGTTCGAGCGTGAATTGCTGCCCCTGTGCCTGCGCGAGCACGTCGGGGTGATCGGCTACTACTCGCTGGCCGCCGGCTTCCTCACGGGCAAGTACCGGTCGGCCGAGGACGCGTCCAAGAGCGCGCGCGGCGGCGGCGTGGTCAAGAAGTACGTCAACGAACGCGGCCTGCGCATCTTGGCCGCGCTGGACGAGGTCGCGCAAGGCCTGGGCGCGACGCCGGGCCAGGTGGCGATCGCCTGGCTGCTCGCGCAGCCGGGCGTGACCTCACCGATCGCCAGTGCGACGTCGCTGGCGCAACTGCAGGAGCTGGTCGCGGCAGCGCGGCTGAAGCTGGATGCGGACATGCTGCGCAAGCTGGACACGGCCAGCGCCGGCAGCTAGCCGGCGCGCCGCGCCGCTCATTGCGGCTCGATCTTCGCGTCCTTGATCGCCTTGGCCCACTTGGCGGTCTCGAGCTTGGTGCGCTGGCCGAGAGCCTCGGGCGTGCCCGGCTCGACCACGAAGCCGATCGGCGCGAACTTCTCCTGCAGCTCCTTGCTGCTGGCCGCGGCGTTGATCGCGGCGTTCAGCTTGGCCACGATCTCCGGCGGCGTGCCGGCCGGCGCGAACATCGCGAAGTAGGCGATCAGCTCGTAGTCCTTGATGCCCAGCGCTTCGTTCACCGTGGGCAGCTCGGGGATCGCCGGCGAGCGCTTGGTGGAAGTCACCGCCAACCCACGGATCTTGCCGCCCTTGACCTGCGGCAGCATCACCGCGAAGTCGGCCGTGAACAGCATCACCTGCCCGCCGATCAGGTCGGTCATGGCGGCCGGCCCGCTCTTGTACGGCACGTTGGTCATCTGCACGCCGGCCATGCTGGCCAGCATCTCGGTGGAGACCAGCTGCGAGGTGCTGGCGCTGGCGAAGGTCACGTGCCCGGCCTTGGTCTTGGCCAGGTTCACCAGCTCGCGCAGGTTCTTCGCCGGCACGTCGTTGTTGACGGCGACGATCAGCGGCACCGAGCCCATGTACCCCAGCGGCGCGAAGGCGGTGTCCTGGTTGTAGGGCAGCTGCTTCATCAGGCTCTTGAGCGCCGCGTTGGTGCTGTTGGTGCCGATCAGGATGGTGTAGCCATCCGGCGTGGCCTTGGCCACTTCGGAGGCGCCCAGCATGCCGTTCACGCCCGGCTTGTTGTCCACGATGATGGGCTGGCCCAGGGTCTTCGCCATTTCGGCGGCGAACGCCCGCCCGATCTGGTCGGTGGCGCTGCCGGGCGCGAAGGGAACGATCGCCTTGATGGGCTTGTTCGGCCAGGCCTGCGCCGAGGCGACAGAGGCGAAGAGGGAAGCGGTGGCCAGGACGGCCAGGGAGAGGAAGCTGCGGCGCACGGAAGTCTCCTTGTATCAGCCGCGCATTCTAGGCACGGCGGAACAGCGATCCGGGGGCGGCCCTGCCGCAGGGCTCGATGCCGGGCTGGCGCCGCCCCGCCTGACCCCCGCCAGCGAGCGGATTTACGCATAATGTTCCGGGTCAAGGCTCATCCGTTCCAGCAGGCTTGGCCCTGCAACCACCTCGGCCACGGAGGGCCGCATGGGCACATCAGAAGTTTTGAATGCCGCCTTCCTGCGCGAGGGTGGAGAGATGGGGGCGTGCATGCGCCGCTTCCCCTGGCATGACACGCCGCTGGGCGAACCGGCCGGCTGGCCGCAGTCGCTCAAGACCGCCGTGAGCCTGATGCTGCGCGCGCGCCAGCCGATGTTCATCGGCTGGGGCCCGCAGCACATTTCCCTCTACAACGACGGCTACATCCCGATCTGCGGCGTGAAGCACCCGCACGCCCTCGGCCGTCCGATGGCGCAGGTGTGGAGCGAGATCTGGGAGCAGCTCTCGGCGCTGAACGACGCCGTGATGCGGGGCGAGTCGCTGTGGTACGAGAACATGCCTTTCGACCTGGCCGGCCGCGGCGAGAGCGGCCCCAGCTACTTCAGCTTCTCGTACACGCCCTTGCTGGACGACAGCGGCGCGATCGGCGGCATCTTCTGTTCGGCCGTGGAGACCACCGCGTCCGTGCGGCTGGCGCACAGCCGCGCCACCGAGCTGCAGCGGCAGCAGCGCATGTTCGAGCAGGCGCCCGGCTTCATCTGCACCACCACCGGGCCGCACCACGTGTTCGATTTCGTCAACGACGCGCACCGCCGGCTGTTCCCGCGCGCGGACGTCGTCGGCAAGACGGTGCGCGAAGCCTTCCCCGACATCGCCGGCCAGGGCTTCTACGAGCGGCTGGACGAGGTGTACCGCACCGGCGAGCGGCACGTGGCCCGCGGCATGCGCACGCGGCTGCGCGACACGCCCGGGGGACCGGAGCGCGAGGTGGTGCTGGACTTCGTGTATGCCCCCGTGCTGGACGAAGCCGGTCGCGTCACGGGCACCTTCTGTGAAGGCCAGGACGTCACCGCGGCCCATGCGGCGCAGCAGGCCCTGCTGGAGAAGGAGGAGCAGCTGCGGCTCGCCATCGAGGCGGCCGAAGTGGGCCTCTGGGACCTGAACCCGGCGTCGGGCGCCCTCTACTGGCCGCCGCGCGTGCGGGCCATGTTCGGGATCACGCATGAGCAGCCCGTGACGATGTGGGACTTTACGCGGGCCTGCATCCCGAAGACCGCGAGGCGACCGCGGCCGCCTTCGCCGCCGCGTGCGACCCGGCGCGACGGGCGCTCTACGACGTCGAATACCGCACGATCGGGCAAGAGGACGGCCTGGTGCGCTGGGTCGCCGCCAAGGGCCGGGGCGTGTTCGACGCGACCGGCTGCTGCGTGCGGGTGATCGGCACGGCCATCGACATCAGCGCCCGCAAGGCTTCCGAGCAGGCGATGGAGGTGGCGCTGGAGGCCAGCCGGACCGGCACCTTCCATTGGGACATCCAGAACAACCGGCTGACCTGGGACAGCGCGCTCGACCGCCTGTTCGGCCTGCGCCCCGGCGAGGTCGTGCGCAGCCTGGACCAGTTCGTCGCGCTGGTGCATCCGGACGACCGCGCGGGCGTGATCGCCCGCTGCGAACGCTGCCGCGACGAGGCGGCCGACTTCGAGATGGAGTTCCGCGTCGTGTACCCGGACGGCTCGATCCACTGGCTGTACGACCGCGGGCGCACCTTCGTCGACGCGGCGGGCCGGGCCAAGACGATGACCGGCGCCTGCGTGGACATCACGCAGCGCCGGGAAGCGGAAGCCGCCCTGCGGGCGAGCGAGCAGGTGCGCCAGCGCGAGCTGCGCACGCTCGCCGACAACTCGCCCGACATCATTGCCCGCTTCGATTCCGGGCTGCGCCATGTCTTCGTCAACGCCGCGGTGGAACGCCTGACCGGCCTGGCGCCGCAGCTGTTCCTGGGCCGCACGAACGAGGAGCTCGGGATGCCCGGGGACCTGTGCGAACAGTGGACCCGGGCGCTGCGCAAGGTCTTCGAGGACGGGCGTCCGTTCAGCACGCACTTCGAGATGGAACACAACGGCGTGCAGCGGCACTTCGCCGCGCGCCTGGTGCCGGAGCTGGCCGAGGACGGCTCGGTGCAGCACGTGCTGGGCGTCACGCGCGACATCACCGACCTGTGGCAGGCGCAGGAGGCGCTGCGCCGCGCCGACCGCCAGAAGGACGACTTCCTGGCGACGCTGGCCCACGAACTGCGCAATCCGCTGGCGCCCCTGCGCACCGGGCTGCACGTGATGCAGCGCGGCACCGGAACGCCGCAGGAGCAGCGCGTGCGCGGGATCATGGAGCGGCAGCTCGACCACATGGTGCGCCTGGTGGACGAGCTGCTGGACATCGCGCGCATCAGCCAGGGCAAGATCGTGCTCACCCGCGAGACCCTGCAGTTGCAGTCGGTGCTGGAGCACGCGGTGGACGCCTGCCGCCCGCTGCTGGATGCGCAGGGCCACACGCTGGTGTGGCAGGACGTCGATCCGGAATGGCACGTCCACGGCGACATCACGCGGCTGGTGCAGGTGGTCGGAAACCTGTTGAACAACGCGGCCAAGTACACGCCGCACGGTGGCCGCGTCAGCCTGCGCGCCGTGGAGGACGGCGAGGGACTGGCGGTCATCGTCGAGGACGACGGCATCGGCATCCCGAAGGAGCTGCTGGACCGCGTGTTCGAGCGCTTCGTGCAGGTGGACCAGCACCTGGAGCGCGCCCAGGGCGGCCTGGGCATCGGCCTCAGCGTGGTCAAGTCGCTGGTGGAAATGCACGGCGGCCGGGTCAGCGCCGAAAGCGCCGGGCCGGGCATGGGCAGTCGCTTCGTGGTGTGGCTGCCGCGCGTCCAGGTCGCGCAGGCCGAGACGGCCGGTGATGCGGATCGACAGGCCCCCTTGGCGGTGCCGCGCAAGAAGGTCCTGATCGTGGACGACAACCGGGACGCCGCCGAGACGCTGTCCATGGTCGTCGAGATGGGCGGGCACGAGGTGCACCTGGCCTACGACGGGGCCAGCGCACTGCGCATCGCCGTGGCCCAGCAGCCGGACGTGGTGTTCCTGGACATCGGCATGCCGGGCATGAACGGCTACGAACTGGCGGCCAGGCTGAGGGCGCTCCCGGGCTGGGAACACCGCATGCTGGTGGCGCTCACCGGCTGGGGCAGCCAGGAAGATCGCGCCCGGGGCGTGGCGGCCGGCTTCGACGTGCACCTCACCAAGCCGGTGGACCTGCAGGAGGTGCAGCGCATGTTGAGCCTGGAGGGGCCGCAGCCCGCGCCGGCGGATCCGTGACGGCTCGCTCGCGGCGAAAGACGCGCGCAGTTCCCTCGGCCTGGATCAGCGCCGGCGCGTGCTCGCCGCCGCGATCTCCGGCGGCAGGCGCTTGAGCAGCCAGCGGATCGCCATCGGCACAAGCACGATGTCGTCGAGCATGCCGAAGCCCGGGATGAAGTCGGGAATGAGGTCAATCGGCGAGACCACGTACAGCACGATGAGCGCGGTTCCGAGCTTCAGCCAGCCGGGCGCGCCGGGGTGGCGCAGCGCGGCCCACAGCTGGCGCGCATCCCCCCGCACGACGGTCCACAGCAGCGACAGGCGTTTGAACATGGTGGTCTCTCTCTCCGTGACGTTGGAAGCCCCGCGGGGCCGGCGCACCCTAGATGCCACCGTAGCCCCGCTCTGCAAGGGCCGCAAGGTCCGCGTTACAGTCCGCTGGCCGCAAACCTGCTCCGTCCCGTGAAAATTCGCGCCTTTGCCGTCATGGTGGTCCTGCTGTTCGCCGGCGTGCTGGCGGTCGAATTCCACTGGCGATCCCGCCACGACCTGCTGAAGCCGCAGGCGCCCGCACCCGATGGCGCCCTGGTGGCCGAAGTGCGGCGCGTGCCCGAGGGGCAGGCCGAGGGCGCCAGCGGCGTGTTCCTGCGCGACCGCTGGGACTACCTGCGCAGCGTCCGGCCCCGGCTGGTGTTCGTAGGCTCCTGCGACGAGGTCTCCGCGCGCTGGTTCGGCCCCCGCCGGCTGGTGATCGAGTGCGACCTGCGCTCGGGCGAGCCGCGGCTGCTGCGCGACTTCGTCGACGGCGTGGCCATCGAGCTGGTGGTGAACCGGCGCTTTGCATGACCCCCACGCTTGCTTCGCCGCCGGTGGAAGTGGGCTGTCCTCCGTAGGCTGGCGGTGAGCGCAGCGAACCCCAACTCCGCCATCACCCCCCGCGCGGATCCAGCGCGTCGCGCAGGCCGTCGCCCAGCAGGTTGAAGGACAGCACCAGCAGGAAGATCGCGACCCCCGGCCAGATCGCCATCCAGGGGGCGTTGTCGATGAAGTTCTTCGCCGTATTGAGCATGCTGCCCCAGCTGGGCGCGGGCGGCTGCTGGCCCAGGCCCAGGAAGGACAGGCTGGCCTCGGCGATCACGGCGGCGGCGATCGCCAGCGTGGCCTGCACCATCAGCGGCGCGGTGATGTTGGGCAGGATGTGGCGCAGCGCGATGCGCAGGGGCGGATTGCCGACGGCGCGCGCAGCTTCCACGTAGTCCTCCACCTTGATGCCCAGCACCTGCCCGCGCGTGAGCCGCACAAAGATGGGCGCGGCGGACACGCCGATCGCCACCATGGCGTTGGTCAGGCTCGGGCCCAGGAAGGCGGCCAGCGCGATCGCCAGGATCAGGAAGGGACAGGCGAGGAAGGCGTCGGTGATGCGCGAGATGACGCTGTCCACCCAGCCGCCCAGGAAGCCGGCGGCCATGCCGATCGGCACGCCGATCAGCAGGGAGATCGAGACCGACACCACGCCCGCCAGCAGCGACGCGCGCGTGCCCCAGATCACGCGCGACAGCACGTCGCGGCCGATCTCGTCGGTGCCGAACCAGTGCTCGGCCGAGGGAGGCTTGCGGATCGCGCTCCAGCTGGTGGCGATCGGGTCCATGGGCGCGATCCATGCGGCGAACAGCGCCAGCAGGATGAAGGCGATCACGATCACGAGGCCCAGCATCGCGGTGCGGCGGCGCCGCAGTCGGCGCCAGGCACGCTCCCACGGGCCACGTGCGCGGGCCACCGCGGAACCGGCTTCGCCGGGCCGCTGGTGGCGCCCCCTTGAGGGGGAGGCGCCGAAGGCGCTTCGGGGGTGGGCTGTCATTTTAGTGACGCAGGCGCGGGTTGACCGCGAAGTAGGCCAGGTCCGCCAGCAGGTTCAGCAGCATGTACGCCGTCGCCGTGACCAGCACGACGCCCTGCACCACCGCGTAGTCGCGGTTGAACACCGCATCGACGATCAGCTTGCCGAAGCCGGGGATGGTGAACACCTGCTCGGTGAGCACCGCGCCGGACAGCAGCGTGCCCAGCTCCAGCGCACCGAGCGTGATCACCGGCGTGAGCGCGTTGCGCAGCGCATGCTTGAGCACCACCGTCTTTTCGTCCAGGCCTTTCGCGCGGGCGGTGCGCACGTAGTCGGCCGACAGCACCTGCAGCATCGCGCTGCGGGTGTGCCGCATCAGCACCGCGGCGATCGCGTTGCCCAGCACGAAGGCCGGCATGATCATCGACTTCAGGTTGGCCGCCAGGTCCTCGAAGGGACTCACGTAGCCGGACGCCGGCAGCCAGCCCAGGTTCACGGCGAACAGCAGGATCAGCAGGATGCCCAGCCAGAAGTTGGGCGTCGAGATGCCCCACAGCGCGAACACGTTGGCGCCCCAATCCCAGGCGGAGCCACGCGCCACCGCGGAGAGGATGCCGGCGGGAATGCCGATCAGCAGCGCGATGGTCATCGCCATCACCGCCAGCTGCAGCGTGACCGGCAGCTTCTGCGCGATCAGCGACAGCACCGGTTGCTGGTTGCGGATCGATTCGCCCAGGTCACCGCGTAGCACGCCGCCCATCCAGTAGGCGTAGCGCACCGGCAGCGGCTCGTCCAGGTGCATCTTCTTGCGCAGGTACTCGACGACGGTCGGGTCCTGCTCCTCGCCCGCGAGGATCTTGGCCGGATCGCCGGGCAGCAGCTGCTGCAGCCCGAAGATCAGCATCGACACCAGCACCAGCGTGGGCACCAGGGTCGCGATCCGGCGAACGAGGAAGTCGAACATCGCGCGCGCCCTACATCTTCAGGCCCTGCAGGCGCAGCAGCCCGTCGGGGATCTCGCGCACGCCGGTGAGCTTGGGGTTGTAGGCCCACAGCCACTTGCGGTGGTACAGGTAGACGACCGGCCGTTCCTTCAGCACGCGCGCCGTCACCTGCTCGAAGATCTTCTTGCGCTGCGCGGGGTCGCGCGCGGCACGCGATTCGTTGATCAGCTTGTCGGTCTCGGGGTCGCAGTAGCCCGCGTAATTGAGCGGCTGCTTGCAGGCGTGGAAGCTGTACAGGTTGCCGTCCGGGTCGGGCCGGCCGCTCCAGGCCAGCACGTAGGCCTCGAAGTCGCCCTTGTCCGCCATGTTGAGCGAGGTGGCGAATTCGGTCGCCTGGATCTTGACGTCGAAGCCCGCTTCGCGCGTCATGGCCTGCACCACCAGGGCGATGCGCTGCGCGTCCGAGGTGGTCGGCGTCACCATGGTGAAGCTGGGATTGGGCACGCCCGCTTCCTTGAGCAGCTGCTTGGCGCGCGCGATGTCGCGCTTGGGGATGGGCACGTTCTTCGCATAGAAGGGATTCGTCGGCGGCACCCACTGGTTGCCGACGATCGCCTCGTTGTCCATCACCACCTGCACCAGGCCCTGGCGGTCCAGCGACAGCTCGAAGGCCTCGCGCACCTTCGCGTCGCGACCCAGCGGATTGGCCTTGGCCTTGTCGCTCTTGCCGACGTTGATGGTGATGCCCTGGTAGCCGATCTCGGTGATGCTGGCCGTCTTCAGCTTCTTCTCGGCGACGATCTTCTCCATGTCGCTGGGCGCGACGCGCTCGATGAAATCCAGCTGGCCCGAGCGCAGGTTGGCCAGGCGCACGGTGGCGTCCGGGATCGGCGTGAAGACCAGCTTGTCGAAGTGGACCGTGCCCTTGTTCCAGTAGTTGGCGTAGCGCTCCAGCACGATGCGGTCCTGCGGCACCCGCTCGACGAACTTGTAGGGGCCGGAACAGACCGGGTTGGAACCGAATTTCTCGCCGGCGGCCTGGGCGGCCTTGGGCGAGAGGATCATGCCGGCGCGGTCGGTCAGCTGCGCCACCAGCGGCGAGAAGGGCGCGGACAGGTTCAGGCGAACGGTGGAAGGATCGACCACGTCCACGCTGGACACTGGCGCCAGCTCGCCACGGCGGTTGGAGCCGGGGATGGTCTTGTGCCGCTCGATGCTGTACTTCACAGCCGCCGCGTCCATCTTCTCGCCGTCATGGAAGGTGACGCCCTGGCGCAGCTTGATGGTGAGCGCCTTGCCGTCGGCGGACCATTCGTAGCCGGTGGCCAGCTGCGGCACGATGTTGAGCTTCTCGTCGATGTCGAACAGCTTGTCGCACAGGCCGGCAAAGACCAGCCGGCCGACGAAGGTGCGCGCCAGCGAGGGATCGAGCGCGTCGGGGTCTTCGGCCAGGCCGATGCGCAGGGTCTGCGCCTGTGCGGCGAAGGCGGTGGCGGCAAGCGCCAGCGGGAGGAGGAAACGTCTTGCGATGGAAGGCATGCGGGCTCTCCAGTTCAGGGGGACGGTACAACGGGATCGGTGGCGATGAAGGCCGCCTGCAGCCGCTCGAGGCGGCGCCGGGCGGGCGCGAACACCAGGGGCTGGGCGACCGGCGCGCGCGCCTGGATCTCGCGCCAGAAGTGGCAGGCGGCGGCATGACCGTCCGGCGTGGCTTCCAGCACCGGCGCCTGCTCGGAGCAAACGGGCTGCGCGTGCGGGCAGCGCGTGTGGAAGTGGCAGCCCGAAGGCGGATTCAGCGGGCTGGGCACGTCGCCGCCCAGCACCATCCGTTCGCGCCGCGCGCCGGGTTCCGGCTGCGGGATCGCCGACAGCAGCGCCTGCGTGTAGGGGTGGCGCGGGTTGGCGAACAGCGCGTCCTTGTCCGCGCTCTCGACGATCCGGCCCAGGTACATCACGGCCACGCGGGTGGCGATGTGCTTGACCACCGCCAGGTCGTGCGCGATGAAGATGTAGGCCAGGCCGAAGCGCCGCTGCAGGTCCTGCAGCAGGTTCACCACCTGCGCCTGCACCGACACGTCCAGCGCCGACACCGCCTCGTCGCACACGATCAGCCGGGGCTCCACCGCCAGCGCGCGCGCGATGCCCACGCGCTGCCGCTGGCCGCCGGAGAACTCGTGCGGATAGCGCAGCGCATGCTCGGGTGCGAGCCCCACCGTGCGCAGCAGCTCCGCCACGCGCTGCGGTTCGCGTCCCGCGTGCAGCCCGTGCAGGCGCAGCGGTTCGGTGAGCGTCTGGGCCACGGTCATGCGCGGGTTGAGCGAGGAATACGGGTCCTGGAAGATGATCTGCAGGGCGCGGCGCCGCGCCCGCAGCTGCGCGGCATCCAGCGCGCCCAGGTCCTGGCCCTCGAACACCAGCTTGCCCGCCGTCGGCTCGATCAGCCGCAGCACCAGCCGGCCCAGCGTGGACTTGCCGCAGCCGGACTCGCCGACGACACCCAGCGTCTCGCCGGCCGACAGCTGCAGGTCGACGCCGTCGACCGCGCGCACCTGTCCGCTCACGCGGCCGAACAGCCCGCGCCGCACCGGGAAGTGCTTCACCAGGCCCTGGGCCTGCACCAGCGGTGCGTTGGTGGTCATGCGGTGGTCACCGCGTCGGGAACGTGCGGCACCAGCACGTCGGCATCCAGCGGCGCGCGCCAGCAGGCGGAGCGATGCGACGTGCCCACCTCCAGCAGCGGCGGCTCTTCGGCACGGCACTTCGCAATCGCGAAGGGACAGCGCTCGGCGAAGCTGCAGCCGGGCGCGCGGCGCAGCGGATTCGGCACCTGGCCCTCGATCGAGGCGAGCCGCTCCCGCTGCACGTCCAGCCGCGGGATGGAACCGAGCAGGCCCACGGTGTAGGGATGCTGCGGCTGCTCGAACAGCACCTGGGCCGGCGCGCGCTCCACCACCTTGCCCGCATACATGACCGCGACCTCGTCGGCCACCTCGGCCACCACGCCCAGGTCGTGGGTGATGAGGATGACGGCCGTCCCGGTCTCGGCCTGCAGCGTGCGCATCAGGTCGATGATCTGGGCCTGGATGGTGACGTCGAGCGCGGTGGTGGGTTCGTCGGCGATCAGCAGCCGCGGCTGGCAGGCCAGCGCCATCGCGATCATCGCCCGCTGGCGCATGCCCCCCGACAGCTTGTGCGGGTACTCGTGGAAGCGCTGCTCCGGCGCCGGGATGCGCACCTGGCGCAGCACCTCGATCGCGCGCGCCTGCGCCTCGGCGCGCGAGATCGCGCGGTGCCGCAGCAGGCCTTCCACGATCTGGTCGCCGATGGTGAACGCGGGGTTCAGCGAGGTCATCGGCTCCTGGAAGATCATGGCCATGCCGTTGCCGCGCAGGTCCAGCAGCTCGCGCCTGGGCAGGCCCACCAGTTCGCGGCCCTCGAAGCGGATCGAGCCGCCGGCGATGCGGCCGGGCGGGTTGGGCACCAGGCCCATGATGGACAGCGCGGTCACGCTCTTGCCGCAGCCCGATTCGCCGACGATGGCCAGCGTCTGGCCCGCCTCGACCGAAAAGCTCACCCCGTCGACGGCCGGGAAGTTGCCGTCGTCGGTACGGAACTCGGTGCGCAGGTCGCGCACTTCCAGCACCGCCATCAGCCGCGGCCCCCGCGTTCGCGGTGGAAGCGCGCGATGCGCTCCTCGATCACGGCGCGGTCGGTGATGCCCACCGGATCCCTGCGGCCGGCCAGGCAGGCCATGAAGGGCTGGTAGCGCTCCAGGCTCTTGCGGTACAGGCGTTCGAGTTCCTGCACCGGCTCCTCGTGGTCGTCCACGCGGATGTCCAGCTGCGGATAGTCCTCGTCGGCCTGGATGCGCAGCGCCGCGCCCTGCTTGCCGCGCTTGTCGCCGCCGGCGGCCTCGCCCGCGGCGAGCGCCGCGAGCAGGCGTTCCGCCAGGTCCATGCCGCGGGTGGCGAGGAAGGCCCCGGCCGTGGCTTCCACCACCTGCGGGCCGGCCAGCATGTTGCCGGCCACGCTGAAGTCCTCGCCAAGGTGGTGGCCGCACCAGTCCACGCAGGCGGAACCCGTCCACGCGGCGGGCCGGCCCTGCGCGGGCAGCACGTGCACCTGACGCTGGTCCCGGCCGGCATCGGCGGAAACGAGGGAATCGATCGCCTCGGCGGGCGAGCGGCCCCCGGCGAGCAGGTCCAGGCCCTGAGGCCCGTACAGCGGATTCATCAAGGCCTGGGTGGACAGGATGCCGACGCCCCGCCGCGCATGCACGCACAAGGCACCCACCGCGAAGAACCGGCTGGCGATGGCGGCGCCGAAGCGGCCCTGCCCGTCGCGCGCCAGAATCGACCAGGTCATCCTGCCCTCCCTTTCGAGGGCCGGTCCCGGCCCCGATGCAGCCGCGATTCTGACGCCAAACGAAGTGCCCGCCCAAGGCGGGCGTCAACGCTTTGCAAGCCTGGGATTGCGCGCGGCCTCATCGCGGATAGGGCCGATGCAGCTGGCAATCGGGATTCAGGCGCACGCCGAAGCCGGGCCGGTCGAGCACCGACGCCTTCATCCGGCCGTTGACCGGCACCGGTTCGTCCAGCAGCTGCGGATGGAACATCGGCACGATCCGGTCCGCCTGCGGCGACATGTTGAGGAACTCCGCGAACGGGCTGTTGTGCCGCGTGACGACGAAGTGGTAGCTGTAGACCGAGGAGCCGTGCGGCACCACCAGCTTGCCGTGCGCATCGGCCAGCGCCGAGATCTTGACCAGTTCGGTCAGGCCGCCGCACCAGCCCACGTCCGGCTGCAGGATGTCGCAGCACTCCATCTCCAGCAGCATGCGGAAGCCCCAGCGCGTGGCCTCGTGCTCGCCGGTGGTGACCAGCATGCCCGGCGGCACCTTGCGGCGCAGCTCGGCATAGCCCCAGTAGTCATCGGGCGGCAGCGCCTCCTCGATCCACTTGAGGCCGGCCTGCTCCCATGCGCCGTGCGCGAGCCGCGTGGCGTACTCGACGTCCAGGCTCATCCAGCAGTCCAGCATCAGCCAGAAGTCGTCGCCGCAGCGCGCGCGCATGTCGGCCACCTGCGCCAGGTTCTTCTTCAGGCCCTCGTCGCCTTCGGCCGGGCCGTGGTGCAGCGGCATCTTGCCGCCGATGAAGCCCTGCTCCTTCGCGAAGTCCGGGCGCGCCGTGGTCATGTAGAACTGCAGCTCGTCGCGCACGGGGCCGCCCAGCAGCGCGTGCACCGGTTCGCCGCGCACCTTGGCCAGCAGGTCCCACAGCGCCAGGTCGACGCCGGAGATCGTGTTGAGCACGATGCCCTTGCGGCCGTAGAACAGCGTCGCGTTGAACATCTGGTCCCAGATCTTCTCGATCTCGGTGACCGCACGGCCTTCGATGAAGCGCGCGAGGTGCTTCTCCACGATCCAGCATCCCAGGTCGCCGCCCGTGGTGACGGCGAAGCCCACGGTGCCGTCGCTCGCCTCCACCTCCACCACCAGCGTGCCCAGCACGTTCAGGCCGAAGCTCTGGCGGCTTTGCCGGTACTCCGGGTACTTCGCCATCGGCGTGGCGATGTGGTCGTCGATCCAGTGGTCACTGCCCTGGTCGTGGTAGTCCGCGCCGGCGCCGCGCAGCGTGAAGGCGCGGACGTGGCGGATGGTCGGCATGGTCATGTCAGCGCCCTTGCGTGGAGTCCGCCACCCGCGCCGCGACCTCGGCGGGAACCGGGATGGCCTGGGCCAGCAGGTGGAAGGACAGCGCCTTGCCGTGCATGTCGAGGTTGAGCGAGTCGTTGACGCCGCCATCGAGGACTTCGTCCAGCACGAAATTCATCGCGCCCAGCCGGGGCAGCAGGTAGCGCTTCACCCGCACGGGATGGCGGTGCGCGAACCACTGCGCGACGCGCTCCGGCGTCACCTGCTCGGCCAGCAACGGGTAGTCTTCCTCACGGTAGGCGATCAGGCTGATGTTGATCGTGTTGCCCTTGTCGCCCGTGCGGGCGTGGGCCAGGTCGTAGAGAGCGATGTCGGGCACGGCGTCTCCTCAGGCGATCTGCCAGGTGGCGGGGACCAGCTCGCGCGGCACCAGGCAGGCACGGCTGGACAGGCGCTGGCGCTTGGCGGTGCGCACGCCGCCGCCGCCGGCCGGTCCGCCGGTCCACAGCGCGGTCACCTCGCGCAGCAGGCGGTCGATGCGCTCGCCGTCCTCGTGGCGGCTGGCGACCCGCAGGCGCACGTCGGTGGCCTGGCCGCGCGGCAGCTGCGCCACCAGCTCGCCGCCGTCGTCGGCGAACAGGCTGGTGACGCCGATCAGGTCGCAGCGCAGCGGCATGTCGCCGCCCAGGCGCTTCTTCATCATGTCCATGGCCAGCCGCGCACGTGCTTCGGCATTGGGGCCGGCGTAGGAGATCTCCGCTTCGCCCAACCAGCCGCCGTCGAAGAAGGCCAGCGCCTTGAGCGTCGTCGTGCGGGGATGGCCCTTCACGCCCGACAGTCGCACGCGGTCGGGACCGACCTGTGCCACCGTCGCTTCCGTGATGTCGGCAACGACGTCGGGTGTGAGGTAGGCGGCGGGATCGTGCACCTCGTACAGCAGCTGCTCCTTCACCGTGCGGCAGTCCACCAGCCCGCCGGTGCCGGCCGCCTTCGAGACGATGCAGCTGCCGTCCGCGGCGATTTCCGCGAAGGGAAAGCCGATGTTCTCCGTGCCGGGCACGTCCTTGCGCCCGGGGTCGGCGAAGTAGCCGCCGGTGACCTGCGCGCCGCATTCCAGCAGGTGGCCGGCCATGGTGCCGCCGGCGAGCCGGTCCCAGTCGGTGGCGCTCCAGCCGAAGTGGGCCACGGCGGGCCCCAGCACCAGCGAGGGATCGGCGACGCGGCCGGTGACCACCACCTGCGCGCCGGCGCGGATCGCCGCGGCGATCTCCATCGCGCCCTGGTAGACGTTGGCGCAGACGAAGCGCTGCACATCGAACTCGGTGCCGAGCCGCTCGCGCACGAGCTCGCGGCCGGCGCCTTCGGACAGGTCGTCGCCCTCCACCACGCCGATGCGCGGGACGGGCAGCCCCAGCCCGGCAGCGAGCCGGCGGATCGCGTCCGCGGCACCGCGCGGATTGGCCGCACCGAAGTTGCCGACGATGGTGATGCCGTTGCGCAGGCAGTCCGCGAGGATGGGCTGCAGCTCCTGCACCAGCAGCGGCTCATAGCCGAGCAGTGGGTCGCGCCGGCGCGCCAGGTGCTGCAGAGCCAGAGTGCGCTCGGCCAGGTTCTCGAAGATCAGCGCGGCCGGGCCGCCGCGCTCGACCAGCGTGCGCACCACCGGTGGCGCGGCATCCGTGCGGTCGCCCGAAAAACCGGCGCCGCAACCCACTGCGAGTGTTTGCATGCGTCCATTCTCGCGCGGATCGCAGGTATCCTCGATCGGGAATGCCCGCCTCTCCCCCGCCCCGCCCCCCGGCACTGGTCGTCCTCAATGCCCGCTCGGGCGCCGGGAACGGCGCCGACCGTGCGCAGCAATTGCGCGAACTGCTCGCGGCCGTGGGCCTCCCGGCCGAGGTGCTGCGGGCCCAGAGCGGCGAAGAGCTCATCGACGGCACCCGGCGTGCGCTGGCGGCCGGCACCCGGCTGGTGGTGGCGGCCGGCGGCGACGGCACGCAGAGCGCGGTGGCGGGCTGCCTCGTCGGAACGGACGCGGTGCAGGGCGTGCTGCCCATGGGCACCCTGAACCACTTTGCCAAGGACCTGGGCATCCCGCTGAAGCTGGAGGATGCCGTGCGCACGCTGGCCGAAGGGCGCGTGGTGCAGGTGGACGTGGGCGAAGTGAACGGCCGCGTGTTCATCAACAACTCCAGCCTCGGCCTGTACCCGCAGATCGTGCGCGAGCGCGAGTTGCAGCAGATGCGCCTGGGCAAGAGCAAGTGGCGGGCGCTGGCCAGCGCGGCCCTGCATGCCACCGAAGGCCGCCCCGCCCTCGCGGTGCGGGTGGCGGTCGGCGGGCAGCAGGGGGCGCGGCGCACGCCTTTCGTGTTCGTCGGCAACAACCGCTACACGATGGAGGGGTTCCGCATCGGCAACCGGGATTCGCTGCAGCGCGGCGAGCTCGCTCTCTACGTCGGCCGCCGCCAGGGCCGCCTGGGCATGGTGTGGCTCGCGCTGCGCGCGCTGGCCGGGCGACTGGAGCAGGATCGGGACTTCGAGATGGTGACCGGCACCGGCTTCGAGGTCGACACGCACGATGCGCGCATGCGCGTGGCCACCGACGGCGAGGTCACCATGATGGACACGCCCCTGAACTACCGCGTGCGGCCCGCGGCGCTGCGCGTGATGGTGCCCGCCGCCTGACGCGCGTCACTCGCTGGTGATCTTGCGCTCGCGCACGATCGCGCCCCACTTGGCCGACTCCTTCTGCATGAAGTCGGTGAGCTCGGCCCGCGTCGTCGGGTGCGGCGTGAGGCCGTGCTTGGTGAGCTGCTCGCGCACCTCGCGGTCGTTGAGCACCTTGACGACTTCCTGGTTCCAGCGGTCCAAGAGGGGCGCTGGTGTCTTCGCCGGGGCCACGAAGGCGTACCAGTTCAGCGCCTCGAATCCGGGGTAGCCCGATTCGGCCACGGTGGGGACGTTGGGCAGGTAGGCCGGCCGCGTGAGGCCGGTGGTGGCCAGCGGCGTGAGCTTGCCGCTTTCGATGTGCGGCAGCGCCGTCGGCGGCGCCGCGAAGTAGGCCGTGAAGCGGCCGGCCAGCAGGTCGGGCATGGCCGCCGAGCCGCCCCTGTAGGGCACGTGCGTCATCTCGACCTTCGCCTCCTTGGCGAACAGTTCGCCGGTCAGGTGCGAGGCGGAGCCGGGACCGGTGGACGCGAAGGTGACGCTGCCCGGCTGCTTGCGCGCCAGCGCCACGAAGTCCGCCAGCGTCTTCATCCCGCTGTTGGCGTTGACCACCAGCACGTTGGGGAAGTGCACGCCGCCCGAGACCGGCGCCAGGTCCTTGAACGGGTCGTAGGGCACCTTCATCATGTGCGGCGCGATCGTCAGCGGCCCGATCGATCCCAGCAGCAGCATCGAGCCGTCGGCGGGGCCGTTGGCCACCAGCTGGTGCGCGATGTTGCCGCCGGCCCCGGCCTTGTTGTCGACCACCACGGTCTGGCCGATGTTGTCGCCCAGCTTCTTGGCGATCAGGCGCGCGGCGGCATCGGCGGCGCCACCGGGCGCGAAGCCCACGACCATGGTGACGGTCTTCTTCGGCGGGAAGTCCTGGGCAAGACCGCTGCCGGCACAGGCGAGCGCGGCCAGTCCCAGCACAGTGGCGCGCAGCAGCAGGCGCTTGTTCATGGGTGTCTCCTCGATTGCAGGCCCGCATTGTGCCGCCGGCCCGCGCATCGCCGTGTCCGAGGGAACCCAGGTGCCCCCTCAGCCCAGCCGCGCGACCGCGGGCGGCCGCTGCCCCCAGGGCGCGATCGCCTCCCACGCGCGCGCCAGCGCCAGCACGCGCAGGTCCGCGCGGGGCGGCCCGGCCACCTGCATGCCCATGGGCAGGCCTTGCGCGTTGAAGCCCACCGGCACGCTCGCCACCGGCAGCCCCGCCATGGTGAAGGGCGTGACGATTTCCATCCAGCGGTGGTAGGTGTCCATCGCGACGCCGGCGACCTCGCGGGGCCAGGGGATGTCCGCGTCGAAGGGGAACACCTGCGCGCTCGGCGCCACCACGTAGTCGTATTGCGCGAACAGCCGCTGGAACGCGAGGTACACCGTGGTGCGCTGCACGGAGGCCTCGAACACCTGCGTCCCGGTGAGCTGCAGGCTCTGTTCCACCTCCCACAGCGCCTCGGGCTTGAGCTTCGCGCGCAGCGCCGGGTCGGCATACAGCCCGCGCAGGCCGCCCGCCGTGAGCATCTGGCGCAGGCGCAGCCAGGCCTGCCAGTTCAGGTCGCGCGGCACGTCGAGCGTGCAGGGTTCGACCGCGTAGCCGGCGGACTGCAGCTGGCGCAGTGCCTGCTCGCACAACGCCGCGACGCCGGGCTCCAGCGGCAGGTCCGCCCAGATGCTGCCGAGCCAGCCGATGCGCGTGCCGGGCGCGACGCCGATCGGGTCCTCGCCGGCCGGGTCGGGCAAGGCCTCGCCCAGCGACAGCGGCGCGCGCGCGTCCCAGCCGCCCATGGTGCACAGCAGCCGGGCCAGGTCCTCGGTCGTGCGCGCCATCGGCCCGACGGTGTTCAGTTGCGAGAAGAACGCCTCCTCCGCCGGCACCGTCGGCACCCGGCCCCAGGTGGGACGAAAGCCGATCACGTTGTTGAAGGCCGCCGGATTGCGCAGCGAGCCGCCGGTGTCGCTGCCGTCGGCCACCGGCACCATGCCCAGCGCGAGCGCGACGGCCGCGCCGCCGCTGCTGCCGCCGGCCGTGCGCGCCGGATCCCAGGCGTTGCGGGTCGTGCCGAACACCGGGTTGAAGGTGTGCGAGCCGAGGCCGAACTCCGGCGTGTTGGTCTTGCCGATCACGATCGCGCCGGCCTTTTTCATGCGCTGCACGAACAGTGCGTCGGTGGCCGCGATGCGCAGGCCCACGGCCGGCGAGCCCCGGGTGGTGGGCAGGCCCTGCACATCGCTCAAGTCTTTCACGGCCACCGGAAAGCCGTGCATCCAGCCGGTGAACTCGCCGCGCGCGAGCACCGCATCGTGGGCATCCGCTTCGGCCAGCAGCTCGGCGCGCCCGCGCAGCGAGACGATCGCGTTGTGCACCGGGTTCAGCGCGGCGATGCGGTCCAGGCTGGCCTGCATCAGCTCGCGGCAGGAGACCTCGCGGGCGGCGATGCGCCGCGAGAGGCTGGTGGCGTCCAGCGCCAGCAGGCCGGCGGGCGTCACGCGGCCTCGCTGAAGCGCGCCTGGTACTTCTGGCGCAGCTCTCGCTTGAGCAGCTTGCCGCTGGGGTTCTTCGGCAGCGCCTCGGCGAACACCACCGCCTTGGGCGCCTTGAAGCCGGCCAGGTGCTGCTGGCAATGCGCCAGCACTTCGGCCTCGGTCAGGGCCTGCCCGGCCTTGGGCACCACGACCGCGACCACCGCCTCCACCCAGCGCGGGTGCGGCACGCCGACCACCGCGACCTCGGACACCTGCGGCAGGCGGTAGATCATCTCTTCCACCTCGCGGCTGGCGACGTTCTCGCCACCGGTCTTGATCATGTCCTTCTTGCGGTCCACGACCGTGATGTAGCCCTCGTCGTCGATGGTGGCCAGGTCACCCGAGTGGAACCAGCCGCCCTCGAAGGCCGCGCGCGTGCGCTCGTCGTCGTGGAAGTAGCCGAGCATCAGGTGCGGCGAACGGTGCACGATCTCGCCGACCTCGCCCGGCTGTACGTCTTGCAGCGCGTCGTCCACCACCCGCGTCTCCACGTTCAGCACCGCGCGGCCGCAGGAGCCCGGCTTGCGCAACTGGTCCTCGGGGCCGAGCATGGTCGCCAGCGGCGCGATCTCGGTCTGGCCGTACAGGTTCCAGAAGCCCACGTCCGGCAACCGCCGCGCCATCTCGCGCAGCACCTCCACCGGCATGATGGACGCGCCGTAATAGCCCTTGCGCAGCGACGAAAGATCCGTCTGCTCGAACAGCGGCGAGCGCAGCAACGAGATCCACACCGTGGGCGGCGCGAAGAAGGACGTGATGCGGTGCTTCGCGATCAGCGGCAGCAGGTTCTCCGGCGTGGGCTTGGCCGTGACGATGCTGGTGCCGCCCACGTACACCATCGGGCCCAGGAACACGTCCAGCTGTGCGCAGTGGTACAGCGGCAGCGCATGCAGCATGACGTCGCTGGCGGCGATGCTGGCGTCCACCGCGCAGCTCGCGTACTGCCAGATCACCGCGTCGTGCGTGAGCATGGCGCCCTTGGGGCTCGATTCGGTGCCGCTGGTGTAGACGATCTGCGCAAGCTCCTCGCCCTTGAGGTCCACCGGCGGCGGCGTGTCGCGCTGTTCGATCAGCGCGTCGAAGGGGGTCATGCCGGCGACCGGCTGCGTCGCCTCTTCCGAAGGCAGCCAGATGAACTGCCGCACCTGCGTGTCCAGTGCGGCGGCGCTGCGCGCCAGCTCGGCCAGTCCGCTGTCGGTGGCCATCAGGCCGGCGCCGGCGTGGCGCAGGATGTAGGCGACCTCCTCGGCTTTCAGCATGAAGTTGATCGGCACCAGCACCGCGCCCAGGCGCGCCAGCGCGAAGCGCAATGCGGCGAAGCCATGCGAGTTGCGCGCCAGCACGGCGACGCGCGTGCCCTTGGCCACGCCCATGCGCGAGAGACCGGCAGCCAGCCGGTCCGTGACGCCATCGAATTCCGCGAAGCTCCAGCGGGTCGCGCCGCATTCGATCGCGGTCTTGTGGGGAAAGCGCTTGGCGCTGCGGCGCAGCAGGTCGGCCAGCGTCTGGCGGCGGATGGCGGTGTCCACGGTGTCTCCTCGTTCGGCTGCCGTATGGTGCCCCACCCGGCTGCCGCCCGCTCCCCGGGGCTTTCCCCAAAGCCGCATCCCCCAAAAAGAAAAGCGGCCGCAGGGGCCGCTTCATCACCGCGCAGGCGGGAATCAGGAACCGATCACCTGGTACGCATTGCCCGGCCCCAGCAGGTGCCGCACCTGTTCGGCCAGCGAACCGAACACCTTGCCGGCCAGGCTCGGGCCTTCGTCGCCGAACAGGATGCGGTCGCAGCCGAATTCGCGCGCCGCCTGGGCGATGGTCTCCGCGCTGCGGCCGATCAGCACCGTGCTGGTGTAGGGCACGCCGGCCGCATCGAGCAGGGACTGCGCGAACTTCAGCTCCTCGGCCCCCTCGTCGAGCTGCATCTTCTGCAGCTCGCGGGTGCCGAAGAACATCGCCACGTGGCCGGACAGCCGTGGCTGCACGCGCACGAGGAGGATGCCGACGAATTCGTCGCGCCAGATGCGAACCGCCTCCTCCACGGCCGAGCGCGTGCGCGCCGGGCTGTGGGGATCGACGGCAACCAGCAACTGCCGCATGGCCGTTCAGGCCGCCTTTTCGGCCGCGGCGGCTTCTTCGTCCTGGGCGGCCCGGCTGGCCAGGTACTTGCCGAGGACCACCACGATCACCGCGCCCAGCGCCGGCACGATGTTGTGCAGGTAGTGGTGGGCTTCCACCCAGTCGTGGATCGCCGGATCGGTCAGCACCATCTCGCCCGCCACCCAGCCCAGCAGGCCGGCGCCGATGGTGATGATGATCGGGAAGCGGTTCATCAGCTTCAGGATGATGGTGGAGCCGAAGATGATCAGCGGGATGCTGATGACCAGGCCGATCACCAGCAGGGGCACGTTGCCCTTGGCCGCGGCGGCCACGCCGATCACGTTGTCCAGGCTCATCACCAGGTCGGCGACGACGATGGTCTTGATGGCGGCCATCAGGTTCGAGTTGCCTTCCAGGTCCTCATCGCCGTCGTCGCCCTTGAGCAGGCCCACGCCGATCCACAGCAGCAGCGCCGCGCCCACCAGCTTCAGGTAGGGCTGCGAGAGCAGGTAGACCGCGAAGAAGGTCAGGATCACGCGCAGCACGATCGCGCCGATGCTGCCGAAGATGATCGCCTTCTTCTGCTGGTGCGGCGGCAGCGAGCGGCAGGCCAGCGCGATCACGACCGCGTTGTCGCCCGACAGGACGATGTTGATCAGGATGATCTGGGAAAGGGCAAGCCAGAAATCCGGGCTCGTCAGGAAGGCCATGGTGTCTCCTCGAATGGGGTCTGGAACCGACGCTGGTTCCGATCCCGCGAGGCTAAGGGGCCGCGCTGACAGCCTCTTAGACGCCAGCTTTCAGCCAGCTGACAGCCGGGTGACGATGCCGTCAGGCAGCGCGCGGACCGCCGGGAACAGGACGCTGAAGGTGTTGCCCACCCCGTCCTCCAGGTCCTCTTCCAGCTCGATCCGGGCACCGTGCAGCGTGGCGATCTCGCTGACGATCGCCAGGCCGAGTCCGCTGCCGTCCTCCTGGGTGCCCAGCAGCCGGTGGAAGCGCTCGAAGATGCGCTGGCGCTCCGCCACGGGAATGCTGGGGCCGTCGTCGCTGATGGCCAGCTTGCACTCGCCCTGCGGTGTGCGGCTGGCGCGCACGGTGACGCGCCCGCCGGGCTGGCTGTAGCGGATCGCGTTGTCGATCAGGTTGTTGATGAGCTCGCGCAACCGGTCGCTGTCGGCGCCGATGGTGAGCGGCTGCTCGACGCCGTCGAAGCCGAGGTCGATGCTGCGCTTGATGGCGTGGGGCACCCAGTCCATGCTGATCTCCAGCGCGAAGGCGTTCAGGTCCAGCGGTTGCAGCTGCACCGTGTCCAGCGCCCCCGGCTCGTTGCGCGCCAGCGAGAGCAGCTGCCGCACCAGGCGCGAGAGCCGGTCGGCGCTGATGTACAGCTGGGCGAGCGAATGGCGCACCCGTTCCGGGTCGGTCTCGCGCAGGGCCAGCTCGATCTGCGCCTTGAGGCCGCTGACCGGTGTCTTCAGCTGGTGCGCGGCGTCGGCCACGAAGCGGTTCTGGAAATCGAAGGTCTTGCCCAGGCGCGCCATCAGGTCGTTGACCTCGTCCACCAGCGGCCGCACCTCGCCCGGCACGTGGTGCGTGTCGATCGGGCTCAGGTCCAGGTGCGAGCGGCCCGCCACGGCGCGGCGCAGGCGCTGCAGCGGCTCCAGCCCGCGCGAGATGCCGAACCAGACCAGCAGCGTGGCCATCACGATCAGCAGCAGCTGCGGCAGCACCACGTTGGCCACCATCTCGAAGGCCAGCCGGGTGCGCTTGTTGAGGGTCTCGGCCACCTGCACCTGCACCAGCGGCGCACCGGGCGCCTCGTTGATCGCCATGCGCACGGCGATCATGCGCACCGGCTCGCCGCGCACGAGGTCGGGATAGAAGCGCGGCTCGCCGCCCTCGCGCGCGGGCGGCGCCGCCAGCGGCACCGCCTCGTCGCCCCCGATCAGCGTGCCGTCGGCGGCGTCGACGCGGAAGAACAGGCGGTCCTGCGCGTCCATGAGCAGGATCTGGGCGGCGGTGTCCGACAGCTCGAGCCGGGGCCGCGCAGCGCCCGGCTTCACGTGCAGCACGATCTCGCGCGCGATCTCGTGCAGCGCCCGGTCGTAGGCGAGGTTGGCGAAGCGCTGCGACACCCAGTAGGCGGCGGCGGTGTCCAGCACCAGCAGCAGCAGCAGCGGCCCCAGCAGCCAGGCCAGCAGCTTGCGCTGCAGCCGCGGCTCAGTCCGCTGCATCCCCGCGCTCCATCAGGTAGCCCATGCCGCGCACGGTGCGGATCTCGCAACCGAGCGGTTCCAGCTTCTTGCGCAGCCGGTACACGTAGACCTCGATCGCGTTGGCGCCGACCTCGTCGCCCCAGCCATAGAGATGGTTGACCATCTGTTCCTTGCTGACGACGCGGCCCTCGCGCATCAGCAGCAGTTCCAGCACGGCCAGCTCGCGCGGCGACAGTTCCAGCGGGCGCTTGTCGTAGAAGACGCGGCGGCCCACCGTGTCGAAGCGCAGGAGGCCGTGCTCGAGGAAGGGTGTGGATTGGGTGCCCCGCCGCAGCAGCGCCCGCACCCGCGCTTCCAGCACGGGCAGGTCGAACGGCTTGGACAGGTAGTCGTCGGCGCCCAGGTCCAGCCCGCGCACCTGGTCTTCCATGGTGTCGAAGGCGGTCAGCATCAACACCGGCATGGTGGAGCGGCGGCCGCGCAGGCGCTTGAGGACCTCCAGGCCGCTGAGGCCCGGCAGGCCGATGTCGAGGATCGCCAGGTCGTAGATCGCCAGGCCCAGCGCATGGTCCGCCTCTTCGCCGGTGGACACGATGTCCACGGCGTGGGCGGTCTGCACCAGGGCGCGCGAGAGCGCGTCGGCCAGCACCTTGTCGTCTTCGACCACCAGGATGCGCATGGCCGGGATGCTAACCGCGAAGCCGTGGCTGCCCTCACGCCGGGTGGTAGCGTCCCTTGCGGTGGTTGTAGACCAGCACCAGGTTGACGGCCGCGACCGCGAGCACCGACAGCGCGAGCCGCCGCAGGTCGCCGATCCACACGGCGCCGGCGATCACGATCAGCGCGTCGAGGGCCATCTGCACCTTGCCGGTGGACCAGCCGAAGCGATCGTGCAGCCGCAGCACCAGCACGTTGAGGCCACCCAGGCTGGCGCCGTGCCGGAACAGGAACAGCATGCCGGAGCCGCACAGCAGGCCGCCCAGCACCGCGGCCAGCACGCCGTCGATCTGCTGCAGCGTGATCGCCTTCGGCAGCCACCACGAGAGCAGCGACAGCACGCTCACGGCCAGCGCCGTGCGCAGCGTGAACGCCTTGCCCAGGCGCAGCCAGGCGAGCACGTAGAACGGCAGGTTGACCAGGAACAGCGCCGCGCCGACGTCCACCCCGCTGGCGTAATGCAGCAGCAGCGCGATGCCCACGGTGCCCCCCGGCACCAGGCCGGCGTTCTGCATCAGGAACACGCCGAAGGCGGCGAACAGCGTGCCGGTGGCCAGCCCCTGCAGGTCGTCCTGCAGGGAGCTGCGCGGCGGGGAAAGCGAGGCAACTGCCATGGCAGGGCAGCATACGCAGCGCCGCGCCAACGGCATTGACCCACGTCAGGGGATTGCTTGCCGGTTCCTCGCCCAGCGGGGACAATGCGCCCCATGTGCTTCGCACTCTTCATCGGCGACCACCTCGCGCGCAGCGTGCGGGGCATCCCCGGTGCGCCTCCTGCCTGACCCAGCCGCGGCGCCGTCCCGGCGCCTTCTCCCGGTCGTCTTCCCTTTCCCCGCGCAGGAGCTTTGCATGGCTGATCTGTTCGACAACCCCATGGGACTCATGGGGTTCGAGTTCGTCGAGTTCGCTTCCCCCGTCCCGAACCAGCTGGAATCGCTGTTCGGGAAGATGGGCTTCTCCCTGGTGGCCCGCCACCGTTCCAAGGACGTCCTGCTGTACCGGCAGGGCGACATCAACTTCATCGTCAATCGCGAACCGCGCAGCGAGGCGCACTACTTCGCGGCCGAACACGGGCCGTCCGCCTGCGGCCTGGCGTTCCGCGTGAAGGACGCCCACAAGGCGTACAACCGCGCGCTGGAACTGGGCGCGCAGCCGATCGAGATCCCCACGGGGCCGATGGAGCTGAGGCTGCCAGCGATCAAGGGCATCGGCGGCGCGCCGCTGTACCTGATCGACCGCTTCGAGGACGGCAAGTCGATCTACGACATCGACTTCGAATTCCTGCCGGGCGTGAACCGGCATCCGCGCGGCGTCGGCCTGAAGGTGCTGGACCACCTGACGCACAACGTCTACCGCGGCCGCATGGCGCACTGGGCGGCGTTCTACGAGAAGCTGTTCAACTTCCGCGAGATCCGCTACTTCGACATCCAGGGCGAATACACGGGGCTCACCTCGAAGGCGATGACCGCCCCCGACGGCAAGATCCGCATCCCGCTGAACGAGGAGTCCTCGCGCGGCTCGGGCCAGATCGAGGAATTCCTGATGAAGTTCAGCGGCGAGGGCATCCAGCACGTCGCCCTGCTCACCGACGACCTGCTGCGCACGGTGGACGAACTGCAGATGGCCGGCATCCCGCTGATGACCGCGCCCAACGACGTCTACTACGAGATGCTGGAAGAGCGCCTGCGGGGCCACGGCCAGCCCGTAGCGGAACTGCAGGCGCGCGGCATCCTGCTCGACGGGTCGACGACCGACCCCGCCGGTGGCGCGCCCTCCGGGTCCGGCGGCCAGCGCCGGCTGCTGCTGCAGATCTTTTCGGAAACGCTGCTGGGACCGGTGTTCTTCGAATTCATCCAGCGCGAGGGGGACGACGGCTTCGGCGAGGGCAACTTCAAGGCCCTGTTCGAATCGCTGGAGCGCGACCAGATCCGGCGCGGCGCGCTGGCGGTCGACCCGACGTAAGAGGCGCGCGGCGGCTGGGCTTCCGTGCCGCCGCGCTTGCCTCTGGGACTTGGCGGACGGTGGCCGCGCCGCCCGTCCTACAGGGCTCGGCCGGCCGCGCCCCCACGATGGCTCCACAGCGCAGACCTTCAGTGCTCATCCCGAACCTGCAGTTGCGCTCATCCGCTGGAGATTCGTGATGAAAGCCGCCGTGTTCTGTGCCGCCCTCACCGCCTTCGCCGTGGCGCCCTCGTTCGCCCAGGACCTGATCGCCCGCCAGGGCGACGACTCCGTCCGGCTGTCCGAGGAAGCCTGCAAGAGCGAGCTCGTCCTCAGCCGCCTCGAACCGGGCATGGCGGCCCAGTTCCACCATGCTTCCGCCGTATTCCAGGGCCAGCGCTACCAGGCCTGCTGGCGCATGATGGGCAACGCCGCCTACCTCGTGTACGAGGACGGCGACCAGGGCATCATCCCGGCGCGCGAACTGAAGCCCGAACTGTCCGCCTGAGATCGGCGCGCGTGCGGCCTCTGCCGCTTGCGCGACCGCATGGCGCAAGCGTCATGCACTATCCTCTGGGCATTACCCAGGGATGAGCATGACCCGTGTCCTGATCGTCGAGGATGACCCCACCACCGTCGCCGCACTGGCCGGCCTCGTGCGCCGCCAGCAGTGGGATGTCGACAGCTGCGACCACCTCGAGAGCGCCTGGCAGGCCCTGCGCGGCCGCCCCTACGACTTCCTGCTGCTGGACCTGAGCCTGCCGGACGGCGAAGGCACCGACCTGCTGCAGAAGATCCGCCGCTCCAGCGCCAACGAGTTGCCCGACCCCAAGACGCCGGTGCTGGTGATCTCGGCGCGTTCGCAGCTGCGCTCGCGCCTGACCGCTCTCGACCTCGGCGCCGACGGCTACGTCATCAAGCCGGTGCACCTGGAAGAAGTCGGCGCGGTGATGCGCGCGCTGCTGCGCCGGCGCACCACCCTTGCGGCCGGCCAGATGTGCTACCGCGACCTCGTGCTGGACCCCAACAGCCGCTTCGTGCAGCGCGCCGGCGTGACCGTCGAGCTGACGGAACAGGAATTCGCCGTGGCGCTGGCGCTGCTGGAGGACCGGCCCAAGACCCTGACCCGCGCGGACATCCAGGCCCGCACCGGCAACCGGGTCGGCGACGGCGGCGCGGTGGAAGTGCACGTGCACCATCTGCGCCGTAAGCTGGGCGAGAACTTCATCGAGACGGTGCGGGGCGTCGGCTACCGCGTCGCGGGGGACAAAGAGGCTTGAACGGCACGGCCACGCTGCTGTCGGTGGCGGCCATCAGCGCCGGCGCCTCGCTCGGCGCAGTGCTGCGCTGGATGCTGGCGGTTCGGCTGAACCCGATCCTGCCGGCGCTGCCCCTGGGCACGCTGGCGGCCAACCTGATCGGCGGTTACGCCGTGGGCATCGCCGTCGCTTGGCTGGGCCACCACCCGGAATTGTCGCCGCAGTGGCGCCTGTTCGTCGTCACGGGCCTGCTGGGCGGACTCACGACCTTCTCCACCTTTTCCGCCGAGGTGGTCGCGCACCTGGAAGGCGGCCGCATTGCCTGGGCCTTGTTGGTGGGCATCGCCCACCTGAGCGGCTCGCTGCTGCTCACCGCGCTCGGCATCGCCACGTTCCGCGCCTTGTCGCAGGCGGGGTAAGGAAAGCAGCTAGCCGCGCCGGCCCTTTCTCCTAGCGCGGCCTGCTCATCCGTGGCGCACACTGTCGGCATGCTCAAGAAGTCGCTGCGCCTGCTGTTCGGTGCCAAGCGAGTGGTTCCCGCCAGCACCTTTGCGGCCGCCCGGTCCGCCATGCCCCCACGCCGCTTCAGCGGGGACCCGATCTTCCGGATGAAGTCCTGGCCCGACCTGCCCGAGGCTGGCCGCACCGCCGAGATCTACCGCATGCTGTCGGTGATGAGCAGCCAGCCGGTCAGCCGCCGCTGGCTGGTGGAACGCGGCGGCATTGCGCCGCGCCGCCTGGACCGCCTGCTGGCGCAGCTGGTGCGCGATGGCGCCGTCGAGGTGATCGACCCCGCGAGCTTCGCCGCCGAGGGCGCCGCGACCCTCTGAGGCGCTCAGTCGCCGGCTGCCGCGTCGGCCGGCTCGGGAACGGCCTCGGCCAGCACCTTGTCGATGCGCCGGCCGTCCAGGTCCACCACCTCGAACACCCATTCGCCGCAGTCGATGCGCTCGCCGGGCGCCGGCAAGCGACCCGACACCGCCATCAGCAGCCCCGCCAGCGTGTTGTAGCGGCCCTTGTCCTCCTCCGGCAGCTCGCGGATGTCCAGCCGCGCCTTCAACTCGGAGACCGGCATCAGTCCATCGAGCAGCCAGGAGCCGTCCTCGCGCTGCGTAGCCCAGGCCTCGGTGTCTTCGGCCGGCTGCAGTTCGCCCGTGATCGCCTCCAGCAGGTCGTGCGGCGTCAGCAGCCCCTGCACCACGCCGTATTCGTCGACCACGAACACCAGCCGCGCGGACTGGATGCGGAACTGCTCCAGCAGCTCCATGCCGGAGAGCGTCTCCGGAACGAAGGGCGCGGGCACCACGTGCGGTTCGATCGGGCCGTCGTGCGCGGGGCCCAGCGAGATCAGGCGCGACACGCTGATGACGCCCAGCACGTCATCCATCGATCCGCGGGCCACGGGATACCAGGAGTGCGCCTCGCCCTCGCCGGCCTTCTTCAGCGCCTCGCGCACGCTGGTGGCCCCGTCGAGCCACTGCACTTCGGTGCGCGGCACCATCATGGAGGTCAGCGGCCGGTCGTCCAGGTGGAACACGTTGCGCACCATCTGGTGCTCGTGCTGCTCGATCACGCCGGCCTCGACCCCTTCTTCCAGGCTGTGGGCGATCTCTTCCTCGGTCATCATGCGGGCGCGGGTGTCGATGGCCAGCAGCTTCAGGATCGCCTGGGTGGACGCGGACAGCAGCTTGACGAAGGGACCGGCCGCGCGCGACAGCCAGCGCATGGGCCGCGAGACCCAGCGCGCGATCTGCTCCGGATAGATCTGGCCGATGCGCTTGGGCACCAGCTCGCCGAAGATGATCGTGATGTACGTGATGATCGCCACGACGATCGCCGTCGCGGTCACCGCGGAAAAGCGGGGCGGCACGCCCACCGTGCGCAGCCAGGCCGCCAGGCCGTCGCTGAAGGCTGCCTCGCCGATGATGCCGTTGATGACGCCGATGGAGGTGATGCCCACCTGCACCGTCGAGAGGAACTGCGTGGGCTGTTCCAGCAGCCGGAGCGCGGCCTCGGCGCCGCCGTCGCCGGCCTCGGCCATCGCCGCCAGCCGCGCCCGCCGGGTCGAGGCCAGCGCCATTTCGGACATGGCGAACAGGCCGTTGAGCAGCGTCAGCAGCGCGATCAGCAGGAAATCCATGAATCGGGACAGAATCGCAAGCACCGCACTTTACTGCAACGCATGCCGCTCGAAGACAACCTGGACCGCGTCCTCTGGTCCGACATGCAGCGCGAGCCCACCCAGGGAGCCCTGCCGCTGCTGGCCCACTACACCTCCATCTCCACCCTGGAGCGCATCGCGCAGACCGGCGAGATCTGGTTTTCCAACCCGCTGTACATGAACGACGTGGACGAGCTGCGCTATGGCATGAACCTGGGGCTGCATGCGGTGCGCAGCCACGCGGGACTGCGCGAAGCCTGCGCGCCGGCGCACTACAACGCGCTGCTCGACGCGTTCGACGACCTCTACACCACCTTCGACAGCGACTCCGCCTTCGACGTGTACGTGTTCAGCTGTTCCGAGCACGACGACGAGATCGGCGACGACGGGCTGCTGTCGATGTGGCGCGGTTACGGCGGCGACGGCAACGGCGTGGCCATCGTGTTCGACATGGGCCCGCTGCTGGCGGCCCGCTCGCCGCTGCTGGTGCGCCAGGTGCAGTACCTGTCGTACGAGGCGAGCGAGGCGTGGATGGAGGAGAAGCTGCAGCGGTTCGCGATCACCCTGCAGCGCCTGGGCTGCAGCGAGGCGGACATGAAGCCGGCCGCCGATGCGCTGTTCGAGCGCATCAAGCTGTTCGCCCTGTTCACCAAGCACCGCGGCTTCCACGAGGAGCGCGAGTGGCGCATCGTGTACCTGCGCGAGAACGACCGCGAAGGCCTGTTCCAGCAGCAGCTGCACTATGCCATCGGCCCGCGCGGCATCGAGCCGCGCCTGCGCTTCACCACCGAAGCGCTGGGCCGCGGCGAGCAGGGACCGCGGCTGGAGCAGATGGTGCGGCGGATCATCCTCGGTCCGGTGCTGGCGACGCCGCTGGCGCTGCGCTCGGTGGCCCGCATGCTGGAGCTGTACCAGCCGTCCTGGGCGGACAGCGTCACGCGTTCGAGCACGCCTTACCGCTCGCAGCGCTGACATGGCGCACTACCTCATCGGCGACCTGCAGGGCTGCGACGCACCGCTGGGACGCCTGCTCGCGAAGATCGGTTTCTCGGCCAGCCGCGACACGCTCTACCTGCTGGGCGACCTCGTGAACCGCGGCCCGTCGTCGGCCGCCGTGCTGCGCCGCCTGATGGCGTACGGCGACGCGGCCCGCTGCCTCCTGGGCAACCACGACCTGAGCCTGCTGGCCGTGGCCCACGGCCACCGGGCGCCGCATCGCAACGACACCATGGACGACATCCTGCAGGCGCCGGATCGCGAGGCGATGCTGGACTGGCTGCGCCACCGTTCCATGGCGTTGCAGGCGCACGGCATCCTGATGGTGCACGGCGGCGTGTTGCCGCAATGGGATGACCAGCAGGTTCTCGCGCTGGGCGCGGAAGTGGAAGCGGTGCTGCGCGGACCGTCTCCGGACGGCTTCCTGGCGCACATGTGGGGCAACCACCCGGACCACTGGGAGGACGGCCTGGCCGGCGCGGACCGGCTGCGGGTGATCGTCAATGCCCTGACGCGGCTGCGCTTTTGCACGCCGCAGGGCGTGATGGACCACAAGGCATCGGGCGGCATCGACCAGGCGCCGCCGGGGATGCTGCCCTGGTTCGACGTGCCGGGACGGCGGACCGCCGGCATCCCCATCGCCTTCGGCCACTGGTCCACGCTGGGCTACCTGCGCCGAGCCGACCTGATCGCGCTGGACACCGGATGCGTGTGGGGAGGCTGCCTCAGCGCGCTGAAGCTCGCCGAAGATGGACGCCATGAACTGGTCCAGGAGCCCTGCGAGCAGGCGCAGGCTCCCGGCCGCGAATGAGGCCTACTGCTCGGACTTGAACAGCGCGGCGACCTTGCGCTTGGGCTTGATGTTGGCCGAGATGCGCGTGCTGGCCGGCTTGTTGCCGTCCCAGGCCGGCGCCTGCTCGCGCGGGGAGGCCTCGTAGGGCTGGTCGAAGAAGGGATCCTTCGAGGCGGGCGCCGGACGCGAATCGCGACGGCGGTCGTCGAAGCGCGCCGGGCGGTCGTCCGAGCGCACGGGGCGATCGTCCTCGTCGCCCTGCTCGCGCCAGGCGCGGCGGCCGTCGTTGATGCGGCCGCGGGGGCGCTCGTCGTCGAACTCCAGCGGCTCGATCTCGATCTTGCGCTTCAGCAGTTTTTCCAGGTCCGCCATCAGGCGCGTGTCGCTGGGCGACACCAGCGTCACGGCGAGACCCGATGCGCCGGCCCGGCCGGTGCGTCCGATCCGGTGGATGTAGTCCTCGGCATTGAACGGCACGTCGAAGTTGAACACCGCCGGCACGTCCTTGATGTCCAGGCCGCGGGCCGCCACGTCGGTGGCCACCAGCAGGTCGACCTCGCCCTTCTTGAAGGCGTCCAGCGCCTTCAGGCGCTCGTCCTGGCTCTTGTCGCCGTGCAGCGCCGTGGTGTTGAGACCCTCGCGCTCCAGCGAACGGGCCAGCCTGGCGCAGCCCAGCTTGCTGTTGACGAACACGAAAGCCTGGTTGATGCCGCGCTGGCGCACGATCTGGCGAACGGCCCGGCGCTTGTCGTCGTCCGTCACGCTGTAGAAATGCTGTTCGACGGTGGACGCGGTCGTGTTGGGCCGCGACACCTCGATGGTCACCGGCTCCTGCAGGTAGCTGTTGGCCAGGCGCTTGATCTCGGGGGAGAAGGTCGCCGAGAACAGCAGCGTCGTGCGCTGCTTGGGCAGGTACGACAGGATGCGCTGCAGGTCGGGCAGGAAGCCGATGTCCAGCATGCGGTCCGCCTCGTCCAGCACCACGTACTCGACCTGGTTCAGGACCGCGTTCTTCGCCTCGATGTGATCCAGCAGCCGCCCCGGCGTGGCCACCAGGACCTCGACACCGCGCTTGAGCTCCGCGGTCTGCGGCTTCATGTCCATGCCGCCGAACACCACCGTGCTGCGCAGGTTGGTGTGCTTGGCATAGAGCTTGATCTGCTGGGCCACCTGGTCCGCGAGTTCGCGGGTGGGCAGCAGCACGAGCGCGCGCACCGGGTGCCGCGCCGGCGAGGTGGACGCGTTTTCGTGCTTCAGCAGCCGCTGCAGCAGCGGCAGGGAGAAGGCGGCCGTCTTGCCGGTGCCGGTCTGGGCGGCCCCCATGACGTCGCGCCCGGCGAGCACCACGGGAATGGCTTGCGCCTGGATGGGCGTCATGGACTCGTAGCCCATGTCAGCCACGGCCCGGGCCAGGGGCTCGGCGAGCGAAAGGTGGGAGAAGGCGGATTCAGGCATCAACCGCATATTGTCGCACTGCCGCAAAAAATGGTCCAAAGCCGAGTCAGGAATCCTGGCTCGGCCTTGGGCGGCCCCCTGGACGGGCTAGAGGTTGCGGGTGTTGAAGGTGTCGCAGGACTTCACGGTGCCGCCCTGCAGACCCGCCATGAACCAGCGCTGGCGCTGCGCGCTGGAGCCGTGGGTGAAGCTCTCCGGCACCACCGCGCGGCCGGCGTTGGCCTGCAGCGCGTCGTCGCCGATCTTCTGGGCGGCGTTCATGGCTTCCTCGATGTCGCCCTGCTCCAGGATGTTGCGCGCCTTCTGGGCGTGGTTGGCCCAGACGCCGGCGAAACAATCGGCCTGCAGTTCGACCCGCACGCTCATGGCGTTGCCCTGGGCTTGCGAGGCGCGCGCCCGGGCTCGATCCACCTGCTCGGTGATGCCCAGTTCCTGCTGCACGTGGTGGCCGACCTCGTGCGCGATCACATAGGCCTGCGCGAAGTCGCCCGGTGCGCCGAGCCGGTTCTTCATGGTCTCGTAGAAGCTCAGGTCGATGTAGACCTTCTGGTCCGACGGGCAGTAGAACGGCCCCATGGCGGCCTGGCCGGCGCCGCAGGCGGTGCGCACCGAGCCGCGGAACAGCACCAGCTTCGGCGCGTGGTAGGTGGCGCCGCCCTGCTTGAACAGGTCGGTCCACACGTCTTCGGTGTCGGCCAGCACGGTGGAGACGAACTTCGCGGCCTGGTCGTTCGCCGGCGGTGCGTGCGCCGGCGCCTGCTGCGTGACGGGCGCGCCGCCGCCGCCGGTGAGGATGCCCAGGAGCGTGAGCGGATTCACGCCGAGCACCGCCCCGCCGATCAGCGCGATCACGATCGTGCCGATGCCGATTGTGCCGCCGCCGATGCCGAAGCCGCCGCCACCACCCGAGCGCGCGTCTTCGACGTTGGATGATTCCCGGTTGCCTTCCCACCGCATGTCGTTCTCCTGCTGTAGAGTGAAAGCATGCTATCCGTTCCCAACCCGGCCGTGCGTAGTCCGATGTCCGTTTTGGTGACCGGCTTCGACCCCTTCGGCGGGAGCGCCGTCAACCCGAGCTGGGATGCCATCCATGCCCTCAACGGCCGCGAGATCGCCGGCCACCGGGTGGTGGGAGGGGAGATTCCCACCGTCTTCGGCGCTTCGCTGAAGCGCCTGCAGGCCCTGATGGAAGAGCACCGGCCCCGCCTGGTGATCTGCACCGGGCAGGCCGGCGGCCGCCCGGCGATCTCGCTGGAGCGGGTCGCGATCAACGTGAACGACGCGCGCATCCCCGACAACGTCGGGGCCAGGCCGATCGACCTGCCGATCGTCGCGGGCGGACCGGCCGCCTATTTCACCAGCCTGCCCATCAAGGCGATGCTGCAAAGGCTGATCGACGCGGGCGTGCGCGCGGAGGTGTCGCAGACCGCGGGTACTTTCGTGTGCAACCAGACCTTCTACGGACTGATGCACCTGCTGGCGCAGCCCGCCTGGGAGGGCGTGCGCGGCGGCCTCGTCCACGTGCCCTGGCTGCCCGAGCAAGGCCAGCCCTCCATGCGCCTGGACGAGATCGTGCGCGGACTGGAGATCGCGATCGCGTGCGCCCTGTCCACGCACCACGACATCCGCAAGGAAGCCGGCGCGCTCAATTGACCCTGCGCGAGCGCGCGCGCACCCCCCCGCCTAGAATCGGGGCGTGTCCATCCTCAATGCCGATCTCCACTGCCACTCCGTGGTGTCCGACGGCACGCTCGAACCCGAGGTGCTGGCGGCGCGCGCTGCCGCCAACGGCGTCGAGCTCTGGGCGCTGACCGACCACGACGAAATCGGCGGGCAGCATCGCGCCGCGGAAGCCGCGCACGCGCACGGCATGCACTACCTGACGGGGACGGAGATCTCCGTCACCTTCGCGGACGAGACGGTGCACATCGTCGGGCTGGGCTTCGATCCTGACGATCCGCAGATGAAGCGCGGCCTCGAGGAGACGCGCGGCGGCCGCGAGCAGCGGGCGAGGGAGATCGCCGCGGGCCTCGCGCAGGTCGGCATCCAGGACGCCTACGAGGGCGCGGTCAAGTACGTCGGCAACCCGGAACTGATCTCGCGCACGCACTTCGCGCGTTTCCTGGTGGAAACCGGCGTGTGCAAGGACACCAACGAGGTGTTCCGCCGTTACCTCACCGAAGGCAAGCCGGGCTACGTGCCGCACCGCTGGGCTTCGCTGAAGCACGCCGTGCAATGGATCACCGACGCCGGCGGCATGGCGGTGATCGCGCACCCGGCGCGCTACAAGTTCACCGCCAACGAGGAATACGCCCTGTTCACCGAGTTCAAGGCGCACGGCGGGCGCGCGGTGGAGGTGGTCACCGGCAGCCACACCGCGGCGGAATACGTGCGGTATGCCGAGACGGCGCGCGAGTTCGGCCTGGCGGCCTCGCGCGGCAGCGATTTCCACAGCCCCGACGAAAGCCACACCGACCTGGGCCGGCTGCCCTACCTGCCGGGAGAACTCACTCCCGTCTGGGAACTGCTGGCCGACCGGATCCGGTGAGCGGCGGTACGGCGGCCCTGCCGCTTCGCAAGCCGCACGCCCTGGCGGGCATCGCGCTGGTGGTCGCCGCCAGCGCCTGCTTCGCGGCCCTGGACACCACCACCAAGTACGTCAGCGCCTCGGTGCCGCTGCTGATGGCGCTGTGGTTCCGCTACATGTTCCAGGCCGTGGCCACCACCGCGATCGTGCTGCCCCAGCGGGGCTGGGCCATCTGGCGCACGCACCACCTGCCGTGGCAGCTGCTGCGCGGGCTGCTGCTGCTCACCAGCTCGCTGCTGGCCTTCCTGAGCCTGCGCTACATGCCGGTGGGCGAGTTCACCGCCATCGTGATGATCACGCCCCTGGTGATCACGCTGCTGGCCGCCACCCTGCTGAAGGAACAGGTCTCGCTCCTGCGCTGGCTGCTGGTGGCCGGCGGCTTCGCCGGCACGCTGATCATCATCCGGCCTGGCGGCAGCAGCTTCGGCTGGACCAGCCTGCTGCCGATCGCGCTGGTGGCCAGCAACTCATGGTTCCAGGTGCTCACCAGCAAGCTGGCGCGCACCGAGGATCCCGTCACCATGCACCTCTACACGGGCTGGACCGGCACGCTGCTGTCCTCGCTGGCGCTGCCCTTCGTCTGGACCGCCTTGCCCGATCCCTGGCTATGGGCCGGCCTCGGCTTCATGGGCCTCACCGCGACGGTGGGCCACTTCATGCTGATCCTGGCGTACTATCGCGCCCCGGCGGCGACGCTCACGCCGTACCTCTACAGCCAGATCGGCTTCGCGATGCTGGGCGGCCTGTTCGTGTTCTCGCATGTCCCGGACCACCTCTCGCTCGTGGGCATCGTGATGATCGCGGTGTGCGGCGCCGCGGGGGCCTGGTTGACGGTGCGCGAGCGGCGCCTGGCCGCCTGAACCATGGCCCAGTACTTCGAACTGCATCCGGACAACCCGCAGCCGCGCCTGCTGAAGCAGGCCGTGGCCATCATCGATGGCGGCGGCGTGGTCGCCGTGCCGACCGATTCCAGCTACGCGATCGCCTGCCACCTGGACGACAAGGCGGCGGCCGATCGCCTGCGCCAGATCCGCCGGGTCGACGAGAAATACCACCTGACGCTGCTGTGCCGCGACCTCAGCGAGGTGGCGAACTACGCGCGCGTCGACAACAAGCAGTACCGTCTGCTCAAGTCGGTGACGCCCGGGCCCTTCACCTTCATCCTGGACGCCACGCGCGAGGTGCCGCGGCGCGTGAGCCACCCGCAGCGCAAGACCATCGGCCTGCGCGTGCCGGACCACGTGGTGCTGCAGCAGCTGCTGGAACTGCACGGCGGGCCGCTGCTTTCCACCACGCTGATCGGTCCCAACGAAACCGAGCCGCTGAACGACCCGGACCTGATCCGCGAGCGCTTCCAGAAGCTGCTGGATGCCGTCATCGGCGCCGGGCCCTGCCGCGACCAGCCCACCACGGTGGTGGACCTCACGCCCATGGGGACCGGCGGCGACGCGGTGCTGGTGCGGCAGGGCCGCGGCGACGCTTCGCTGCTCGGGTTGTGAAACGGTCTGAGACAATGGCCGGGTGGAATTCAACAACCTGATCCAGACGGTCCTGATCTACGCGCTGCCGGTGCTCTTCGCGATCACCATCCATGAGGCGGCCCACGGGTACGTCGCACGCTATTTCGGGGACGACACCGCCTACATGATGGGCCGCGTCACCCTCAACCCGCTGAAGCACATCGACCCGGTCGGCACCATCCTGATGCCGCTGATGCTGTACTTCGCCACCTCGGGCGCGTTCCTGTTCGGCTACGCGAAGCCGGTGCCGGTGAACTTCGGCCACCTGCGCCGACCCAAGCGCGACATGGTGTGGGTCGCGCTCGCGGGGCCCGCCTCCAATTTCGCCCAGGCCATCGTGTGGGCGGTGACGTACACGCTGCTGGCCGCCGGCGGCCTGGACGAACGCTTTTTCCTCGAGATGGCGCGGGCGGGCGTGCTGGTGAACCTGGTGATGTGGGCCTTCAACCTGTTTCCGCTGCCGCCCCTCGATGGCGGCCGCGTGGTGATGGGCCTCCTGCCCGCGCGCCAGGCCTATGCGTTCTCGCGCATCGAGCCCTATGGCTTCTTCATCGTCATGGGCCTCGTCATCGCCGGGATCGTCAGCTCGATGTGGCTCAGCCCGCTGATCGGCTTCGGCTATCGCGCGCTGGGCGTGCTGCTGTCCCCCCTGAAATTCCTGCTGACCTGAAAGCATGAGCGCTCCTGTCGTCCGCTATCTCACCGGCATCACCACCACCGGCACGCCGCACCTGGGCAACTACGTCGGGGCGATCCGGCCCGCCGTCCAGGCCAGCCGCCGCACCGGCACCGAGAACTTCTACTTCCTCGCCGACTACCACGCGCTGATCAAGTGCGACGAGCCCGCGCGCATCCAGCGCTCGACGCTGGAGATCGCCGCATGCTGGCTGGCCGCCGGCCTCGATCCGCAGCAGGTGTTCTTCTACCGGCAGTCCGACATCCCCGAGATCACCGAGCTGACCTGGCTGCTCACGTGCGTCACCGGCAAGGGCGTGCTCAATCGCGCGCATGCATACAAGGCGCAGGTCGACAAGAACACGGCGGCCGGACTCGACGTCGATGCCGAAGTGACGATGGGCCTGTTCATGTACCCGGTGCTGATGGCCGCCGACATCCTGATGTTCAAGGCGCACCGGATCCCGGTGGGACGCGACCAGATCCAGCACATCGAGATGGCGCGCGACATGGCGCAGAGCTTCAACCACCTCTATGGCGAGCACCTCGTGCTGCCCGAGGCGCAGGTCGATGAATCGGTGGCGCTGCTGCCCGGCCTCGACGGCCGCAAGATGAGCAAGAGCTACGACAACGTGATCGGCCTGTTCGCGCCGCGCGAGCAGGTGCGGAAGTCGATCTTCGCGATCATCACCGACTCGCGCGCGCCCGGCGAGCCCAAGGACGTGGAAGGCTCCGCGCTGTTCCAGATCTACCAGGCCTTCGCCTCCGCCGAGGAAACGCAGAAGCTGCGCCAGCTCTATGCCGCGGGAATTTCCTGGGCCGACGCCAAGCAGATGCTGTTCGAGCGCATCGACAGCGAGATCGCCCCCATGCGCGCGCGCTACGAGCACCTGGTGAGCCATCCGCAGGAACTCGAGTCCGTGCTGCAGGCGGGCGCCGCCAAGGCGCGCGCGCGCGCCACTCCGTTGCTGCGCGCCCTGCGCGATGCCGTCGGCCTGCGCAACCTCGCGACCGTCGCGATCGCTGCGAAGAAGGACAGGAAAACGAGCATTCCGAGCTTCAAGCAATACCGCGAAGCCGACGGTTTGTTCTACTTCAAGTTCGTCGACGCGCAGGGGCGCTTGCTGGTTCAGAGCAAGGGCTTCGCTTCTCCGCGCGAAGCGGGACAGTGCGTGGCCGCCATGAAGGCGGAAAAAGCCCTTCCCGCCGGACAAGGCCAGTTGGCAGAAGGGATTGCCGCCCAACAGGTGGTGCAAGCTCTTCGCGAATTGGCTGACACGGAAAACTAAGGAGTTAGCACAGACTGCCTCATGGTGAAACGGTATGCTTCCAGCTCATTTCCTTGGAAGAAGTCTTGTCCAAAACCATGAATCTGTACGTCATCGACGACCATCCGCTGATGCGTGAAGCCGTCGTGATGCTCCTCCGCCGCATCCGTCCCGGTGCCAACGTCGTGGAACTCGATCGCATCGGCGCCGTCAACGCCGCCGTGCAGCAGCATGGAACACCCGACCTGATCACGCTCGATCTCAAGCTGCCGGACACCACGGGGGCCTCCGGCGTGCAGGATCTGAAGAAGCGCTTTCCGGAAACGCCGCTGGCGGTGCTGTCCGCCTCGCCTGCCGCGGATGCAGAGGAAACGTGCATCGAGGCGGGCGCCGACATCTACATCGAGAAGTCGTCCGGCGGCCAGGAGATCGGCAATGCGCTGCGCGCGCTCATGACCGCCGATGGCCAGTTCGAGGAACTCGCGGCCACCGACAACAAGCTGTCGAAGCGCCAGAAGCAGCTGATCGTGATGCTCGATCGGGGATTGTCCAACCGCGAGATCGCGGACGAACTGGGCATCAGCGAGCACACGGTGAAGGTCCACCTGTGGCGGCTGTTCCGCCGGCTCGGCGTGAAGAGCCGCACGCAGACCATCCACTACGCCCGCATGCACGGCCTGCTGGGCAACTGACGCTCGCCTTCGGGAATTAGCTTCCCTGCCCGCCGGACGCGCCGACTGCGGCGGTCCGCCCGGGCAGCATCTGCGCAACGGAGGCCAGGGCGCGCTCGCTGGCCGCACGGGCATCCGTGGGCTGGAGCGTGAGGCGAAACACGGTGCCGCGGCCGACCCGCGACTTCAGCGTGAGCGGATGGCCCAGGATGTGCGTCAGCCGGGCCACGATGTACAGGCCCAGCCCGAAGCCGTCGGCGGTGCCGGCGTGCGTCGGCACCTTGTAGAACTCCCGGAAGATCTCGTGGTGGTGCACCGGCGCGATGCCCACGCCGGTGTCCCAGATCTCCAGGCGCAGTCCGTCGCGGGTGTCCCGGGAGGCCACCAGGATGCCGCCCTTTTGCGTGTACCGCACCGCGTTGGAGATCAGGTTGCCCACGATCCGCTGCAGCAGGATCGGGTCCGACACCGCCGTGCCGGGACGCACGTGCAGGCGGAACTCCAGCCCCTTGGACTGGCACAGGGGGCGGTACTGCACTTCCAGGTCACGCAGCAGCTTGGCGACGTCCACGCGCTCGATGTTCAGCCGCACCTTGCCGCCGTCCAGCCGTGCCAGGTCGAACAGCGAGTCGAACAGCTGGTTGACCGCCCGGGTGGACTCCACGATCTTGGGCACCAGTTCGTGCACCAGTTCGGGTTCCGTGCCGAGCCAGTCCGCGTACAGGCCCAGCGCGTGCACCGGCTGGCGGATGTCGTGCGCCGCGCTCGCGAGGAAACGGTTCTTGATTTCCACCGCATCCAGCGCCGCCTGCGTCTGCCGCGTCAGCGACTCGATCAGCTGCGCGTTGCGGAACTGCAGTTCGAAGTTGCGGCGGTGGGTCTGGTGCAGCCGTTGCCCCGCCTGCCGCAGCAGCTGCCAGAACAACAGCAGCATCAGCACCAGCCACCAGTGGTAGGCCGGCCCCTGCAGGCGCAGCTCCACCCCCATGCGCCACGCCACGACGGCCAGCGCCGTGGCGGCCAGGGTGTCCAGGTAGGCGCGCATCGTCCCGAGCTGGCTGGAGAAGCTGTTCATGGAGAACATCCCCACCCCCGCCATCGCCAGCCAGCAGACGAACTGGTCCGCCAGCGAGGACCGGTCGAAGTACAGCAGCGTGGCAAGCCCCCAGACCATGGCGCTGGACACCCAGACCAGGCGATGGCGCCGGAAGAAGGCCAGGTGTTCGTCCGTTCCGAACGGCTGCACCTGCTGCTGGTAGCGATGCAGGATGCGCATGCGTGCCCCGGCGACCGCCAGGCCGGCGGCGATCCACGCCGCCATCAACCCGGGTGGGACGTCGCCCCACAGGACGGCCGCGATCACGCCGGCGAGCAGGAGCCCCAGCCACTGGGTGTGCTTTTGCGTCCGCATGAAGCTGCGAACGAGTTCTCCCTCCACCCAGCGCGCCTCCGCGGACGGCGCGGCGCCCGCGAATGTCTCCGTTGTCATGCAGCGAGTCTAGAACACGCTTCCGGTGCATCGCGCGCGCGGGAAGGAGACCGCCGACACAGCTATGGGCATCGTCCTACAAACCACCTCATGCAAACCGCACAGACTCTGCCGTTGCGTTGACCTGACGCCCCTCAGATGGCAGCGCACCCCTGAACACCGGGCGCCTGCCCCTCTGTTCGCAGACCAACCTAGACGAGGACCCCATGGATTCCCAAACCGCCCACGACACCGACAACGTCAAGCCCTCCTCTCCCAAGAAGTCCCTGCGCGGTTTTGCTGCAATGGACCCGCAGCGCCAGCGCGAGATCGCCAGCCTGGGCGGCCGCGCCGCCCACCAGAGCGGCCACGCCCACGAGTTCACGAGCGAGGAAGCCCGCGCCGCCGGCAAGAAGCGCCACGCCCGCGCCAGCGGCAGCTCCGACGCCCCGCGCGCCAGCTGAGCCTGCAGGGCCACGGCCCTGAACCGCCCGGGCGAACCGGGCGCCCCACCCGCGAACGGCTGCCCACGGCGGCCGTTTTGCATTTTGAAACGCCTGCCCGCCTCCGCCCCTCGGGCGGCGCACTGCGCACCATCCTTCCGGCCAGGACCGCGCCACGGCCCGGCCACCCCGGCTCCGCTGTATCGACGGGGGCCTACAGCACAGGCGGGGAGCGTCCGACAGGACGGCCGTGCACCGCTTCGCACACTGCCTGGAACATCTCCCAGGACCCCATGGCAGACACGAAGGGCATGGCCAGGACATCGACGCGCGCGCTGTGGAAAGGCGCGATCACCTTCGGGCTGGTGCACATCCCGATCGGCCTGTACTCCGCGACGGAGGAAAGCGACGCCGACTTCGACTGGCTGGACCGGCGGACCCTGGACCCGGTGGGCTACAAGCGCATCAACAAGCGCACGGGCCGGGAGATCGCCAGCGACGACATCGTCAAGGGCATCGCCCACGGCAAGGGCAACTACGTCGTGCTGTCCGCCGAGGAAATCGCCGAGGCCTATCCGCGCACGACCCAGACCATCGAGATCGAGGCTTTCGTCGACGTCGACGAGGTGCCTTTCGTGTACCTGGAAAAGCCCTACTACACCGCCCCGGTCAACAAGGGCGAGAAGGTCTACGCGCTGCTGCGCGAGGCGCTCCGGGAGACCGGCAAGGCGGGCCTCGCCCGGGTCGTCATCCACGCCAAGCAGCACCTCGCGGTGGTCCTGCCCTGCGGGCCGGCCCTGGTGCTCAACCTGCTGCGCTGGGGCGGGGAGATCCGCGCGTGGGACGACCTGCCGCTGCCCGCGAGTGGCAAGGCGGGCCTCAAGGAGGCCGAACTCAGGATGGCCAGGACCCTCATCGAGGACATGGGCGGCCGCTGGAGCGCCACGGAATTCCGCGACAACTTCCACGACGCCATCATGAAGCTGGTGGAAAGGAAGGCCAAGGCCGGCGACACAGCGACCGTGGAGCCGCTCGAGGAGTCGCCCGAGCCGCAAGGCGCAGACGTCATCGACCTGACGGAACTGCTGCGCCGCAGCCTCAAGGGCGGCTCCAGGGCCCCCGCGCCGTCCGCGGCGGGCGATCGACGCGCCGGGTCCCGCTCCGGCGCCGGACGTGGCACGCACCCGCCGG